>JBMOIB010000107.1:0-10599 GCA_049317545.1 Caulobacterales bacterium | reverse complement strand
CGCAGCGAGCCTGCGAACCATTTCAGATAGCCGACGAGTCCCCGGAACGCGGCCCAAGCGATGAGGCCCATGAACGGTGCGATCGCCACAGCAACCCACGGCGGCGCGCCGCTCCAGTGGACATAGGACGGCATCGTCGCCCCGAGCGTGAGCGGAATGCCAACCCCGATCAGGATCAGTGTCGACAAGGCGAAGGCGAAGGCGATCGACCCGAGCGTCGTCGTCACGATCAGCGTGAGGAGCCCGCCGCCGGTCGCTAGGCCGAACAAGGTCCACAGCCGCAGGCCGCCGCCGCGCCGCTTCGCATCTGGTCCCTCGGTTTCGGCCCCGAACATCAGCTCGACCGCATAGGCGCGCGCCAGCGCCTCGGGCGTCCCGAGCTTGGCGCGCACCTTCTCCCAGGGCTCGCCGGCGGCGCGCGCCTCGGCGATGTGCTGGCGCACATCGGCGGCGATGTCGGCGGCTTCGGCGATCTTCAGGCGCTTGGCGGCGCGTTCGAAGGCGAGGGCATAGGCGGCGATGGCCGTATCGTCGGTCATGGGGCGTCTCCGGAAGCGAGGCAGCGCTCGACGGCGTTGGCGAGGTCGAGCCAGTCCTGGCGAAGGGCGTTGAGGCGGGCCGCGCCCTCGGACGTGATCCGCAGATATTGGCGCGGCGGGCCAGCGGCCGATTCGACCGCATAGGCCTCCAGCGCGCCTTCCCCGCGCAGGCGGCGCAGGAGCGGGTAGACGGTGTTTTCACCGGCGGCGAGCGGCCCAAGCGCGGCGAGTTTCTCCACGATCGCATAGCCATAGCTCGGCTCGGCCTGGACGACGCGCAGCACGCACAATTCCAGCGCGCCCCGCCGCATCTGCGATGTCCAATCCTGCGTGACCATGTCCGCGAACGCTCCTACCGTGCGCAGCACACTAGCGGGGAGCTGTGTGGCGCACAATAGCTATGTCGCCAGTGGGGTAACGCGTGCGCAGACCAAACAGACGTCCCGTCATTCCGGGGCAGCCGAAGGCCGAACCCGGAACCCAGGTGACCGGGCGCCGTCGGACACCCATCTCGCAAGCTTTCCCGGGAGGCCTTTCAATTCCCGAGAAGTACTAGAGAACCGAACGCCGCTGACTGAGCACAGTCCCCTGGGTTCCGGGTTCGCGCGCCGCGCGCCCTGGAATGACGGAGCGGGGATGAGGTTGCGCTGGACCGATTCCGGGGAGGTCCAACGGGATCGCCGCCGGCATAACGAATGGCGGTCGTTGAACGACCGTGCTCTCGGCAATCTTCCGGTGGGCCGGCCGGTGGCGCTGGGATCGACCCCGTCAAAGCCGAGTGCACGCAGATCCAACGCATCCACGAAAGCGTCGACCGCGCGCACAGGATTATCGTCAGCGACGAAGTCTTCGAGATGCGCCGAAAACAGCCCGCCCTGATCCCGCGCCGCGCTTTCCACAAACCGCTTTATCGACCGCCTCCCGCTTCACGACAGGAAACTGAACTGCTTCGTCGTTTTCACACAGCCTCGGCCCGTTACTGCCACATGGCGTGTTTGGGCGAGTGGCGTGAAGGGCGCGGGTTCCGGCCATTTCTGGTTTGCGGGCGGCTCTGGCTTTCATATTAGTTTCTGGCTACCGTTACGCCCGGCGCGGCTGGGTTAACTCCCGAACGCTCGATACCGCATTCGATCGCAGCGCCACTATTGAATGCGGGGGGAGGCTGGCAGGGGCGTGGCATGGCGAGCGAGTCAATCTTTGTAGGCTATCGGCGCGACGATACCGCCGATGTTGCCGGGCGCATCTACGATGCGATGGCGGCCCGCTTTGGGAAGACCCGGGTCTTCAAAGACGTCGACAATATCGGCCCAGGTGTCGATTTCGGCGACTATATCAAGACCGTATTGCCGCGCTGCCGGGTGGCGCTTGTCCTGATCGGGCCGCATTGGCTTGACTCGAAAGATGAAGCCGGAAAGCGGCGGCTGGACGATGTCCATGACTGGGTGCGCATCGAGATCGAGACTGCGCTTGCTACGACTGGCGTGCTTGTCGTGCCTGTGCTCGTCAACGGCGCAAGGATGCCACGCGGCGAGGAAGTGCCCGAGAGCTTACAGCGGCTTCTGCGTCGCAACGCTGCAATAATTCGGCGTGATCCAGACTTTCATGATGACGTTGAACGCTTGGCGTCCGCCATTCGCTCCAGCGTCAACACCGGCAGCCTTGACCTAAGCAAAATCGGTGGAGATCGCAAGACAAGAGCGTCCGCGCCTGCGAAGCGACCTCGCGAAGGCAATCGAGCGCAATTACTGATCGGCGGCGGGATCGCGGCGACGCTGGCGCTTGTGATGATTGGCTTCGGCGCATGGCGCTTGCTGCCAGCTCAGCACCCTGAGACTGCGGAAGAGCGGACTTCGACAAAGGAGACTGCGCGCCGAGACGCTACGGAGCTCGGGCGTCAATCGCAAGAACCGGCGCAACCGCCGTCAGCGGCGTCGCCGACGGACGATGCTGAAACGCCGACGGCAGTTCGCGAAAAATGGCGATCAGCGAATCTCCGAGGTCATTATCACGAAGAAGCAGTGGACGGGCCGGTGAAAATCGATCGTGAAGGCTCAGTCAACCAATTGTACATTAACTCTCCGCAAGCGAGATTTCGCTGTACATTGTTGTTTGGAAGCGATGGGCGACCGCAATTGGCCAGTGAATGTAAAGTACGGAAGTATGCCGGAGACGGAACAGAACAAAGTGATGTTTATTGGTGGACTGACGATCCAATAAGGCTAAGTTGTAGCGTAGAGGGTCGACGAGAAGTCTGCCTCGGTTCGTACACGTTGCATTTTGGCTTTCAAAGCACAGGCAAAGTGGACCAATTCCCCCCAGAGCGACGCACAATGCGCATTATCCGAACGCTTAGCTAAAAGTACGGAGCCATATTGCTCGTCGTGTTCTCAGCCAACCGCTGGCGACATGCGGAGACCTCTCTCGTCAGGTTGGTCGCGGCAGGCTTTGAGCGCTTGTTTCGCGCTTTTCAAATCGCGAGTGACTTAGTTCGGCGAATCCCATCCTTTCCCCGCTCGTGCTGCGACCGACCGCTTTGCTGCGGCTTCCGGTCCTCGCCGACCGGTTCGCTTTCCAAACGCCCAACCCCCACCCCTTGCTTTTCCCGCGCCCCTCCGCCATACACCCCGCTTCCCATTTCTCGGCGCCCGTTGGGCCCGTCTCGTTGGAGCCTTTCGGCCATGGCCGTTCCGAAGCGCAAAACCTCCCCGTCGCGTCGCGGCATGCGTCGCGCCCACCATGCGCTCGCCAAGAACGCCTTCGTCGAGGACAAGGACGGCGAACTGCACCGTCCGCACCACATCAACCTCAAGACCGGCGTCTATCGCGGCAAGCAGATCCTCACGCCTAAAGACGAGTGAGGGCGCTTAAGCCCGCCACGGCCCTTGCCGATTCACGACGCCCGGTCCTAAGACCGGGCGTTTTCGTTTTCACCGCACCCTGGAAGGCGCCCCCATGACCGCCATCGCCGACATCATCGGCCGCGAAATCCTCGACAGCCGCGGCAATCCGACCGTTGAGGTCGACGTCGTCCTCGAGGACGGCTCGCTCGGCCGGGCGGCGGCGCCGTCGGGCGCCTCGACCGGGGCCCACGAGGCCGTCGAGAAGCGGGACGGGGAGCTCGACCGCTATCTCGGCAAAGGCGTGCGCGACGCCGTGGAAGCCGTGAACGGCGAGATCTTCAACGCCATCGCCGGCATGGACGCCGAGGACCAGCGCCGCATCGACATGGCCCTGATCGAGCTCGACGGCACGCCCAACAAGGCCCGCCTGGGCGCCAACGCGATCCTCAGCGTGTCGCTCGCGGTCGCCAAGGCGGCGGCCGAAGCGCGCGACATGTCGCTGTTCCGTTATGTCGGCGGGGTGCAGGCCCGCATGCTGCCGACGCCGATGATGAACATCCTCAATGGCGGCGCACACGCCGACAATCCGATCGACATCCAGGAATTCATGATCATGCCGGTCGGCGCCGCCGACATCGCCGACGCCGTGCGCATGGGGGCGGAAGTCTTCCATGTGCTCAAGAAGGAGCTCAAAGGGGCGGGCTTCTCGACGAATGTGGGCGACGAGGGCGGCTTCGCGCCGGATCTGAACAACGCCGACGAGGCGATCGGCTTCATCCTGAAGGCGATCGAACGGGCCGGCTACGAACCGGGCGTCGACATTTCCCTCGCGCTCGATTGCGCGGCGACCGAGTTCTTCAAGGACGACCGCTACGAACTCGCCGGCGAGGGCAAATCGCTGACCAGCGAGGCGTTCGCCCGCTACCTCGCCGACCTCGTGGACCGCTACCCGATCATCTCGATCGAGGACGGCATGGCCGAGGATGATCTCGAAGGCTGGAAGATCCTCACCGACATGCTCGGCCGCCGCTGCCAATTGGTGGGCGACGATCTCTTCGTCACCAACCCGCGCCGGATCGCCATGGGCGTCGAGAAGGGCCTCGCCAATGGGGTGCTCGTGAAGGTCAACCAGATCGGCACGCTCACCGAGACTTTGGAGGCCGTCGAACTCGCCCATCGCAGCGGCTATTCGGCGGTGATGTCGCACCGCTCGGGCGAGACCGAGGACGCCACGATCGCCGACCTCGCGGTGGCGACCAATTGCGGACAGATCAAGACCGGTTCGCTCGCGCGCTCGGACCGCACCGCCAAGTACAACCAGCTCATCCGCATCGCCGAGGAGTTGGACGACGAGGGCGTCTACGCAGGCGCCTCGACGATCCGCGGCCGGCGCTGAATCAATCCCTGACTCGGTTTGGAATCGATACGATTCCTTAACCAATGCGACTCATCTTCACCCCGATTCGGGGGGTGTCATGAGTGGTCAAAGGCAAAAGCCGGCCGCACGATTCGCAGGCGTTGATCTCACGCGCATCGGTCTTGCGGCGGCGGTGGTCTATCTCGGCGCGCATGCGATGACGGGGCGCCAGGGCGTCAGCGCGACAATGGCGCTCGCCGACCAGGAGGCGCGTCTGTCGCGCGAACTCGCCGCGCTCGAGGCCCAGCGCCTCGCCCTCAAAGACGAGGTCCGGCGGCTCAACGACAAGACCCTGGATCTCGATCTTCTCGAAGAACGCGCCCGCATTCTGATCGACGCCGCCCATCCCGACGAAATCATTCTCGCCAATCCGGCCGGGTGAGCGCCCAGTGATGGACGCGCCTGCAGGCGCGCCATAAACTCGCGCTGCTCGATTGAGGATGAAGACGCCCATGCCAGCGGATGCCGCCGCGCCACGGTCCAAGGCCCAGAAAGCCGCCAGGGACGACCTTCTCGGTTTTTATCGCGACATGCTGATGATCCGGCGGTTCGAGGAACGCGCCGGCCAGCTGTACGGCATGGGGCTGATCGGCGGCTTTTGCCATTTGTATATCGGGCAAGAGGCCGTTGTGGTCGGTCTACAGGCGGCCATGAAGCCGGGCGATCAGGTGATCACCGGCTACCGCGACCACGGCCACATGCTCGCCTGCGGCATGGACCCGAAGGGCGTGATGGCCGAACTCACGGGCCGCGCCGGCGGCTATAGCCGCGGCAAGGGCGGCTCGATGCACATGTTCTCGATGGAGAAGGCCTTCTTCGGCGGTCATGGCATCGTCGGCGCCCAAGTGAGCCTCGGCGCCGGCCTCGCTTTCGCCAACGCCTATCGCGACGACGGCAAGGTTGCGCTGGTCTATTTCGGCGACGGCGCCGCCAATCAGGGCCAAGTCTACGAAAGCTTCAACATGGCGTCGCTGTGGAAGCTGCCCGTCGTGTTCGTGATCGAGAACAACCAATACGCCATGGGCACGAGTGTCGCGCGCGCGAGCTCTGAAACCCATCTCCACAAGCGCGGCGCAAGCTTCAACATCCCCGGCGAAGAGGTCGACGGCATGGACGTGCTCAGCGTGCGCGACGCCGGCAAGGCCGCCATCGCCCATGCGCGCGCAGGCAAAGGGCCGATGCTCCTGGAGATGAAAACCTACCGCTATCGCGGCCATTCCATGTCGGATCCGGCGAAGTACCGGACCAAGGAAGAGGTCGATGCGATGAAAGAGCACCACGACCCGATCGACCTCGTGAAAAAGCGGCTGATCGACGCCGGCTTCGCGGACGAAGAGACGTTGAAGGCGATCGACCGCGACGTCCGCGCCATCGTCGCCGAAGCCGCCCAGTTCGCGCAGGACAGCCCCGAGCCCGATCCGTCCGAACTGCTCACAGACGTATTGATCGACGCATGAGCTTTTTGTCGCTCGCGTACGTCGCCCAGAT
The DNA here is from genome assembly GCA_049317545.1 of Caulobacterales bacterium. Taxonomy (GTDB): domain Bacteria; phylum Pseudomonadota; class Alphaproteobacteria; order Caulobacterales; family Aquidulcibacteraceae; genus REEB506. The sequence goes on along the minus strand of JBMOIB010000107.1, from coordinate 4,315 downwards.
CGCGCTGTTCGGCGCGGCCGGAACGATGTTCGTGAAGAGCTATTTCGACATGCAGCGCATGCGGCGCGCGCGCGGCGACCTCGCCGATCCGGTGCGCAATTGGCGCGCCTGGCGGTTTCCGCATCTGCGCGCCGCCCGCACCAAGCCGGAACGCGCACAGGACCGCGCGATCGCCGCTTCGCTTCTGTGGGGATGCGGCTACCTGTTCGCGGCGCTGGCGCTGCAGGGCGTAAGCCTCGCCGCCCAGCTCGCCGGCGCGTGAGGGGGAGAGGGCCATGCATCTCGCGCAACTCAACGTGGCCCAGCATCGCTTCCCAATGGATGCGCCGGAAATGGCCGATTTCGTCGCCGCGCTGGACAACATCAATGCCCTGGCTGAACGCTCCACCGGCTTCATCTGGCGGCTGAAGGACGACGGCGGCGACGCCACCGGCCTGCGCATGGCGGGGCGCGACAACCTCCTCGTCAATCTCTCGGTCTGGCGCGATCTCGGATCGCTGCGCACCTTCGTCTACGAGACTGCGCACGCCGCGGTGATGGCGCGCCGCGCCAAATGGTTCGAGGGCTTCGGCGGCGGCCACGTCGCGCTGTGGTGGATCGCGGAGGGCCTGACGCCCGACCTCGCCGAGGCCGCGCGCCGGCTCGATCGCCTCCACGCCCTGGGGCCGACGCCCGCCGCTTTCACCTTCGATGCGCCGTTCGATGAAGACGGCGCCCCCCTTTCCCGCTCGTCGCCTTTGCAGGACCACGCCTGAACCATGTCGATGCAAATCCTCATGCCCGCGCTTTCGCCCACCATGGAGGAGGGCAACCTCGCCAAATGGCTGGTCAAGCCCGGCGATCCGATCCTCCCCGGCCAGGTGATCGCCGAGATCGAAACCGACAAGGCGACGATGGAAGTCGAAGCCGTCGACGAGGGGATCATCGAGGCCCTTCTGGTGCCCGAAGGCGCGCAGGCCGTGAAGGTCAACACGCCGATCGCCACATTCGCCGGCGCGGCGGCTTCAATCGTCATCCCGGCCGAGCGCAGCGAGAGCCGGGACCCCGTGCAGAAAGCGGAACGAGGTCCCGGACCGGCGGCTGCGCCGCCGTCCGGGATGACGAGGGGCGCAACGCCCGCCGACGAACTCACGCCGGGAACCGCCACGAAGAAGCAGACCCTGCGCGACGCTCTGCGCGACGCCATGGCCGAGGAAATGCGCCGCGACCCGGACGTGTTCCTGATCGGGGAAGAGGTCGCGCAGTACCAGGGCGCCTACAAGGTCTCGCGCGGTCTCCTGGAGGAGTTCGGTCCCCGCCGCGTCGTCGATACGCCGATCACGGAGCATGGCTTTGCGGGCCTCGGCGTCGGCGCGGCGATGTCGGGCCTGAAGCCGATCGTGGAATTCATGACCTGGAACTTCGCCATGCAGGCGATCGACCACATCATCAATTCCGCCGCCAAGACGCTCTATATGTCCGGCGGCCAGCTCAAATCCTCCATCGTGTTTCGTGGACCGAACGGCGCGGCGGCGCGGGTCGCGGCCCAGCACAGCCAGGATTATTCCTCCTGGTACGCCCATGTCCCGGGTCTCATCGTGATCGCGCCCTACGACGCCGCCGACGCCAAGGGCCTCCTGAAGGCGGCGATCCGCAATCCGAACCCCGTCGTATTCCTCGAGCACGAAATGCTCTACGGGCAGGAATTCGACGTGCCCGACGATCCCGATTGGCTCACGCCGATCGGCAAGGCCCGCATCCGCCGCACCGGAGCCGACGTCACGATCACCGCGCATTCGCGCATGGTCGGCCTCGCGTTGAAAGCCGCCGACGAACTCGCTGCGATCGGCATCGACGCCGAGATCGTCGACCTGCGCACGCTGCGTCCGCTCGATACCGAAACGATCCTTGAGAGCGTCAAGAAGACCAGCCGGCTCGTCACTGTCGAGGAGGGCTGGGGGCGCTGCGGAATCGGCGCTGAGGTCGCCGCGATCGTCGCCTGCGAGGCGTTCGATTTCCTCGACGCGCCGCCGACGCGCGTGCATCAGGTCGATGCGCCGCTCGCCTACGCCGCCAATCTCGAAGCGCTGGCCCTGCCGCGCGTCGAAGACATCGTGCGCGCCGCAAAGGCGGTCTGCTACCGCTCGTAAGGGCGGCCGTCGAAACGGGGGCTAGGGCATGAACGAAGCGGATGTCGTCCAGGAGCTGGTGGAGTTCACCACGATCCTGTTGGCTGGCGTATCGGTCTATTTCACGATCGTCTCGGCCTATACGGCGGCGATGAACTATTTCATCGGCGGCGCAAGCTTCACCGCACGGCTCTTCGCGTACGGCTTCGTCAGCGTCGTCCTCACCATGCTGCTGATCGTCATGCTGGGCGCGGTGCAGACCCATGCGGGCCTGATCGCGCGTCTGGATGAACTCAACGCCGCGGGAGAACTCACGGCCGTCGGGCGCGCGGTGCTCGGCAACGCCGAAACCGGAATGATCGTCGTCGCCGGTCAGGCGCTGTCGATCGACGCCTTCGTGCGCGCCTCGATCTACGTCGTGCTCGCGGCCACTTATGTGGCGCTGTTCTACATGACGTTCATCCATCGCTGGAAACCCGAAATCATGCCCGTCCAGCTCATTCAGGATCCCAACTTCCCATGATCGTCACGGTCACCATGCCCGCGCTCTCGCCGACGATGGAGGAGGGCAACCTCGCCAAATGGATGGTGCAGCCGGGCGACAGCGTCGTCGCGGGCCAGGTCATCGCCGAGATCGAAACCGACAAGGCGACGATGGAGGTCGAGGCGGTCGACGAGGGCGTCGTCGAGGCCCTGCTCGTGCCGGCCGGAACGCAGGGCGTGAAGGTCAATGCGCCGATCCTGCGGCTGCGCGGGGAGGGCGGCGCGACATCGCCTGCGTCCGCGCCGACGCCGCTCGCGACGGCTGCGCCCGCCCCCGCGCCCGTCGTCCCCATCAAGTCAAACGGCCATGCGTCGCCCAGCGCCCGCATCGCCGCCTCGCCCCTGGCGCGCCGGCTTGCGCAACAGGCGGGTCTTGATCTCGCCAGCCTGCGCGGCACAGGTCCGGGCGGCCGCATCGTCAAGGCCGACGTCGAGGCCGCGCGCGGCGCATCGCCCCCGGTTCAGACGTCAACGGCCGTCGCGCCCGTCGCAGACGCCCGGCCCGCGCCCGAAACGCGCGCGCTCACCGTCCCGCCGCCGCCGCCGAAGACGCTCGAACAAATGGGCGTTCTTCCGGGTTCGTACAAACTCGTGCCGCTCGATCTGATGCGCAAAACGATCGCGCGGCGGATGACGGAGAGTTTCCGCGACGTCCCGCATTTCCCACTGACGATCGACGTCGAACTCGACCGCCTCCTCGCCGCCCGCGCCGACATCAACGCGCGTTTCGGCGACCAGGGCGTGAAGGTCTCGGTCAACGACATTCTCATCCGCGCCTGCGCGCTTGGACTGATGCGCGTCCCTGAGAGCAACGCGAGCTACACGCCCGACGGCATCGCGCTGCACCACCACGCCGACATCGCCGTCGCCGTCGCCATCGACGGCGGCCTCATCACGCCGATCATCCGCGGCGCCGAGCAAAAGGGGCTGGCGGCGATCAGCGCGGAAATGGCCGATCTCGCCGCGCGCGCGCGCGCCCGCAAACTCAAGCCGGAAGAATACCAGGGCGGGACGTTCTCGATCTCCAATCTCGGCATGATGGGCATCAAGAGCTTCGCCTCGATCCTCAATGAGCCGCATGGCATGATCATGAGCGTCGGCGCCGGCGAAAAGCGCCCGGTCGTGCGCGGCGAACAACTCGCCATCGCCAGCGTCATGACAGTCACGCTCACCTGCGATCACCGCGTCGTCGACGGCGCGATCGGCGCAGCCTTCCTCAAAGCGTTCCGCGGCTTCGTCGAAGACCCGATGACGATGCTGCTCTAGGCCAACCGCTCCTCAGCGGGAGAAGGGCCACGCCGCTCATCCCCTCCCCAGCGGGGGGCAGGGGTGGGGAGAGGACGCGCGGGCGTTTCAAGTTTTGTCGCGCCGCAGCCGCCATCTCCCCCTCCCAGCCCTCCCCCGCTGGGGGAGGGCGTGCGCGCGGCGAGGGTGAAGAAATTCAGAGGCCCTGCGCCGTCACCAGCCCGGCGCGCGGTAGGTGATCCGCCCGTCGACGACCGCCGCCAGCGCGCGGCCTTTCGGGATCGCCTCGACCGGCGCGGTCATCAGATCCACCGAAAACACGCTGACGTCGGCGCGCGCGCCGCGCACCAGGCGTCCGCGGCTTGTCTCTTCGAACGCCGCGAAGGCCGGCGCGGTCGTGAACATGGCGAGCGCCGCGG
>JBMOIB010000106.1:0-10652 GCA_049317545.1 Caulobacterales bacterium | reverse complement strand
GGAGGCTGCGCAATGACCGAAGTGCTGCATTTCGACAAGATCCAGCTCGAACTCGATGGCGGGCTCGCGATCCTCACCCTGAACGACGCAGATCGCCTGAACGCGATCACGCCGAACATGGCGCTCGGGATCAGCGCCGCGCTCATGGAGATCGCGAAGCCGCGCCGCGCCGTTCGGGCGCTGATGATCACCGGCGCGGGGCGCGGCTTCTGCGCCGGGGTGAACCTGGCGGGGCAAGCCAAGGCCGCAGAGGCGGCTTCGAACCTTCCCGCCTTGGGGGCCGTCGAATCCCTTTTCCACCCGCTCGTCCGCAAGGTCCGCGAGGTGCGCGTGCCGGTGGTCGCTGCGGTCAATGGCCCGTGCGTCGGGATCGGCCTCGTCTTTGCGCTGCTGAGCGACATCGTGATCGCGGCGGAGGACGCCTACTTCCTTGTTCCGTTCCGGAATCTCGCATCGTCGACCGATTCCGGCCTATCCTGGCTTCTGCCGAGAACGGTGGGGCCGTTGCGGGCGCGTCAGATGATTCTCCGAGCCGAGCGCGTGCCAGCGGCCAAAGCCTTGGAATGGGGCCTCGCCACCGCTGTGGCCCCAAAAGAAACCTTCGCCGCCGAGGCGCGCGCCATCGCCGACGAGTTCGCGGCTGGTCCGACGGTCGCCCTGGCGCGCATGCGGCGACTCGTGTTCGACAGCTTCGAACAGGGCTTCGATGCTCATCTTGAGGCCGAGGCGCGCGGCGTCGCTGAGACGTCGCGCACGAAAGACAACCTCGCGGCGCTCAAGGTGTTCGGCACGAAAACCAAGCCGGAGTTCACGGGGACCTGATGTCGCACGCGCCCAAGCCGGCCGCTTTGTCGACCCTGTCCGGCGCTCCCGAGCGGGCGCCGAAAATGGCCGAACTCGTCGCGCGGACGATCCGCCGCGCGATCGTGACGGGCGCGCTGCAGACGGGCGACATGCTGCCGCCGGAAGCCCAGCTGCTCGAAGAGCACGGCGTGTCCCGCCCGACGTTGCGCGAGGCGCTGCGGATTTTGGAATCCGAAGGGCTCTTAACGGTCGAGCGCGGCGCGCGCGGCGGCGCGCGCGTGTCGCGGCCGACGGCGTCGATCGTTGCACAGGCGGCCGGGATCGCCCTCCAGACGCGCGACGCGACCGTGGCTGATCTCTACGAGGCGCGCACGATTATCGAGCCGCCGGCCGCGCGGCTTGCGGCGGAGCGGGCGCCAAAGCGTGCGGCTGCGGCGCTGCGGCGCCATCTCGCGCACGAAAAATCGGTCATGCACGACATCGACGCCGTGACGTCTGCCATTGCGGATTTTCACCGCATTCTGCTCGAGGAATGCGGCAACCAAACGCTCGCCGTTGTCGGCCTTGCGCTGCACGGCGTCGTCGAGCGCCACCTCAAAGCCGTTCAGCGGGCGCGGCCGCGCCCGGAGGCGGATCGCGAGAAGCAACTCCGGTTCGGGTTGAAGTCGCACGAGCGCCTCATCGCGCACATCGAGGCCGGAGACGGAGACGCCGCCGAGCGGCACTGGGTCGCGCACATGAACGCTGCCGCCCGCTATTGGGCCGGTGATCTGGGTCGTATGGCGTTCATCGACATTCTCGATTGACCCGATAAGGCTAGCTCTGCTCCTGCGCCTTGAGTCGCGCGCGCAGCGCGCCCTTGTCCACCTTGTTCATGGCGTTGCGCGGAAGCGCGTCGACAAAGGTCCAGACCTCGGGGATCTTGTACTTTGCGAGATGGTCCGCGCAGAGTGCGCGCAAGTCCGCTTCGATCTGGTCCGCGGGCGCCACGTCGGCGGTCAGCTCGATCATCGCGATGACCCGCTCGCCCAAGCGCACGTCGGCCTGTCCAATCACGGCGACGCCGCGCACGCGTGGATCGGAGGCCAGCACGCGCTCCACCTCGGCCGGATAGACATTCGCGCCGCCACGGATGATCATTTCCTTCATGCGATCGGTGATGAAGATGTCGCCGGCGTCATTGAGAGCGCCGACATCGCCCGTGTGGAGCCAGCCGCCGCGCAGCGCTTCCCGAGACTCCTCCGGCCGATTCCAATACCCCAGCATCGGACGATAAACGCCGGCCCACGGCCCTGTCCGCGCGGCGCGGATGCAAATCTCGCCTGTTTCTCCAGCGGGGAGTTCGGCGCCGGTTGGATCGAGAATCGCGATTTCCAGATGTGGAAAGGCCCGGCCGCACGCGCCGGGCGCGAGATCATCCGCGATCGGCGTGCCTGCAACAGCGGTCGGCGCTTCCGTCATTCCGTATCCGCCCAGGAGAGGCTGGCCGAACCGGCCCCGGTACAGCGCGCGCAACGCGTCAGACACGTTCGCCCCGCCGCTCGCTGCGAAGACGAGACTCCGTAGATCGTCGGGTGTGATTTCAGGTTGTGTCAGCAGGTCATGAATCGTCGTTGGCGCGCCGGTGAAGCACTCGATCTTTTCGTTGCGCACCCATTCGGCGATCCCCAGCGCGTCGGCGCGATCGATGCAGACGCACGCGCCGCCGCCGGACAAGGGCGTGATCGCGTCGAGGATCATCAGGTTCAGGATCGTGAGCGGCAGCGTAACGCCGCGGCGCAGTGTCGGGCGCCAATGCGCACCGCGCACACCCGCATGCGTCGTGGCCGCCACCAGGACCATGTTGTGCTGGCTATGCACCGCACCCTTCGGCCGGCCTGTCGTCCCGCTCGTATAGGCGATCGCCGCCGGCGCATGCGGGTCTATCATCGGTCGCGGATAGGCCTTGCCTTGGAACGCACGCGCGAGGTCGAGGAACGCATTGCCCTGCGCGCCAGGCTCCATGTCGATAACGTGGCGCAGTTCCGGAATTTCGGGCCCGCTGGCGACGATCTGCGCTCGGGTCGCGGCGTCGGCGAGCAGCAACCGCGCGCCTGAATCAGAAAGCTGGAACGTCTTTTCCGGCGCCGCCAAAGCGCGATTGATCCCGACCCAGATTGCGCCCAGCCGTTGCGCCGCGAAGAAGGCGATCACGATGTCTGGATGGTTCGCGGCACAGGCGGCGACGCGATCGCCGGCTTGCGCGCCAAGATCTGAAAGCGCGGCGGCTGCGCCCTCGATCAGTCGATCGAGCTCGGCGAACGTGTAGCGCGCATACCGGCCGACGAGCGCCTCGGCGTCAGGCGCCTCCCTCAAGGCGCGCTCGAGGCAGGAGGCGACATCGCGCCAGCCGCCAGGGATCGAAGTTTCGCTCATCAGGAATCCTCTCCTGTCGACCCAGAAGTGCGACGATCGTGCGCGCAGCTCGCGAACCGCACAAGCCCAAGCAATCGTTGACTCGTCGAACGATGGTCAACATAGCTAGATGATTAAGACAGGTGTGCGCCGTTTGGTGTCCTGCGAGGAGGGGAAGTATGGGGAGGTTCAGAAATTTCGCGCTCGTGTGCGCGTCGACGTTGTCGATTGCGCCGGTCGCTCTGGCGGAGCAGTCCGCCGGCGTCGGAGCAAACGCCGCAGGAGAGATTGTCGTCACCGCGCAAAAGCGCGAGGAGCGGCTACTCGACGTGCCGATTTCCATCACAGCCGCGACGGCCGCCCAGCTCGAGCAATCAGGCATCGTCAGCACACGCGATCTGACTGCGCTCGCCCCTGGCCTGAACGCCGCGACGCAGGGGTTCGCATTTCAGCCATCGATCCGGGGCGTTGGGACGACCTCGACAACGCTTGGCGACGAGACGAACGTCTCCCTCTACATCGACAACGTGTACATCCCGTTCCAGGCGGGCAATGCGTTCAACCTCAAGAACATCCAGCGCATCGAAGTCTTGAAAGGGCCTCAGGGCACACTGTTCGGGCGGAATGCCACGGGCGGCGCGATCCGCATCGTGACGGCGGATCCGAGCTTCGATCCCGGCGGCGTGATCAGTGTGGACTATGGAACGAAGCTGCGCAGCACTGAGGTGAACGGCTACGTCACAGCGCCGCTTTCGGACAATCTCGCCGTGGCGCTTTCAGCCTATACCTATGACGACGAAGGCTATGTCCGAAACATCGGTCCGCGAGGCGGAAAGGTCGCCGACAGCGAGCAGGTCACACTCCGCGGCAAGATTCTGTTCAAGCCGAGCGATCGTCTGAAAGTCGTCGTAAGCGCTGACCACACGAACAACATCAGCTCCGCGTCGTTCTCGACGACAATTCAAAACGGCGTCCAGGCATTCAAGACGCTGGCCGGTGCGATCGTGCCGCCCGACAAACGCATTGATCCCTACACCGTAGCCCTGACATTCGATCCCTACGTCAAAAGCCTGAGCAGCGGCGGTTCGGTCAATGTGCAATGGGACATGGCCAGCCATACCCTGACCTCGATCAGCGCCTACCGGGACTTCCATCTGAAGGCCTATCTGGATTCTGACCGGACGAATCTCGACGCGGCGCAGTTCTGGATTTTCCAGAACACCAAGGTGTTCACACAGGAATTCGATCTCGCATCGAACTTCAAAGGACCCGTCAACTACGTCGCTGGCCTTTACTATTACGACAGCAAAGCCGAGGCGCCGAAGACGTTGAACTTCGCTGCGCCGGCGGCGGTCGTGGGCGGCGTTCGCCAGTTGACGGGGGGGCTGGTCAACAATGCGAACACGCAAGGCGGTATGGACGCCCGTTCTTGGGCCGCTTTCGGCGAACTCACCTGGCAGGCGACCGACAAGTTATCCGTGATCGGCGGATACCGTTATACGTGGGAGAAAAAGGAAGCCTTCGCGCGCAACGCCCTGTCGGGTGTGCGCTTCAGCGGTGAAGACGACTGGACCAATTCCAGCCTGCGGATAACCGGCAAGTACCAGATCGCGCCGACGACAAACGTGTATGCAACCTACAGTACGGGGTTCAAGAGCGGGACGTTCAATGCGACGGCCGTCACCAACCCGCTCCAGAAAGTGAACCCGGAGGAAGTCAAGGCCTACGAGGTCGGTCTCAAATCGCGGGTTGGGCAGATGACCATTCTCGCTTCAGCCTTCTCGTACGACTACAACGACATCCAGCTTCAGGTGAACAATATCCTGAATCCTGTTGCAGGCACCACCATCCTCCAGAACGCCGCTCGCGCGAAGATCGAGGGAGCGGATCTGCAAATCGGAGCAGACCTGACCGAAAATTTTAGCGCCCAGCTGGGCGTATCCTGGTTGCCGACTGCTCGTTATGACCAGTTCGTCGGCGGTTTGAACTTCATCCCCAACGCCGGCGGGATCGGGGCGACGCCCGTCGCGACGAACCTTTCCGGGACCCGGATGATCCGTACCCCCGAGACGACTTTCGATTTCGGATTGACTTATTCCGGACAGTTCCAGGGCGGCGCGCTGAAAGCCTCTGCGAAATATTTCTGGAGCGATTCCTTCATCTGGGTTCCCGGCGGCGCGGTAAAGCAGGAAGCGTATGACACGCTCAACGCCCGTGTTGCCTGGACGACGCCCGACGATCGCTACACGCTGAGCCTGTGGGGACGGAACCTCGGCGAGGAAGTGTACTGGCTGCAAGCCGGCGCCAACAGCGGCGGGTTCTCGGGCAGCTATGCGCAGCCGCGTGAGATTGGTTTCGGCGTCAATGCAAAATTCTGACGGCCACCGCGCGCCGCCTTCGTACAGGAGGCGGCGCGTGCACGCCGAAAACTTGGGACGTCCACTATGTCAGGTTCGATGACATCAGGGCCTGCATCGAAAGGCGTTTCGGCCGCCTACGTCATCGCGCTGCTCTTTCTCGTCAACGTGATGAACTTTCTCGACCGGCAGTTGCCGTCGATTCTTGCGCAATCGATCAAGTCCGACCTCGGCTTGACGGACACCGAGCTTGGCTTACTTGGGGGCGTCGCGTTCGCCGTCGTTTACGCCACGATGGCCTTTCCTCTGGCGCGTCTCGCCGATCGCTGGTCCGCCAAATGGGTTCTGGCTGGATCGCTTGCGGTCTGGAGTCTTTTGACGACCGCCGGCGGCTTTGCGCAAAACTTCCTGCAACTCGCCGCCACGCGCCTGGGCGTTGCGGCTGGCGAGGCGGGAAGCACCCCAGCCGCGCACGCCATCATTTCCGCCCTGATCCCCGAGCGGCGCCGCGGCGTGGCGATGGGCGTGTTCACGCTTGGCGTGCCCATCGGCATCATGGCTGGGCTGGTTCTCGGCGGTTGGCTCAGTGATATGCACAGCTGGCGCTACGCCATGATCGTGATGGGCATACCGGGACTTCTGCTGGCAGTCCTCTTCGCGCTGACCGTACCAAACGTCCGTCCTGCCGAGCAGGTCGAAAAGCCGCAGGCCGCGATTGCGACTGTAAGATCGCTGTTCGCAATTCGCGGGTTCAGCCAGCTTTGGATCGGAACCACGATTTTCGGTGTCGGCGCGTATGCGCTATTCGCCTTCATGCCCGCATTTCTGATCCGCGTTCATGGCTTGAGCCATACCGAGGTTGGGTTCAAGTTCGGCCTGATAAATGGCGTCGCGGGGGCGATAGGCGCGTTCGGGGGCGGCTGGTTTGCCGATCGCGTCGGTCGCGGGGACCCGGGGCGAACGCTGATGATCCCGATGATAGGGTTTCTGGTCGCGGCTCCGTTCCTCGCCGCTGCCCTGTTTGCGCCCACGGCCGATCTGGCGCTCGCGCTGCTTTTCGTGCCGTATCTCGCCAACGTCATGTATGTCGCGCCCTGCTTCGGTGTCGCGCAACAGCTCGCACCGCCGACGTCGCGGGCCGTTGCGTCGGCCACGCTGCTGTTCGGCATCAGTCTCGTCGGCGCGTCTCTGGGGCCCTTTCTCGCTGGCCTCGTCAGCGATTTGCTTGCGCCCCAGTTCGGGCAGGGCGCATTGCGGTACGCGCTGCTTCTCGCCTGTTTCACCAACCTTTGGGCGGCACTGCATGTCGGCCTTGCCGCACAGGCTTTGCGCCGACGCTCCAGGGACGCCTAGCGGCCGGCTGCGGAGGACTGGCGCCGCTGCGCCCCGGTCGCTAGAACCCGCAGTATGGACGGGAACCAGGGCCGGAAACTCTCGACGCCGAACGTCTCTGGCCAGCTTCGGCTCCCGAAGGCGGCTGAGGTCGTAGCGGCGCGAATCCGCCGCGCGATCGTCACGGGTGAACTCAAGACCGGCGACAGCCTGCCGCCAGAAGCACGGCTCGTCCTGGAGTTTGGGGTCTCCCGGCCAACCCTACGGGAGGCCATCCGTATACTCGAGGCCGAGGGCCTCATCAGTGTCTCTCGGGGTGCGCGAGGCGGCGCAAAGGTCAGCCAACCCGATGCCGACATCGTCGCCCGTGCGGCCGGCATAGCGCTTCAGACGCATGGGGCGACCATCAACGACGTCTACGAAGCGCGCCTTCTGATCGAACCGCCAGCTGCGCGGCTTGCGGCCGAGCGTCGTCCCCGGCAGGCAGCGGCGACGTTGCGTCGCCATGTCGAGTATGAGTTCGCCGTCATTGACGATCCCACCGCCATCACCAAAGCGATTGCAGATTTTCACACCATGCTGATGGAGCAGTGCGGCAACGTGACGCTCGCTATTCTCGCCGTCGCTCTTCGCGGCGTATTCGAGCGCGCGCTGCTGGCCGCGCAGGGACGCGGCGCGCACGACAGCGCCGAGCGGCAAAAAAACCTCCGGATTGGCCTCAAGTCTCACGTCAAGCTCGTCGATCTCATTGAGGCGCGCGATGGCCCCGGCGCGGAAGCGCATTGGCACACCCACATGCGCAACGCCGGGAAGGTTTGGCTGCGTGAGCTCGGCCAACGAAGCGTGATCGATATCCTCGACTGATCGGCGCGACAGGCGGCTCTTGCCCCGCGGAGGGGCCCCTGTATGAGTATACTGTTTCCGGTTGTAGGTGGGGCGGACCCGATGGGACGAATCGTCAGCGGCGAGCGCGTGCTTTCTCTCGACGACATGCGATCACGGGGGCGCAGGGCGGCGAGCGGGCTTGCGAGTCTTGGCGTCGGCGAAGGCGATGCGATCGCCGTCATGCTTCGCAACGACTTCGCGTTTTTCGAAGCGTCGGAAGCCGCCAACCTTCTGGGGGCCTATGTCGTGCTCGTGAACTGGCACTTCACGCCCGACGAGACGAACTACATCCTCACCGACAGCGGCGCGACCGTGCTCGTCGTTCACCGCGATCTGTATCCGGAAATCCGCTCGGGCGTTCCCGAGGGCGTGCGCGTTCTTCTGGTCGCGACGTCGCCCGAAGTCGCTGCTGCGTACGGTGTTGCGCAACCGTCCGGATCCGTCGAGGCGCCCGATTGGGATACCTGGCGCGATCAGTTCCCCGAACGAACGCAGGCGGCGGCGACACAGCCCGGTGCGGTCTATTACACGTCGGGCACGACGGGACGTCCGAAGGGCGTAAAACGCTCCGCGTCAATGGCCGAGATGATGGCGCTGACGCGATTGACGTCGCGCATGTTCGGTCTCGAAGACGCGATCTTCAACGGAGCCTCGGAGCGCATCTGCACGGTCGTCAGCGGGCCGATGTACCATGGGGGGCCCAATGCCGCGGGACGTCTGGCGATCCTGGCGGGCGCGGACATTCATCTCCAGCCGAAGTTCGATCCCGAGGACCTGCTTCGTCTGATCGAGCGGGAGCGCGTCACGCATCTCTACATGGTGCCGACCATGTTCGTGCGGCTGCTGCGCCTGCCGGACGACGTGAAGCGCCTCTATGATCTGTCGTCGTTGCGATGGGTCATTCACACGGCGGCGCCATGCCCGCCCGATGTGAAGCGCGCGATGATTGCGTGGTGGGGGCCGGTCATCAACGAGTACTACGCGGCGACAGAGACGTTCCCGACCGCTTTCATCTCCGCGGAGGAGTGGCTCGCGCATCCCGGATCAGTCGGCCGGGCGCCGGCGGGGGTGGATATTCGCACGCTCGACGAGGCGGGCGCGCAGACCGCCGTCAACGTGCCGGGCGAGGTTTTCGCGCGTGCGCCGGCGGCCCCGAATTTCACCTATCACAACGACCCGGAGAAGCGCCGCGCGGCCGAGCGCGATGGGTATGTGTCGGTGGGCGACATCGGCTATTTCGACGCGGACGGATTTCTTTATCTGTGCGACCGCAAGAGTGCGATGGTCATATCCGGCGGCGTGAACATCTATCCGGCTGAGATCGAAGCGGAACTGCTGAAGATGCCTGGCATCGCAGATGTCGCCGTGTTCGGCATTCCGATCCAGAGTTTGGCGAAACCCTCGCGGCCCACATCCAGCCGATGCCGGGCGCGGATCTGACGCCAGAGGCCGTGCGCGCGTTCGCGGCAGGCCGGGTGGCGAAATACAAGATTCCCCGGGTCATCGTGTTCGAGGCTGAGCTGCCGCGCGAGGATTCGGGGAAAATCTTCAAGCGCAAGCTGCGCGAACCGTATTGGGCCGAAACAGGTCGATCCATCTAATCGCCAAGCGTAAACTTGAAGCAAGAAGGGGAGCCTCATGAAGATCGATACATCGACCGCCGCCGTCGTAACGGGCGGCGCTTCGGGACTTGGCAAAGCCAGCGCACTCGCGCTCGCTGCCGCAGGCGTGAAAGTCGCCATCTTCGACGTGAACGAAGCCGCAGGCGAGACTGTCGCACGCGACATCGGCGGAACATTCTGCAAGGTCGACATCACGAAAGAGGACAGCGTCCTGTCAGGATTCGAGAAGGCGCGGGCCGCGCATGGGCAGGAGCGCATCCTCGTTCATTGCGCCATGACGGCGAAGGGCGGGAAAACGCTGTCGTTCGACAAAGAGACCGGCTGCTTCAAGCGCACGCCGACCGAGGATTACGCCTACGGCGTGGAAGGCATCCTCACTGCGAGCTACCGTGTGGCCTCGATCTCCGCGCTTGGGATGTCGACGCTCGAACCGCTCGAGGACGGTGAACGCGGCCTCATCACGCTCACCGCTTCGGTGGCCGCGCAGGACGCGCAAATCGGCCAGGTGATCTATGGCTCGGCGAAGGCGGGCGTTAATGGGCTCGTTCTGCCGATGGCGCGCGATCTCATGGACCTTGGCATTCGCGTCAATTCCATCATGCCCGGCATCTTCGCGACGCCGCTGATGCTCGGCGCGCCGCAGAAAGTGCTCGATGCGCTCGGCGCGTCGGTGCCGTTCCCGAAGCGCCTCGGCAAGCCGGAGGAGTTCGGCAGCCTCGTGATGGAGCTCGTCCGCAACTCCTATTTCAACGGCCAATGCCTGCGTCTAGACGGCGCCATCCGCATGGCGCCACGCTGACCTCTCGCGTCCCGGATGCGCTGTGCTTGGCCCGCGCCTAGCGCAGCGCAACCGATTGCGGCACCGATTTCCAGAATTCCGGATCGTGGCTGAAGAAGATGCGCGCGCCGCGGGCGCGCAGATCGCGAAGATGCAGAAGACTGCGCAGATAGGCGTCTTCGTCGTGGGCGTGATCGGGAAGGCGTAGCTCGTCGAGGGATTCCTGCATGTTGCAACAGTCTCCCGTCAGGATCACGTCGCCCCCCGGAAGGCGCACGCGCAGCGACTGGTGCCCAGGCGTGTGCCCTGGCGTCGGGAAGCAGACGGCCGATCCATCGCCGAACACGTCGTACTCGCCGCGAACCTTCAGAACGGGCTGGCCCGTATCGAACTCCGGTGCGTGATACCCGCGATCGTCGGCGTGTGGTGCGAAGTCCCATTCTTCCTGTTGCACGATGAGTGTGGCGTTCGGCAGCAGCG
>JBMOIB010000105.1:0-10673 GCA_049317545.1 Caulobacterales bacterium | reverse complement strand
TCGCGAATAGCCCTGTGCTAGACCTCGCTCGAAGCGGCAAGGGTGAGGCGACCACGGCGTGGCTGGGGCTCGCGCGGCCGCGCAGGGCGCCCTACATGCAGGCGATGGCGAGCTACGATTTCGATCTTTTCACCATTGGGGCCGGGTCCGGCGGGGTGCGAGCGGCGCGGATCGCGGCGCTCACGGGCGCGCGCGTCGCGATCGCAGAGGAGTACCGCATCGGCGGCACCTGCGTGATCCGCGGTTGCGTGCCGAAGAAGCACTTCGTGTACGCGGCGCGCTTCTCACAGGAGTTCGAGGACGCCGCCGCCTATGGCTGGACGGTGCAGGCGCGCTTCGATTGGGCGACCCTGCGCGACAACATCCAGACCGAGGTCGGCCGCCTCTCTGGCATCTACGCGACGAACCTCGCCAAGGCGGGCGTGGAAATTATCGAGGCGCGCGCCGAAATCGAGGGGCCGCACGCGGTGCGTCTTTCGGACGGTCGCCGCGTTACGGCCGAGCGCATTCTCGTGGCGACGGGCGGAACGCCGATCGGGCTGCCCATTCCCGGCGGCGAGCACGCCATTTCATCGAACGAGGCGTTCCTTCTCGAGCGTTTGCCGGCGCGGGCGGTGATCGTCGGCGGCGGCTACATCGCCATCGAGTTCGCGACGATCTTCGAAGGCCTCGGCGTCGAAACGGTTCTGGCCTATCGGGGCCCGACGATCCTCAACGGCTTCGACGATGACGTTCGCACCCATGTGCAGGCTGCGCTCTCGGAGGCTGGGGTGCAGGTCATGACCCATGCGGTTCCCGCCGCGATCGAGAAGATCGGCGATTCCTATCGCGTGACGTTCGCCGATGGACGCGTCGTCGAGACCGATCTCGTCATGGCCGCGATCGGCCGGGCGCCGCACACAGCGGGGCTCGGGCTTGAAGCGGCGGGCGTCGCCGTTGATGCGGCCGGCGCGGTCGTGGTGGACGCGTATTCGCAGACCAATGTGGCGTCGATCTATGCGGTGGGCGACGTCACGAACCGGGTGAACCTGACGCCGATCGCGATCCGCGAAGGCCATGCCTTCGCCGACACGGTCTATAACGCCAAACCCACAAAGGTTGATCATGCGACGATCCCAACGGCGGTGTTCGGTCATCCACCCGTCGGCGCCGTCGGCCTGACCGAGAAGATGGCGCGCGCGACGCACGAGGTCGTGCACGTCTACAAGTCCGTCTTCCGGCCGATGAAGCATGTCGTCGCCGGCAATCCCGAGCGGACGCTGATGAAGCTCGTCGTCGACGGCCAGAGCGACAAAATTCTCGGCGTACATATCGCCGGCCAGGATGCGCCGGAAATGATCCAGCTCGCCGCAATCGCGGTGAAGGCGGGGCTTTCCAAGCGCCAATGGGACGAGACCGTGGCGCTGCATCCGACCGCTGCGGAAGAACTGGTGCTCCTGAAGACCCGCGAGCCGGATCCGGCGTAGTCGCGATGTCCCTCTCCCCTTGTGGGAGAGGGTGGATCGGCGGCGCAGCCGCCGAGACGGGTGAGGGGTGTCGGGGCTTACGTTCGAATGTGAGGGTTCACCCCTCATCCGGCCCTTCGGGCCACCTTCTCCCACAAGGGGAGAAGGACGACTTCATTGATGGTTGAGCGCTTGCCAGATGGCTTCGAGCGCGCCTTCGCGTTCGTGGAAGAGATCGCCGACCCAGACGCGGACGACGCGCAGTCCTGCGGCTTCTAGGTCTGCGGTGCGGGCGGCGTCGAACGCGGCCTGCTCAGGAGCGCCGTGCTGCGCGCCGTCAAGTTCGACGACGAGACGTGCGCTTGGGCAAAAAAAGTCGACGACGTAGTCGCCGCATGGCGCCTGACGTCGGAACTTCCATCCGGCGAAGCGGCGTCCGCGCAGCAGCATCCAGAGCACGCGTTCGGCGTCGGACATGTCGCGCCGCAAGCGGCGGGCCCTATTCAGAGTCGCGGGGGATTTCACGAGGCGGGTCATGCGCAATGTTATCGCGTTTACACCGCCGCGTCCCTCTCCCCTTGTGGGAGAGGGTGGATCGGCGGCGCAGCCGCCGAGACGGGTGAGGGGTGTGGGGTATGAGCGCGGTGGTTCACCCCTCATCCGGCGCTGCGCGCTGCCTTCTCCCACAAGGGGAGAAGGCTGGGCTCACTTCATTTCAGCGATCCACTGGCGCACGACCGCGAGCCCTTCCTCGTCGACCAATGTGCGTCCGAGTTCCGGCATCATGACGCCAGGGTCGGTCGATGCGAGGCGGTGCGCGAGGATCGATTTGTCGGGTGCGCCGGGGGCGATGTCGAATTCGAAACTCGCCGAGCCGCGTCCGGCCGCAACAGGGCGCTTCTCGACCCCGTAGCGTGCAGGTTCGGTTTGGCTCCAGCTCAGATCAAGCCCGCTCGTGTCGGCAGCCGCGCCGGGGCGATGGCAGTGCGCGCAATTGACGTCGAGATAGGCGCGCGCGCGCAGGGCGACCGGGCTCGTTTCGTCGCGCAGCGTCGGGACGCGCGGCGCGACGTCGGGTGAAGGCGCACCGGAGAGCAAGCCAAGACGCGACCAGTGCGCGATCTGGTTCTCGCGACCGTCCGCATACGGATAATCGCCGTTGAGGTTGCGCGCCTTCGGGCCGATCGGCGTCACCGCGCCTTCGAGGCCGTGGCAGCCCTTGCACTGGTTGCGGTTCGGCGCGCTCCAGGCGAGCGTCGACGGCGCGCCGGCGGCGTCGGTGTAAGAGACCGCGAGGGTTGCGCCGATCGGGCTGAGCCGGGCTTCGGTCCCCTCCGCGTTCCACACATAGGGCAGCGCGACCCAGGCGCCGGCGCGGCGCACCAGGAGCCTGGTCTCGAGGCGGCGTGCGGGGCCGTCCGGCGCGCGCAGATCGAGCGGGAACGCAAACGTTTTGACGAGCACAGCGCCGACGGGGAAGTCGAACACGTCGTCGGCGCGATAGGCCGCGACGGCGCCGGGCGGCAGGTAGACGAAGCGCTGCTTCACCGCACCATCGGAGAACAGCGCCGTGTTGAGCGCGTAGGGCGTGACGCCCGGCGCCGGCATCGTCGCCGCGGCGTCGCGGAAAAGGCCCGTCGCCTGCAGGGTTTGCGGCGGATCGTCGGACAAAAGCGCCTGTGGGCCCGTACCCGGCCCGCGGGCCGCGCCGAGAAAGGCAAGCCCGGCGACGAGCGCCGCGGCGAGCGCGACTACAGGCCGTACGCGGATCATTTCTGGACGAGTTTGACCGGGGCCGGCTCGGGGATCGGCGTGACCGGCGGGATCGCCGGAACCGGCTGGGCTTCGGTGAGCGGGCCGCCGGCGAGTTCGACGCCGAGCGACAGCACAGTAACGGTCGTCTTGTCCTTGCGGACATTGTCGCGGATGTCGAGGCGAACGGGCTCGGTGCGCGGCGCGCCGCCGGCGACATAGGTCGTGGCGCCGTCCCACAAGATGTCGGGCAGGCCGATGCCGGCGGCGGCGAGCGCCGAAAGATCGCCGTCCGGCTTGAAGCCCGTCGGTCCGAACGTGTTGTTGCGGATGACGATGTCGCGCGGCAGCGGATTGTAGGCCGGGTCTTTGATCTCATCGCGATAGGCGCTGACGATCACATTTGCGGTGCCGTGCACGCCGATCTCGTTTTCGAAAACGTGGACGTTGCGGTTGGCCATGACGAGCACGCCGGTGCCGGACGGCACGCTGCCGACGATGTTGCCCTTGGGTGCGAAGTTGGGCGTGTCGTTCTGCTGGATCACGTTGTTGAACACGCGGATATCGCGGCCGCCCTGCTGCGGCAGACCGGGCAGGTCGAACACCAAAATGCCGCCGGTGTTGCGCGTCGCGGTGTTGCCGTAGACGTCGGCGTTATAGGAATTTTCGATCTCAATGCCGGCGACGTTGAAGGCGGCGAGGCTGTCGCGCACTACGATGTTGCGCGATTGGCCGACGTAGATGCCGGCGTCCGACGCTCCCTTCACGGTCACGGCGTCGATCAGCACGTTGGTCGATTGCACCGGATAGACGCCGTAGGCGCCGTTGGCGCTGTTGGGGCCGCGCGTCCATTCAACGCGCAGATTCCGGAACGTGATCTGGTCTGCGCCCTTGACCTTGATGCCGTCGCCCTTGGCGTTCTCGACGGCGAAATCGCGCAGCAACACCCGGCTTGAAGTGACGAGAAGGCCCTCCGCGCCCTGGGTCTGGCCGGTGAAGTCGAGGATCGATTTGTCGGCGCCTTCGCCGCGGATCGTAACGCCGGCGACGTCGAGCGAAACCCCGCCCGCGAGCGGGAAGCGGCCCTTGGCGAGCTGCACCGTGTCGCCGGACTTCGCCTGGAGGAGCGCGTTTTGCAGATCGGCCTGGGCGTTGGGGCTGGGCTTGACCTTCCAGGTCTTCGCCTCGGCGGCGCCCGCAAGCGCCAAGGCGGCCGTCGCCGCGATCAAGATGAACCGCATCCCACTCTCCCCTCGTGTTCTTTCGGCGCGAGCATCGGCCGCGCGGCGCGCCAAGGCAAGCCGCGCGGCTCCACCCGCATGCGCACTTAGAAAATCGAATAGCCGCCGTCGATGATCATGAGGTCGCCGGTGTGGAACGACGACGCGTCGCTGGCGAGGTAGACGGCGAGGCCGCCGAAATCCTTGGGCTCGCCCCAGCGCCGGATCGGGACGCGCGGGATGACCTTTTCGGCGAAGGCGGAATTGGCCTGCGCCATGGCGGTCATGTCGGTGGCGATCCAGCCGGGGAGGATCGCGTTGGCGCGCACGCCATAGCGGGCGTGCTCAACTGCGATCGATTTGATCATGGAAATCACGGCGCCCTTGGTGGCGGCGTAGGCCTCGTTGCGGGCGGCGCCCTCGATGGCGGCGAGCGAGGCGATGCCGATCAGCGAGCCGCCGGCCTTGTCGCCGGCGCGCGCGCGCTCGACCATGTGGCGGCAGGCTTCGCGCAGCGTGAAGAAGACTCCATCGAGATTGACGGCAAGGACCTTGCGATAGGTTTCGGCGGTCATTTCGACGAACGAGGGCGAGCCGTAGCCGACGCCGGCGTTGGCGATAACGGTGTCGATCCGGCCGAAGTCCGCGACGGTCTGCTTCATTGCGGCGACGACGGCCTGTTCGTCGGCGACGTCGACGGCGTAGGCTTTCACCTTCCCGCCATGCGCGGCGAGGTCTTCGGCGGCCTGCGCGTTGCGTTCCGCGTCACGGCCCCAGAGCGCGACCGCGGCGCCCGATAGCGCCAGCGCTTCAGCCATGCCGTAGCCGATGCCGCGGTTGCCGCCGGTGACGAGGGCCACTTTGCCGCTCAGGTCGAAAGGTGCGTAAGCCATTCTTTTTCCTCCTGCGCCATTGAGCGGCGCTGTGATGCCTCGGTCAATGGCGGGCGCGTCAGGTCGCGACGAGCGCGCGGGCGGCGGCGATGATGCGGCGGGTCTCGTCCCACAAGGGCAAGGCGGCAAGGGCGTCAGGCGCAACGAATTGGGCTTCGGCGGCGTCGTCGCCGGCGCGGGCCTCGCCGGCTATCCAGCGCGCGGCGTAATCGATCAGCACATAATGGCCCCACACGATCCCGTCGGAGCGGGCGCGGAAAAGGCCGTCCACCACATCGACCAGGCCGACGAGTTCGGCGTCGACGCCGGTTTCCTCGCGCAATTCCCGCAGGGCCGCTGCGGCGGCCGCCTCGCCCCATTCGATGCGTCCGCCGGGGATCGACCATTCGCCGACGCGCGGCGGCTGGCCGCGGCGGATCAGCAGCACGTCGTCGCCGCGGAAGCAGGCGACACCGACAGCTGGAATGGGGCGTTTGGGGGCGGATGGGGTCATGGCCGCGAATTCGCCGCATGCGGCCGGTTGTGTAAAGACGGAGGTTCCGATGTTTCGCCTGATGTTCGCCCTCATCGCGGCCGCGAGCTTGATGGCCGCGGCCCAACCGCTCAGCGCTGACGCTGCACGGCGCACGTTTTTCGGCGTAGACATGAGCGGCGTCATGAAGGGAGAGGGCCGCGACGTGCCTTGGCGGGAGTGCGTCGAGGCGAATGGCGATACCGTCTATTGGTTCGCCGGCGAGGTCGACCGCGGCCGCCTTCGCGTTCGCGAGGACGGCGGCCTGTGTTTCTCCTACCAATCCTCCGGCTATGCCGAAGAGGCCTGTTTCGCCGCCTATCCCGAAGGTCGCGGTCAGTATCGCTTCGTCGGCGCCGACGGCGGCTCTGTTTTCATCACCCGGCAAATGCGCAAGATCGCCAAGGCTTGCCCGACCGGGGCGATGGTCTCTTAAGCGGCGGAGCCGGACCTTCCATGTGCGGGCGCTACGTCTACACCCTGCCGGCCGACGCCATGGCGCAACTCTTCCGCCTTGCGCGGTTCGAGGACTACGCGCCGCGCTGGAACGTTGCGCCGTCGCAGACGATCCCGATCGTGCGCACGGGCGCAGACGGCGCGCGCGAAGGCGTGCTGGTGCGCTGGGGGCTGCATCCGGCCTGGATGAAGGAGCCGCCGGGCGCCAAATCGATGATCAACGCCCGCGCCGAGGGCTGCGCGGAAAAGCCGTTCTTCCGTGACGCCTACAAGCGCCGGCGCGCCATCGTGCCCGCCGACGGCCTTTACGAATGGCGGCGCGAGGGGGCGGTGAAGACGCCCTATTTCATCCGCCGGACCGATCGCCTGCCGATCGCCTTCGCGGGTCTTTGGGAACGCTGGCGGGGGCCCGACGGCGGCGAGGTCGAAACCGCGGCGATCCTGACGACCGCCGCCAACGGCGACGTCGCCCATCTGCACGACCGCATGCCCGTCATGCTCGACGCCGCCGATTTCGATTTGTGGCTCGACCCGCAAGCGCCGCGACCGGCGGTCGATCTGTTGCTGCGCGCGCCGCCGGAGGGGCTGCTCGAGGCTTATCCGGTTTCGCGCGCCGTCAATTCGCCTTCAAATGAAGGGCCGAACCTGATCGCGCCGGCTTCGGGCGGCGCCCTGGTTTGACTTGCGGATTCAGCCCGCGATCGACGGCCAATTGCAGGCGCCCCTTTGGGGCCGCTCACTTCACCGGTTCAGGCTGGGGCCGTGTGAACACCCAATCGTCTGACGTGGATGCCGCGACGTCGAAACGGTACCCGCCGCCGGCGAACTTCTGCAGCGTTTCGAGATCCGCGGCGCGGGTCTCGATCGCCCAGCGCGCCATCAGTCCGCGCGCGCGCTTGACGAACATGAAGACCGGCCGCGCCTTGCCGTCTTTCACGTCGAGGAATTTCGGGCTGATCACCCGGGCGCCGAGCGTCTTGCGATCGACCGCCGAGAAGTACTCCTCGCTGGCGAGATTGAGGACGAGGCGGTCGGGTCCGAGATCGGCGCGCAGCGTCTTGGCGATCTTGTCGCCCCAGAAGTCGTAGAGGTCCTCGCCGCGCCGGGTGGCGAGCTTGGCGCCCATTTCCAGGCGGTAGGGCTGGATGGCGTCGAGCGGGCGCAGCACGCCGTACAGGCCGGAGAGAATGCGCAGGTGGTCTTGAGCCCAGACGAGATCGGCGCGTTTGAGCGTGCGGGCCTGGAGACCCTGATAGACGTCGCCGTTGAACGCGAGGACCGCTTGCTTGGCTTCGTCGGGCGAGGCCTTGGCGAAGCCCTGGAACCGGGCGTGATTGAGGTCGGCGAGCTTCTCGGACAGGTCCATCAAACGCGCGATGTCTGTGCGGCTCAAAGCTTTGGCGGCGACGGCGAGGGCTTTGGCGTCCTTGGCTAGCATCGGTTCGCTGCGCG
This sequence comes from Caulobacterales bacterium, assembly GCA_049317545.1. GTDB lineage: Bacteria > Pseudomonadota > Alphaproteobacteria > Caulobacterales > Aquidulcibacteraceae > REEB506. The sequence continues at coordinate 2,944 of JBMOIB010000105.1, read as the reverse complement.
GGAGGTCCGGCGGCGGCGGCGACCAGTCGAGGTTCTTGGCGGGCGAAAGGAGGATCAACATGATCCCGATTTAGGGCGATTGCCGCGTCGCGTCATGTCCGACGCGTCTTTATCAGCGACGGCGCGCGGCGAAGACCGTTCCATCCCAAAGGTCGAACGGCTGTTCGCCGAGAATGGTCGGCGTCAGGTCGTGCACCGCGCAGGCTGCGATGAAGGCCATCCGATCCTCGTTGCGATCGCCGCGATAGGAATAGTTCATGATCACCAAGGCGCCGCCTGGCGCGAGGACGCGCGCCGCTTCGGCGATGTGAATCTCGTCGAGGCCGGAAGCGACCACGTAGGGAAAACTCTCGACGGCGATCGCGAGGTCGAACGAATTGTCCTTGAACGCCCGCAGGTTGCAACCGTCGGTCTGGAGGTAGGCGACATTGTCGTGGGGGCGGGCGCTCGCCAGCATTTCCAACGAAATGTCGATCCCGACGCCATAGGCGATCCAGGGGGCAATGGCCTCGAGGATACGGCCGCCACCGGCCCCGATGTCGATCACCCGCGTCGTTTCGGTAATGAAGCTGCGGGCGTCCAGATAGGCGCAGACCTCCCGTGTCGCCGCCGCCAATCGTTCAGAGTCGCCTAATGAATACAGCGCGCTAGCGGCGGTGTGGCTGATGCGGGCGGCTTGGTCGAAGGCGGCGGCCCAGGACCGGACTTCGACCAGCCCCTGGTCGGCCCTCGCGAGTTCGGGCCCGGCTGCGGCGACCGCGCGCAATGCGGTTGCGTCACGTCGCGCGTCCGCCAGCAGCGTCGCCATTCTTGTGAGACGAGCGGCGCCAGCTTCCCCGGCGGAGCGCAATGCGGCGTCCAGCGCGTCGTCCACGTCGCCGTCATTTTCGTGCAAGAGCAGACGCAAGGCCGCAACGGTTGGACGCTCGTCGCCGCGCGCAGCGGAATCGATGACGGAGTGGACCCAATGCTGAGACATCATTCGATAACTAAACGAACGCCCATTTTGTTCCATGCGATTGGTGCTCAATTTGAGGCCGCCGCAGCGGAAATCTGGTCGCGGACGTCTAGAAGCCGCACTTAACGCAGATAAACGACGCCAAAACGCATAGTTAGCCCCGCCAAATATTTTCAAAGCCTTGTGAATAAAGCTCGGGCGGGCGGCTCCGTCAGACGCGCGCGGGTCAACACGCGGACGCGTCGCGCGCGCATTCCTCTCCGGATCAGGGAAAAATCGCCCGCCATTGCGCCGGTCGCGCGGGCGGACTAGCAGAGATCATGGCTCCAACGCTTGAACATAGGCTGCGCGAGGCGGCTGACCGGGTCACTGTCGCGCTGGATGCGCTGCTGCCGCGGGTGCAGGGGCCTGAGGGCACCCTGTTCAGCGCCATGCGCTATGCCGCGCTCGCAGGCGGTAAACGCATGCGGCCCTTCTTCACGCTCGAGGCAGGGCGGCTGTTCGACGCCGATGAGCAGGCCCTGTTGCGGACCGCCGTGGCGATCGAGTGCGTGCACACCTATTCGCTTATCCACGACGACCTGCCGTGCATGGACGACGACGATCTGCGCCGCGGCCAACCGACCACGCACAAGCGATTCGACGAAGCGACCGCGCTGCTGGCCGGCGACGCCCTTTTGACCTTCGCCTTTGAAGTCCTGGCCGATCCGGCGACCCATCCCGACCCGCAGATGCGCTGCCTTCTGATCAGCGGTCTCGCCAAGGCGGCGGGGCCGAACGGCATGTGCGCCGGTCAGATGATCGACATGCACGGCGAGGGGCTCTCCAAGGAGGACATCGCGACCATCACGCGCATGAACAGGCTGAAAACGGGTGCGCTGATCTCGTACTCAGTCGAGGCGGGGGCCCTGATCGGAGGGGCGGCCGATGACGCGCGCGCCGCTCTGTCTCGCTTTGCGACCGATGTCGGCCTTGCGTTTCAGATGGTCGACGACCTCCTTGACGTGGAGGGCGCGGAGGACGAGGTCGGCAAGCGAACGGCCAAGGACGCCAACGCCGGCAAGGTCAATTTCGTGACGATTTTGGGAGCGGAAGGCGCGCAGGCCCGGGTGCGGCTTCTCGCCGCCCAGGCCAAGGGACATCTGGGCATTTTCGGGCCGCGCGGCAAAGTCTTGTGCGACGCCGTCGATTTCGTGCTCGATAGGCGCTATTAATTTCGTTTCATCCGCCCGAAAGGCGCGCCATGTCCGTCCCTACCCCGTTGCTCGACGCCATCGCCTCGCCGGCCGACCTGCGCAAGCTCGATGAAAACCAATTGCGCTCGCTCGCCGAAGAGTTGCGGGCGGAAACGATCGATGCGGTCAGCGTGACGGGCGGGCATCTGGGCGCCGGGCTCGGCGTCATCGAACTCACGACCGCGCTCCATTACGTTTTCGATACGCCCAAGGACATCGTCATCTGGGACGTCGGCCACCAGGCCTATCCGCACAAGATCCTGACCGGCCGTCGGGATCGGATCCGCACGCTCCGTCAGGGCGGCGGCCTCTCGGGCTTCACGAAACGGGCGGAAAGCGAATACGACCCGTTCGGCGCGGCGCACGCCGCGACCTCGATTTCAGCGGCGCTGGGCTTTTGCGCGGCGCGCGACCGGGCCGGCCGCGACAACCATGTGATCGCCGTGATCGGCGACGGCTCCATGTCGGCCGGCATGGCCTATGAGGCGATGAACAACGCCGCAGTGACGACCAAGCGGCTGATCGTCATCCTGAACGACAACGACATGTCGATCGCGCCCCCGGTGGGCGGCATGAGCAATTATCTGGCCCGGCTGGTTTCGGGCGGGGCCTATCAGAAGGTCCGCAAGGTCGCCAAACGGGTCGCGGCGCGCCTGCCGCAGCCGATTCACGACGCCGCCAAGAAGGCCGAGGAGTACGCCCGCGGCATGGTGACGGGCGGCACGTTCTTCGAGGAGCTCGGCTTCTATTA
>JBMOIB010000104.1:0-10711 GCA_049317545.1 Caulobacterales bacterium | reverse complement strand
TGGCGGAGACGGAGGGATTTAGCGGGGCTTTTTCAGGGGCTTCTCGGTAGGTACACAGAGGGCCAAGAAATCCGCTCTAAACTTCTGCCTTTATGACGCCTTTTGCCCCCTTTCGATCCAGCGTCGTCCAAGGACTTCCAGGAGAAGCAAATGCTTGTGGTGGGACAGCCTGGTGGGGCAGAAACGGGGGAAGAGAGTCAGGGATCCCTACCCCCATGGGCGCTTTACACCGACTGACGGCGAAGGGCGTAGAAGCGGCATCGAAGCCCGGTCGTTACGCCGACGGCGGCAATCTCTTTCTGTCGGTTTCCGCGAATGGCGGGCGACGTTGGGTCTTCCTCTTTCGCTGGCAGGGTCGTCGGATCGAAATGGGCCTGGGATCCGCGCGCACGGTGTCGCTGGCTGAAGCCAGAAAGCGGGCGGCCGCGGCGCGCGCCCAGTTGGAAGCGCGTGCGGACCCGCGCCTCAACGGCGTCACGCCGGCTGCGCCCGACGAAGCGCCGTTGCCCGTCGTGACCTTCGGCGCCTGCGCCGATGACCTCGTGGCGGCGATGGCGCCAAGTTGGCGGAATGAGAAGCACGTGGCACAGTGGCGGATGACGCTCGACGTCTATGCGGCGCCGATACGCGAGAAGCCCGTCGAGGCGATCAGCACAGCCGACGTCCTCAGCGTCCTTCAGCCGATCTGGTACGCGAAGCCAGAGACCGCCTCGCGCCTCAGGGGTCGTATCGAGCGTGTGCTCGATGCCGCCAAAGCGCGCGGTCTCCGCTCCGGCGAGAACCCGGCCCGCTGGCGCGGCCACATTGACCAGTTGCTGCCAGCCGCGGAGAAACTCCGCCGCGGACATCACGCCGCCCTGCCCTTTGCCGACCTGCCCACATTCTTCAAGTCGCTTGCCGAACGCGACGCACCGTCGGCGCAGGCCCTGCAGTTCCTCATCCTGACGGCGGCCCGATCGGGTGAAGTGCGTCTCGCGACCTGCGGCGAGATCGATCTGACCCGGAGCATCTGGACGGTCCCGGCGTCCCGGATGAAATCGAGCCGCGAGCACCGCGTGCCTCTCGCGCCAGCCGCGCTGGCGCTTGTTGAGGCGCGCGTTCAGGCGGCGCCGCCCGAGGCCATACTCTTTCCGCGGACGCCAAAGGGCGAGCGTCTCTCAGAAACCGCCTTCCAGGCGCTCCTCGAACGCATGGACCGCGCCGACATCACGGCGCACGGCTTCCGCTCGACCTTCAAGGACTGGGCCTCCGAGTGCACCAGCTACCCGAACGAAGTCTCGGAAATGGCGCTTGCCCACGTCATTGGCGACAAAACAGAGGCCGCCTATCGCCGCGGCGATCTGTTCGAGAAACGCCGAGCGCTGATGGCGGACTGGGCGATCTATTGCGCGTCACGTCCGTCAACCTGAGGTCGGATAACGGACGTTGTATCTGCGCTTTGGTGTCCGTCTGTTGTCGCTCGTTGTCGCGTATCTGCAGGCGTCGCCCGCCTGGTTGAATCCCAATCCCTCATCGCCGAATTCGGTCGGGCGTTGGGAGACAACCATGGATCGCACTTACCTCGACCGCCTGGATGATGAGCAGCTCATCGCACTGAAGCAGGCCTCTGAAGGCCTGCCCTTCGAAGCACATGTGCAAGCCGCGATCGATGCGCGCGTCGCTGCGCTGGTCGCAGAGCGCGACGCGTTGGTCGAGAAGGTCCGCACCGTCGGCCGCGAGCTCGCGGCCGATATTCTGGCGTGCGAGCCCAACGCCGACACGGCGTGGTTCTTCGTGGACCTCGTGATCGATACGGGCAACCTGAAGGAGCGCCGCGTCGCGCGCCACGCGCTCGACGCTCTGCTCGATGCCCACTATCCCCCAGCGCTCGCGACCCAGGGCCGATTGCTCTTGAAGGGCGCCGACGGTATCGAAATAGATCCGCATGCGGCCTTTCGCTTGTTCGAGCGCGGCGCACGCTGCGGCGATCCGATGGCGATCTATTGGTTGGGCTACTGCTTGGAGCGCGGCATTGGCTGCGAGCCCGACGTGCTGCGGGCGCTCGATTGGTACGAAACCGTCCGGGAAAGCCCACACCTCGAACTGAAGGTCGCCCGTGCGCGCCTCTATCAACGCGGCCTCGGATTAAAAGCGCTGCGCGCCGACCTACCCTCGCTCCATCAGCTCATCGTCGACTATCATGCGCTGTACCTGGCGGACGACGCGACCACGACACGCGTCACACGCCCGAGCGCCGCTGAAGCGGCGAAGGCGTATCTAAAGGAGTTTGGGCGATCGATGGCGTAGAGTCCTCAATCTGTCGTTTGACTCCTCAAGAGGGAGCGTCCTGACGCGCCGCCAAATGATTGATGAGGCGCGCGCAAATGGTCAAAAGTGAGAGCGCCATGCTCGGCGTTACAACTGTATCAGCGCCATGGGCGCCATCATTCCGAATAGCGCTCAACGCCAACGCAACCTGGTCGAGCCGGGTGCGGTCAAAGGGGCCGCCCTCCGCGCCAGGGGTGAAGCTATCGAGGGCTCCTGACTCAATCGCGCGGGCGAAGAGCTGGCGAAGGCCGCGCGGCCTTCCTTTGGGTCCAGCGAAGTGACGTCGAAGCTGCATTTCAAGCGCAGCGCAGGCCTGCCATTGCGCAAGTGACGTCAGCTCATAGTCAAACCACGCATAGACGAACGCTGACTGCGCGCGGCGGAACACCGATTGAACAGCCGCGTCGACGGAGGGCAATAAGTCCGCCGCCGACAATGCTGCGTGATGGTCGGCGAACGTCATGGCGCGCGCCCGGCCGGACTGATCGCCAACTACCAAATCAGCGAAACGAGGGTCCGGCGCCAACGCTGCTGAGAGCGGCCGCATTATCATTCAGTCGCGCGGACTTCGCGGAGCGCCCTATTGAAGAAATGGCGCGTCGCCTTCTCACGTGCGCCGGCATCCGTGAGCACGATGTTCTGCATCTCGCTGTCGCGCTGGAACATGCGGATTGCGCCCTGGAAGAAGGCCTGAGCAAAAGCGTTGTAGACGACATCAGGGGCGTTGTTCTTGAGCATCTCCGAGAGGTTCTCGTCGAGAATATCGCGGTTGACCTGCTCGAACCGAAGCATGTCGGCCTCCGTGAATTGAGTGCCATGCCTGTCATTGAAGGCCTTCACGATTTCGGATAGCTCCCTGCGCTCGTCTTCGGTGTACGGCTTCGCACCGAAGGCCGTGATTGGCGTCAGCGCTTGTTTGTCGCCCGGCGCAAGCGAGGCCGACCCATCTTCTTTTTGGACCACCTTGAAGGCGGACAGCGTGATCATTTCATCGGTGATCTCGATGTCTGGCGGAACGTCGCGGTCGGGCAAGAGCTTCGCGAGCCACGATGCGTAAGCGGCGAGCTTCTCAAGTGCTGTATCTTCGAGGCGGATCACCTGCGCGATAAACGCGTAGAAGCGCCCAAAGCTCTTGAGCAGTTGCCGGAACTCCTCCCGACGTCCCTCGTCGTCGTCTACCAAGAAGCGTTCGACAGCCTGGCGCACGAGACCTTCAAGCCGAGGTCGCTCCGCGGGGCTAACCGCGGCCTTAAAGTACCCCTGAGCGAAGCGCTCCACCTCGTCGCGATCGAGGTAGCCGAACGCGAACAAGCGCGATTCCAGATTGTAGATCTGGTTGGGATCAGAAATGGCTTCGACGGACGTCACTTCAAAGTACGGCTTGAACGCCGCCTGGATGTCCTCGATCGCGTTCTGGAAATCGAGGATGTAGGTGCGCTCCTTCCCCGCTCGCGTTCGGTTCAAGCGCGAAAGCGTCTGGACGGCCTGGAGCCCCGCGAGCTTCCGGTCGACGTACATTGCGCACAGCTTTGGCTGGTCGAAGCCGGTTTGGTATTTCTCGGCGACGATCAGGATTTGGAACGTGTCCGGATACGGCGTCCCGTCCGCCTTGAACCCATCGAACCGCCCAGGAAGTTCGGTCTCGGAGAAGTCGTTGAGGCCCGCCTCATTGTAGGTCTCACCGTCAACCGTCAGCTCGCCGGAGAACGCCACGAGGGCCTTCAGATCCGAGTATTTCTCCTCGGCGATGTACTTCTGGATCCCCCGATAGTAGCGCAACGCCGCTTCACGACTGGCCGTTACCACCATCGCCTTCGCCTGCCCATCGAGCTCGCCTTTAACGTGGCGACGGAAGTGCTCGATGATGATCTCGACCTTCTGACCGATGGCGGTTTCGTGCAGATGCGCAAACTTCGCGACTTTGCGTTGGGCCTTTCGACCCGACAGCTTCGGGTCGTCCTCGATCGTTTTCTCCAGCTGATAGTAGGCGCGATAGGTCATGTAGTTCTGGAGGACGTCCAGAATGAAGCCCTCCTCGATCGCCTGGCGCATCGAGTAGAGGTGGAACGGATGCGGCAGACCGTCGGCGCCCATCGTCCCGAAACGCTCCAAGGTCACGTTCCGGGGCGTGGCCGTGAATGCGAAGAAACTGAGGTTCGCTTGGGGGCCTCGCGCCTTCTGATAGGCAAGGATGATGTCCTCGATGTCTTCGGGGCTCGAGGCCTCTCGCGTCAGCGCATCGACAACAGCCGTCGCGCTCTTACCCGACTGGCTCGAATGCGCCTCATCGACGATGATCGCGAAAGTCCGGTCTTTCTGCCCGCTGATATCCCGGAGGTGTTCGGTCGAGAACTTCTGGATCGTTGAGACGATGATCCGCGCGCCTTTCGCAAGCGCCTCCTTGAGCTGCCGCGACGTGCCGTCGATGGTTTTCACCACGCCAGCGGTTTGTTCGAACTGGGCGACCGTGGCCTGGAGCTGGCGGTCCAGGACAACACGATCCGTCAGGATGATGGCGGTGTTGAACACCGGCTTATCGTTCGCGTCATGCAGGTTGATTGCGTGATGCGACAGCCAGCCGATCGTGTTGGATTTTCCGGATCCGGCCGAATGCTGGATGAGGTAGTTTCGCCCCGGTCCATGAGCTCCGGCGTGGGCCATGAGTTGCCGCACCGCGTCGAGCTGCTGGAAGCGCGGGAAGATCATCGTCTCCGCCTTCCCAATCACCTCCAGGTGCATGAACTGGGCGATGACATCGAGTAGGACCGCGCGGGAGAAGATCGCATCACCCCAGTCGCCGGAACGATACAGGTAGGCGACGCGGAACTCGCCTTCGACATCCGGGTTGCCCGCACCGCCATCTCGCCCTCGGTTGAACGGCAGGAAGCGGGTCTTGCCGTTCTGGAGGCGCGTCGTCATCGACACGTTGTCTTCGTCCATCGCGAAATGGACGAGCGCGCCACGCTTAAAGGTCAGGAGCGGTTCGCCCGCGGGTGAGCGGTCGTGTCGATACTGCTTTTCGGCATGTTTGAACGTGGAGCCCGTCAGGAGGTTCTTGGCTTCGATGGTGGCGACTGGCAGTCCGTTGAGAAAAAGGACCACGTCGAGCCGGTTGCCATTCTTCTGGCTGTACTCGACCTCGTCCATCACCGAGAGGATGTTGGCGCGATATTCCTCGACGCGCTTCGGCTCAAGTCCGCTTGCCGGTCGCAAATAGCAGAGCGAGAACGGGATGCCTGGAACGATCTTGATGCCTTTGCGCAGGACTTCGAGCGGGCCGCGATCCTTCAGGGCCTTCGCGAGTTGCGTGAAGAAGGTGTCTTCGGCAGACGCGCCATATTGCGCCGCGAGCTTGTCCCATTGCTCCCCCTGCGTCGCTTTCACGAAGTGAAGGACCAGATCCTTGTCCATTGCCAATGCGCGGTCAAAGCTCTCAAGCGACACCCGGCGCTCATAGCCCTCATGCGCGACCAACTGGCTGATGAGGTGTTCCTGAAGGACCTTCTCTTTGTGTAGGTCGTGAACGGGCATGCTCAGTCCTCACCCACCGCGACGGGTGCCCAGATCTGTTTCAAGGGGATACGGGCTTTCGTCTCTTCAGAAAGCGCACCATAAGCCCGGAACAACGCTTTCAGGAGGTCAGGCATCTGCCAAAGACGCAGTTTGAAGAAGGATTTATCCAGCTCCTTCTGAGCGACGGAATTCACACCGCCGATGCTGACCAAGAGGCCGGTACGCGCCTGACTGGTGGACATCGCACCAAGCAACTTCAGAACGACTTCATGGTTAGCGGGGCCGTCGCCGGATTTAACCTGAACGCAAACGCTGTCTTCGCCGAGGCCAAGAGTTCCACCCGCGGCGAGAATATCGACACCACCGTCCGGGCCGGGTGGGGACACTCTCGTCGTATAGCCCTCAACGCTGAGGATTTCCGCCACCAGGTCCGCGAGTGCGTGTCCCGCGAACTCGGTCTTGATCAACGAGATGATCTGCTGGTTCGCGACGTCCTCGATGTCGGTTTGGTATTCATCGGCTTCCACGCTTTCGTCGGCTGTGGCTGCGGGAACGTGCCCTTGCTTGCCAAGCAGCGAGCCTGGATCGAGACCTTTCTCGAGAACTGCCTTCACGCGATCCAGCGCAGCATTGCGCTTGATCTCGCAGATGGTCATGAACGCGCCGAAGGAATGGCGTAGGTCTTGTTTGAACGTGTCGCGTGGGAGCGACTCTTCTCTCCATTCGACGGAGCGGGAGTGCTTATATTCGCTGTCCGCGTCGAACTCATAGCCGCCCTTGACGATTCCAATCGCCACACCGTTCGTAACCTTGCGCGGCATGACGACATAGTCGCCGACCTGGATCGTGTTCACGAACTGGTTGAGCTGGGCCGCGAAGTTGCGCAGTCGGTTCACGCCTTGGTTTGGCAACACCTCCTGGAGATGCGTCAGAATGGCGTCGCGGTCCTTCTTTGCAGAAAGGTCGCCGACCTCAAGGAAGCCCGGCAGCAACCTGCTCTGCGAGATAGCCGCAAGCTCGCGCTCACCGTGGGCTCCAGCCCTGACGATCCAGAGACGGCTCATGCGAGCGCCCCCTTGCGTTGGAGCTGCGACTCAAGATCCTCGATCTGCCGTTGAACTCGACCGCCATTTCTCCAAGCGGCCACGTCAATCTGCCCCGTGACTGCGGCGGTGATGAAGGCGGCGCGGAACTCCTTCAGTTTCGATTGGCTGCCTTCAGTTTGCTCGCGTGCTTGCCTAATCAGAGGGACACGGTCGCCCAGGAACCTTGCGATGTTCCTCTGTTCGTCCTGTGGCGGAAGAGGTGCTTTCATGCGACCGAGATGAGTTGGGCCGAAATGTTGAATAGTTGATCCGGCGCTCAGAAGGTCGATCTGGGTGTCGAAGAGGGAACTGAGCAGAAAGTACGGAATAATCTCCGATACATAACCTTTGGCGCGAGGCTTAATTCTGATTATGCCCGTGTAAGGAATGGCCCCTACGACTTCCTCTGTCACAAGTGACGCGATACCACCTCTCGTAGCGCTGGCGCTAATAAGAAAATCACCAAGCTCCACGCGAAAATGTCCCCAACGCTTCTGGACCTTTTCTGGATCAAGATAGTTGCACCCTTCCAACGTAGCATGCTGACCAGACAGACCCTTTATTCGAAGCAAAGGAATGCCCTCTTCGCGGAAATCATCCGCCATTATACCGGGGCCCTCCTGATACCAAATCAGGCCCTTAAGGGGGACGACTCTCCAATGTGAGGGAATGCGTCCAAGCCACTCCTGCTTTACGGACTGGAACTCCGCATTAGGATCAATGCCGCGTGCCAAACACTCGCCGATGAGATTTTTCTCACGGTTGACAAGGAGCTCGACCAACCTCTGCTTCTTCTCGATCAGTTGATCGATGCGGGCGGTTTCGCGGTCGAGGAAATCCGCGATGGCCTTTTGGGTTTCAAGATCGGGAAAATTGACGAGCAAATTTCCGGCGTCACGCCAGCGAAAATCTGTGCTTCGCTCGCGAATCCCCTTCGCGAGACTATGGATAAAACCAGTCGTTGCGAGATTTCTCAGATAGTACGCCCAAAACCGAGGTTCCGCTGGCACACCCGCCCTTGGCGTCGCCATGGAATAAACTGGAGAGCACTTTCCCCTGGAGTCGGATATCCCAATCGCGCCCGCAAATCCGTCCATCGCATGAATTACGAGGTCTCCCGGCTCGACGCCTTGGTATCCAATCTCCTTGTCCGCGAACGTAAAACCATCTTCGCGGCGGTTGGAGCGTAAGGTCACCACACCATCCCTGAATGCGGTGACCACTCCATCGTCCTCACGCACCGGGCGATTGCGCTTCTCGAACAGGAACTTGAAGCGAGCTGTCTGCCAAGCGGTCCGGTGAAGCGGGGTCGGTAGTCCGGCTTGCGGGATCATGCGGCCACCTCCTTCAGGAGGTTCGCGATCTCGCTCTCCAGCGACTTCAATTCCGCATCGATCTCTTCGAGCGGACGTGGCGGGACGTATTTGTAGAAGTATCGGTTGAAGTTGATCTCGTAGCCGATACGCCCGACCTGCTTGTCCATGGGGTCGGTGTAGGTCTCATCCACCCAAGCGTCCGATACAAAGGGCAGCACCTCGCGCTTCAGGTACTCGCGCCAATCCTCACCCAGCGGCACGAATTCATGGTCGCGCAGCTCGGCGTCCGCTTCAGGCTTGCCGTCTGCTCCCAGGCAGATGTCGGCATCTTCGTCCCGTTCCGAGAGGGCGGAGAGAACCGCCTTGCGGGCCGGTGCTCCGAGCTTCACGCCGCTGGACTTCAACGCCTTGTTCAGAGCAGCTTCAAACGCATCGCGGCTGGTGAACAGCTTCGCCGGGATGGTCTCCAAGACTTCAAGCAGCTCGGCTTGCTCGGAAGCGTCGAGGCGGATGAAAGCCTTCTCGCCCTTCAATCGAGCGACGCGAACTTCCGACATTTCGAAGTTCAAACGCAATGGACGCTCAACCCGGATTTCACGATAGCCAAAGTCGGTGGTCGCAAAGATTTTGGCGGTCTCGCCTTCACCCGCGTCGCCATTCAGGAAGCCCTCGTAGATGCGCACGATCTCGCGCCGCGCGTCCTCATGGATTTCCTTCCGTTTCGAACCGAGGTTCTTGCGCATCGATTTCCAGAACCGCTCGCCAGAGGCGTCGATCAACTGCACCTTCCCCTGGCGCTTCTTGTCCTTGCGGTTGGTCAAAAGCCAGACATAGGTCTGAATGCCGGTGTTGTAGAAAAGGTCTGTCGGCAACGCGACGATCGCCTCGACCCAATCGTTCTCCAACATCCAACGGCGGATTTCACTCTCGCCTGAACCCGCGCCGCCGGTGAAGAGTGGCGAGCCGTTCATGACGATGCCGATGCGCGAGCCGACCTCGTCGTCGCGCATCTTGGAGATCATGTGCTGGAGGAAGAGAAGCTGGCCGTCTGAAATGCGCGGCGTGCCCGCGCCGAAGCGGCCTGACATCCCTTGTGTCTCGGCCTCGGCCTTGATCGGGTCCTGATACTTTTTCCAGTCCACGCCGTAAGGGGGATTGGAGAGCATGTAGTGGAATTTCTTGCCCTTGTGCGCGTCGTTCGTGAGCGTGTTACCGAAGGCGATCTGCTCCGGGTCGTGCCCCGTCACCAGCATGTCGGATTTGCAGATGCCGAAGGACTCGCCGTTCAACTCCTGCCCAAACAGCTCGACGCGGATGTTTGGGTTGAACTCCTTGAGCGCCTCTTCCGTCAGCGCGAGCATCCCACCCGTGCCGCAAGCTGGGTCATAGACCTGCCGGATGATGCCTTTGCCAGTCAGCTTGGCGTCGTCATTCACGATCAACAGATCGACGATGAGCCGGATCACCTCACGCGGAGTGAAGTGCTCCCCGGCGGTCTCGTTCGAGATTTCCGAGAAGCGGCGGATCAGGTCCTCGAAGAGGTACCCCATCTCGATGTTGCTGATCTTGTCCGGATGCAGGTCGATCTCGGTGAAGCGCTCGAACACATTCCAGAGGATATCGCCTTCCTTGAGGCGCTTCAGCTGATCGGTGAACAGGAACTTGTCGAGGAAGATGTCGCGGACGTTGCCGGAGAACTTGGTGATGTAGTCCACGAGGTTGTCGTGGAGCTGACGCGCGTCTTGCCCTTTAAGGGAGGCGAAGGTGAAGCGCGAGAGGTTGTAGACCTTGATGTCGTGCCCCGCCGCGCCGAACAGAATCATGTCGCGGGTGGCTTCATCCACGCCCTTGGGGAGCGTCTCCGCGGCCTTGAGCACTGCGTCCTTGGATTTTTCAAGGATGCAATCGAGGCGGCGCAGCACGACGAACGGCAGGATCACCTTGCCGTATTCGGACTGCTTAAAGTCGCCGCGGAGGATCTCGGCGATTGACCACGCGAAGTTGCCAAGCGTCTGGATGGTAGACACGCTGTTTCCGATTCTGGATGAGTGATGATCTGCGGCCGCTGCCTGTACTTCAGAGCTGCTAGGTGAGTTCAGTTCGGTCTTTTGTGTCCCAGCATTCATTCATCCCCCAAGACTGCGCCGACGCCGGCGCCACTTGATCCAATCAAGCTGGCTTCGTAAATCCTGGCTAGTCGGAATCATGGCGGGCTGGGGTCGACGCCCGTACAAATCCGGTCAGTCCGGGCTGTCAAGCTCGCCCCTACCCCCGCCCCTCCAGAACCGCGAAGGCATTCGGCGTGGCCTCGGCCGGCCCCTGCTCTGTCCGACGCGCGGCGGCGGCCAACTCGCGCTGCCGGGCCCGCCGCTCGCGCGCGGCCTGCCTGAAGTCGACCGGCTCGGTTATGGCGGCCTGGGCTTCTGCCGGGCCGGCGGGAGGCTCAGACGCCGCCGTCGACTCCAGACTGCCGCTGCGGTCATCAGACTC
>JBMOIB010000103.1:0-10800 GCA_049317545.1 Caulobacterales bacterium | reverse complement strand
CCCCTTGTGGGAGAGGGTGGATCGCAGGCGCAGCCTGCGAGACGGGTGAGGGGTGTTGGGGCTGACCTGCGAGCGTTGCGGTTCTCCCCTCATCCGGCCCTGCGGGCCACCTTCTCCCACATGGGGAGAAGGACGCGACGGTGAGGTCCTAATGCCCCGAGCGCGTCGGCGCCGGCGGCTCTTTCGCCCCGCCCCACCCCGTCTGCATGCGGATCAACGGCAGGTGCAGCGGTTTCGGCAGCGCGTAGATCGCTTTGAGGATCCAGGTGAAGCGGCGCGGGAACGTCGTTTCGAAGCCGCCGCGTTCGACCGCGCCGATGATGCGGCGCGCCGCCTCATCCGGGCTGATCATGAAGGGCTTGGGGAAGGCGTTGTCGTCCTGGGCCGGCGTTTCGACGAATCCCGGCGTCGAGAGCGAGATGCCGACATTGACGCGGTCGAGTTCGATCTTGAGGCACGACGCCAAATTGATCAGCGCGGCCTTCGAGGCGCCGTAGGCCGAAGCCGTCGGCATGCCGCCGAATCCCGTCGCCGAGGAGACGATATGGAAATGCCCGGCGCGGCGGTCGGTCATGTCCGGCATGGCGCATTCGAGCGCGTGCGCAACGCCCATGAGATTGACGTCGAAGGTGCGCCGGTAGAGGGAGGCGTCGGGCCGGCGGCCATCGACCGGGAGGTAGATCCCCGCATTGGCGATCACGAGACCAACCGGGCCAAGCGTCTCTTTGATCCGCGCGTATGCGGCCTGCATGGCGTCGCGATCGGCGACGTCGGCGGGCGCGGCGATGATCGACCCGTTGCTCGCGGCTGCGAGGTCAGCGAGCGCGTCGGCGCGCCGCGCAGTTGCGGCCACGCGCCAGCCGCGCGCGGCGAGGCGGCGCGTCAGCGCAAGGCCGATGCCCGAGCTGGCGCCCGTGACCCAGGCGCAGCCGTTTTCGATGCGAGCGGGAATGCGGCCCATATCAGCCCCTCGGCGCTTCGACCGGCGGCGTCGCGAGCTTGTATTCGAACGATTGGCCGCGCAGGCGGAACGCCATTTTCACCCAGCGCCCCATCGCGTCGTACCAGACGTCGACTGTGGTGGATCCCTCGAGGCGATAGCGGGTCGCCGCGACCGGCCCCGCCGGCGTCGCGACCTCGTCGCGCCCGATCGTACGCACCCGGATCGCCAGCGGCTTGCCGTTGCGCGTGTCGAGGAGGTTCGAAGCCGATGTGGTCGACACCCGCCACCAGGTCGACGGCAAGACGTTGACGGGCGCGGTTAGCACGCGGCCGTTGGCGTCGATCGCCAATCGCGCGCCGTCGGCGCGCGCGGAAAGGGTGCGCGTCTTACGCCCCTCGCGATCCTCGCACGACAGCGCCGTGAGCGCGCCCGCACGCCAGGTCTCCTGGCAGCGATGCGCGTAGGTGAAGGCGAACGGGCCGACGCGGCCGGCCATGTCGATCCGCACGTCAGCGCGCAGGTCAGAACCGGTCTGGGACACCGCAACGCTGTGCCGCCCGACGCGGGCGCCGTTCATGTAGACGTCGAAGGCGACAGCCCCCGGCGCATCGCCGCGGGCGTCCGTGGCGTTGGCCTGACCCGGCCAGAACAGCAGCGCCAGGAGGAGGCAAACGACCCGCTTCAATGCACCCACCCGGCGATCGCGCGGCCCCACCAGGTGCGCAGCTTCAAGCCGCCCGTCTCGGCGATCAGGCAGACGCAGGCGTCGTCGGCGGTGACGCGCGGGGTATGTTCAATAGCGGCGTCGGCGAACACGAGATCACCGCGCTGGTAGGTCCCGCGCTCGTCCTCGAAGGCGCCGCGCAGCACCAAGGTCAGTTCCTCACCCTCGTGGCCGTGACGCGGCATGGCGCGACCGGCGGGGATCTTGACCAGCGAGGCGCCCGGGATCGGCAGGCGATGGTCCATGAAGCCGATCAAGCGGCGACGCCACGCCAGGCCATCCTCGCCGCTTGCGGCGAGCGCGATGCGGGCGCGGACCCCGGCCAGGGGATCGACGACGTCTGCGAGCGACGGCTCATCGATGAGCCGCGGCGGCAGGAGCGTGGCGCCGAGCGCAGCCGGTTCCATTTGCTCGAGAAGCGCCCCGCCGGCGCAATCGGCCTGCGCCGCCCAAAGCTTCGCCTCGGGGCGAAAATCGAAATGCACGTCGACCAACAGGCGGAAGGCCGGCGGAAGAGCCCCGCTGGCGTAATCCATAATCAGGGCGGCGTAGTCGGGTTGGGCGTCGTTCATGGGTGCGCGTTTGGCCGTTGCTGCGAATTTGAGCATGTTACGAGATCGAGCGCGGAACGGATCACGCGCGCCTCACCCAACGGCGCCCGGCTTGATGCGTAAGCATCGACAGCCTAGCGTCAGTGCACATGACTGGACGCCATCCTGATCCGATGATCACCGTCGAAGCGCTCGCTGCGCGTCTCGGCGCCCCCGATTTGCGCATCCTCGACGCGAGCTGGGTGCTCCCCGGCGTGGAGCGCGACCCCAAATCCGAATTCTTCGCCCGGCGAATTCCCGGCGCGCAATTCTTCGACATCGACGAGATCGCTGACACGGCCTCGCCCCTGCCGCACATGGCGCCGTCGCCGGAAAAGTTCGCCTCGCGCATGCGCAAGATGGGCGTCGGCGATGGATCGACGGTTGTCGTTTACGACAGCGCCGGCGTCTTCTCCGCCGCCCGGGTGTGGTGGACGTTCAGGCTGATGGGGCACGAGGACGTCTTCGTGCTCGACGGCGGCCTGCCGGCCTGGATTGCGGCCGGGTTCGAGGTCGAAGACGGCCAGCCGGCGCCGCGCCAGGAACGCCATTTCACACCGCGTCTTCGCTCTGACCTCGTGCGCTCCATGACCGACATGCGGCGACTGACCGACGCGGGAACGGCCGCCATTCTCGACGCCCGACCGCCCGGCCGATTCGCCGGCGTTGATCCAGAACCGCGCCCCGGTCTGCGCGGCGGCCATATGCCGGGCGCCCGCAATGTCCCCGTCTCCGCCGTCGTCGGCGCGGACGGCACGCTTAAGTCCTCCGAGGAGCTTCGCGCGACCTTCGCCGCCGCCGGCGTCGAAGCCCGCAAGCCGGTTGCGACGACCTGCGGTTCCGGCGTCACCGCAGCGATCCTGACGCTCGCTTTGGCGCGCATCGGGCGCTGGGATGTCGGCCTCTATGATGGGTCCTGGGCGGAATGGGGCGCAGCGCCGGACGCCCCCGTCGTCACGGGCGCTTGAGCGGCCATGCGCACCAAGATCGCCACCCAACTCGTCCGCGCCGGGCGCAACGTCGCGCGCAATGAGGGCGGCGTAAATCCGCCGGTGCAACGCGTCTCGACGCTGATCCTCGAGCGCGTCGCCGATCTTTACGACGACGACGTGAAGACCTACGGCCTTGACGGCATGGCGGTGCACGAGGCGCTCGCCGAGGCTCTGATCGCGATCGAGGGCGGCGCCGGCGTGACGTTTGCGCCGTCGGGGCTTGCGGCCTGCGCGCTGCCGTTCCTGGCCTTCTGCCAAGCCGGCGACCATGTGCTCGTTCCCGACAGCGTCTATGGCCCCACGCGGCGCTTCTGCGACGGCCTACTGAAGCGGTTCGGCGTCGAGACCACCTATTACGAGCCCCGCATCGGCGGCGCGATCGCCTCCCTCCTTCAGCCGAACACGCGGTTCGTGTGGATGGAGAGCCCCGGATCGCTGACGTTCGAAGTGCAAGATGTCCCGGCGATCACCGCGGCCGCACGCGCAGCCGGCGTCGCGACCGGCATCGACAACACCTGGTCAGCGGGCCTTCACTTCAAGGCGTTCGACCACGGCGCCGACGTCTCGGTGCAAGCGCTCACGAAGTATCAGGCCGGACACGCCGACGTGCTGCTCGGCGCCTGCCTCGCGCGGGACGCCGCGACGCACGCGCAGTTGCGGCGGGCGAACAAAGAGCTGGGCCTTGGCATGGGGGCGCCGGACGACGTCTATCTCTGCTTGCGCGGCCTGCGCTCCATGCCGGTGCGGCTCGCAGCGCAGTCTCAGTCCGCCATGCGCATCGCGACCTGGCTGCGCGGACATCCCGACGTCGTCGAGGTTCTGCATCCCGCCCTTCCCGGCGCGCGCGACCACGAATTGTGGGCCCGCGATTTCACAGGCGCCGCCGGCGTTTTCAGCGTCGTCCTGCGCCCCGCGCCGCCGGAGCGCCTGACCGCGATGTTTGAAGGCTTCAAATTGTTCGCCATGGGCTTCTCATGGGGCGGCTATGAGAGCCTGATCGTGCCGTGCATGGCGCAACTCAAGCGCACGGCCGCGACATGGCGACCGCAGGGCGAATTGATGCGCCTGTCGATCGGCCTTGAAGATGCCGACGACCTGATCGCCGACCTGGATGAAGGCTTCAAACGCCTCGCCGGCTGACGACAAATCAAAGAAGACGGGGAAACGCAAATGGGCTTCGACAACCGCATCACGCGCATGCTTGGCGTGCAGTATCCGATCGTGCAGGCGCCGATGGGATGGATCGCACGCGCACCGCTCGCCTCGGCGGTTTCGAACGCCGGCGGGCTCGGCATCATCGAAACGTCGTCGGGCGAATTGGACGCCATCCGCGGCGAGATCGCGAAGATGCGCACGCTCACCGACAAGCCGTTCGGCGTGAATATCGCGCAGGCGTTCGTCCGTGATCCCGACATCGTACGTTTCGTGATCGACCAGGGCGTGAAGTTCGTCACCACCTCGGCCGGCGATCCGACACGCTATTGCCGGCCGCTCAAGGACGCCGGGCTGACGGTTTTCCACGTCGTGCCGACGCTCAAGGCGGCGCTGAAGGCCATCGAGGCGGGCGTCGACGGGCTCGTTGTCGAGGGCGGCGAGGGCGGCGGTTTCAAGAACCCAGATTCGGTCATGACCATGGTGCTCTTGCCGCTCGTTGCGGAGAAAACCAACGTGCCGATCATCGCAGCCGGCGGCATCACGTGCGGGCGCTCGATGGCGGCGGCGTTCGCGCTGGGCGCCGAGGGCGTGCAGATGGGCACACGGATGGTTTCGGCGCAGGAATCGCCGGTGCACGAGAACTGGAAGAACGCGATCGTCGCGGCGGAAGAAACCGACACGCTGTTCCTCAACCGCTTCGGCCGCCCCGCCCTGCGCGCGCTGCGCACGAAAAAGACCGAGGGCCTGGAGCGCGAATTGACGCCCGATTACGCCGGCCCGCCCGTCATGATGCAGATGGCCAGGGCGCTCGATCTTTACTTCGGCGGAGACATGGAAGCCTCGATCGCGTTGTCGGGCCAGGTCGCGGGGCGCATCGACGCGGTCAAGCCGGTCGCGCAGATCCTCAAGGAAACGGTCGAAGAGTTTTACGACGTCACGAGCGGCCTGGCGCGCCGTTACGCACGGAGCTGATCCGATGAAGCACGAAAAGCCCGAAGCCCTCGGCCTCAATTCAAGCCGCCTTGCGCGCCTCGATGCGGTGCTGCGCGAGCGCTACCTCGACACCGGAAAGCTCGCCGGGTTTTCAACGCTCGTCGCGCGTCGCGGCGGCGTCGCGCACTTCACCGCCCACGGCCTCGCCGACGCCGCGCGCGCCAAGCCGATGGCGGAAGATGCGGTCTTTCGCATCTATTCGATGACCAAGCCGATCACCAGCGTCGCCCTGATGATGCTGGTCGAGGAGGGCAAAGTCGCGCTCGATCATCCCGTGCATCGCTACATCCCGGAATGGGAGCGGCTCGGCGTTTACGAGGGCGGCATCGCCGGCATGTTCCGGACGCGCCCGCCGAAGCGGCCGATGCTGATCGTGGACCTGTTGCGCCATACCTCCGGCCTCACCTACGGCTTCCAGTACCGCACCAATGTCGACGCCGCCTATCGCGGAGGCGGCATTGGCGAGATCGAGAAGAAGGGCACGCTGGACGGCATGATCCAGGCGCTCGCCGGCCTGCCGCTCGAATTCGATCCCGGATCGGCCTGGAACTATTCCGTCGCCACCGACGTCGTCGGCTACATCGTCGGCAAGGTCTCCGGCATGCCGTTCGAGGACTTCCTCCGCACACGGATCTTTGGTCCGCTCGGCATGACGGAGACCGACTTCCACGTGCGCCCCGCTCTGCGCCCGCGGTTCGCCGCCTGCTATTTCTCCACGCCCGGCGGCAAGCCGATCCTGCACGACGATCCGGAAACGAGCTCGTTCCTCGAACCGCCCGCATTCGTTTCCGGCGGCGGCGGTCTCGTCTCGACGATGGCCGATTATCTCAAGTTCTGCGAAATGCTCGTCGGCGGCGGCCGCCGCGGCGACGCGCGGCTTTTGTCGCCCAAGACCGTTGCGCTGATGGGCGCCAATCACCTCCCCGGCGGCAAAGACCTGCCTGCCCTGTCGGTCTCGCTGTTCAGCGAAGCCATGTACGCCGGCGTCGGCTTCGGCCTCGGCTTCTCAACGACGATCGACGGCGCCGCCACGCTCCTTCCTGGCTCCACCGGCGATCTCTCCTGGGGCGGCGCTGCGAGCACCTTCTTCTGGGTCGATCCGAAGGAGGACCTCATCGTCATCTTCATGACCCAGCTGATGCCGTCCTCCGCCCATCCGATCCGGCGCGATCTGCGCACGCTGGTCTATGCGGCGTTCGAGGATTGAGCGGCCTATCGCGTCGCGGGCGGCCATTGCTTCAGATCGACGAGGCGTTCCGGCCGCCGAACTGAGGCGCTGGCGACCCCGGCAGGGCTCGAACCTGCGACCGTCCGCTTAGAAGGCGGATGCTCTATCCAGCTGAGCTACGGGGCCGTGCCGCGTCGCCGCGCGTCAGTGCGACCAGGGCTCTTTGCGGCGGGCGGAGAAATTGTCGCCATAGGCCTTGAGCACCGGTTGGCGCTCCTTCGGCTCGACGACCTGGTGCGGCAGGTTATGCCGGCGGGCGTAATCGATCGCCTGGTCGCGGGTCTCGAAGACCAGCTTCACCTGGCGGCTCATGTCGGACGAACTCGACCAGCCCATCAGCGGATCGGGCGTGATGCCCGAGCCCGGTTCGAATTCCAGAACCCAGCGGCGCGTAGCCGCTTGGCCCGACTGCATGGCGGTCTTGGCGGGACGGTAGATCTTGGCGAGCATGGCGATCTCCAACACGCGCAGCGATACACGCAGCCGCGCTGCGGCGAAAGACGCTGCAAGGCGGTGAAAACGCGACGGCCGGCCCTCTTTCGAGGACCGGCCGCCGTTCAACGCTTCAAATGGCTCAGCGCTTCTGGACCTTCGGGGTTTCCAGCAGATCTTTGAGAGCCTTGCCGGGGCGGAAGCGGGGACGGCGTCCAGCCGGCACCTTCACCTCTTCCCCGGTCTGCGGATTGCGGGCCTTGCGCGCGGCGGTTTCAACCACCGCGAAGACGCCGAAGTTCGGCAGGCGCACTTCGTCGTTCTTCTTCATCGCTTCGGCGATGACGTCGAACGTTGCATCGACGATGTCGCTGACCTGCGTCTTCGCAAGGCCGGTTTTCGCCGCAACGTCCGCGACCAATTCAGCTTTGTTCAAAACGCTTCCCCCTAACGGTTGACGAAAGCGCGCATATGAGAGGCGCCCCCCGACCCCGTCAAACGCTAAGGCGCGCAAGCGCATTACGATCCCGTTATTTCTGGTGGAGAGGCGCATACGTGCAACGCACACGACAGAGCGCGCGGACCCTTTGGGCCTGCGCGCTCCGTTGCATGCAACACAAGTTAGGGCGGCGCGTCGCGACTAGTGCGGACGGGCCGCGTCGCGTTCCGTCGTTTGATCGCTGCGGGCGCGGCGCTCTTCGGCCACCTCGTCCTCCTCGGTCCACTCGATCGGCGTGAGCGGCCGCAGGAGCGCGTTGGAGAGCACTTCATCGACCGTGGAGACCGGAATGATCGTGAGGCCTTGCTTCACATTGTCCGGGATCTCGGCGAGGTCTTTTTCATTGTCCTTCGGGATCAGCACCGTCGTGACGCCGCCGCGCAGCGCCGCGAGCAGCTTTTCCTTCAGGCCGCCGATCGGAAGCACGCGACCGCGCAGCGTCACTTCGCCGGTCATGGCGACGTTCATGCGCACCGGAATGCCCGTAAGCACCGAAACGATCGCCGTCACCATGGTGATGCCGGCCGACGGCCCGTCCTTCGGCGTCGCGCCTTCCGGCACGTGCACGTGGATGTCGCGCGAGCGGAACACCGGCGGTTTGACGCCGTACTGAACGGCGCGCGACCGCACGAAGGAATTCGCTGCGGAGATCGATTCCTTCATCACTTCGCGCAAATTACCGGTGACGGTCATGGCGCCTTTGCCCGGCATCGAGACCGCTTCGATCGTCAACAGATCGCCGCCAGCTTCCGTCCACGCGAGGCCCGTGACGACGCCGATCTGGTCTTCGCGATCAGTCTCGCCGAACCGGTATTTCCAGATGCCCGCGTAGTCTGCGAGATTCTTGATCGAGACGTCGACCTTTTTGGCCTTTTTCTGCTCGATTTCGCGCACCGCCTTGCGCGCGAGATTGGCGAGTTCGCGTTCCAGACTGCGCACGCCGGCTTCGCGCGTGTAACGACGGATAAGGTCGCGCAGGGCTTCGTCAGTGAGGGAGAATTCTCCCTTCTTCAGGCCGTTGGCCTCGATCTGCTTCGGCAGAAGGTGCTTTTTGGCGATCTCGAGTTTTTCGTCCTCGGTGTAACCGGGGATCCGGATGATCTCCATGCGGTCCAGCAAGGGCTGGGGCATGTTGAGGCTGTTGGCCGTGGTGATGAACAGCACGTCTGAAAGGTCGTAATCAACTTCCAGATAATGGTCGTTGAACGTGCCGTTTTGCTCCGGATCCAGCACTTCCAGGAGCGCTGCCGCCGGGTCGCCGCGATAATCCGCGCCGAGCTTGTCGATCTCGTCGAGCAGGAAGAGCGGGTTAGCGCTCTTGGCCTTCTTCATCGACTGAATGATCCGGCCTGGCATGGATCCGATGTAGGTGCGCCGGTGGCCGCGGATTTCGGCCTCGTCGCGCACGCCGCCGAGCGAAACGCGCACGAAATCGCGTCCCGTCGCCTTGGCGATCGATTTGCCGAGCGAGGTCTTGCCGACGCCGGGCGGACCGACGAGGCACAGGATCGGGCCACGCACTTTCTGCGTGCGCGCCTGAACGGCGAGATATTCGAGGATCCGCTCTTTGACCTTGTCGAGGGCGTAATGGTCCTCATCGAGCACGGCCTGCGCCGCCTCGAGGTCCTTCTTGACCTTCTTCTTCACGCCCCAGGGCAGCGCCAGCAGCCAGTCGAGATAGTTCCGCACGACCGTCGATTCGGCCGACATCGGGCTCATCTGGCGCAGCTTCTTGATCTCGGCCTCAGCCTTGGCGAGCGCTTCCTTCGAGAGCTTGGTCTTCTTGATCCGGTCTTCGAGTTCGGCGATGTCCTCGCGCCCGTCGTCGCCCTCGCCGAGTTCGCGCTGGATCGCCTTCATCTGCTCGTTGAGGTAATACTCGCGCTGCGTCTTCTCCATTTGCCGCTTCACGCGGTTACGGATTTTCCGCTCGACCTGCACCTCAGCCACCTGCCCTTCGAGCAGGCTCAGCACCTTTTCCAGGCGCGCAGGCACGTCGAACAATTCGAGCAGGCTTTGCTTTTCCGGGATCTTGATCCCGAGGTGGCCGGCGACCGTGTCGGCGAGGCGGCTCGGATCGTCGATCTGCTGGATCGCCTGCAGCACTTCAGCCGGCGTTTTGCGCGACAGCTTGGAGAGCGCGTCGAACTGATCGGCGACAGCGCGTGAAACGGCGCGCGCTTCGGCGCTGTCCGCGCGCTCGTCCGGCGTGATCTCGACTTCGGCTTCGAAGAATTCCGTCGTGCGCGTGTAGCGCACGGCGCGCGCCCGCGCGCCGCCCTCGACCAGGACGCGCACGGTGCCGTCCGGCAATTTGAGGATCTGCATCACGGTGGCGATGGCGCCGACTTCGTAGATGCGCTCGGGCGCAGGATCGTCCTCCGACGCCTCCATCTGCGCCGCGAGGAAGATCTGCTTGTCGCCCTTCGCCACTTCGTCGAGCGCGCGGACGGACTTCTCGCGGCCGACGAACAGCGGCGCGGCCATATGCGGGAACACGACGATGTCGCGCAGCGGCAATACAGGCAGAGTGATGCGTTCAGCCATTATAGGCTCCTTGGCCGCAAGCCGGGCGTGGCCACGTCAGGGCGCACGTAAGCTTTCAGCATTGAGGATGCGCCGTTTGGCGCTCTTACGATTTGGGCCGCGTCGGGCTTGGCTTCAAGGCGGCGGATCAGCCGGCTGAGCTTTGCTTGTCCTTGCCGCCCTCGGCATGAACGAGCAACGGCTTGGCGCGCCCCTCGACCACATCCGCGGCGACCACGACCTCTTCGACCCCCCGCATGCCGGGGAGATCAAACATGGTGTCGAGCAGGATGGTCTCAAGGATCGAGCGCAGGCCGCGGGCGCCTGTTTTGCGTTGGATCGCCTTGCGGGCGACCGCCTTGAGCGCTTCGTCCGGCATCGACAGGCGCACGCCCTCCATGTCGAACATGCGCTGGTATTGCTTCACGAGCGCGTTCTTCGGCTCGGTGAGGATCTGCACCAGCGCCACTTCGTCGAGGTCTTCGAGGGTCGCGAGGACCGGCAGACGGCCGACGAATTCCGGGATGAGGCCGAACTTCAAGAGATCGTCGGGCTCGACTTCGCGGAGCAATTCGCCTGTGCGGCGGTCTTCGGGATCGCGCACATTGGCGCCGAAACCGATCGACGAACCGCGACCACGCTGGGCGATGATCTTTTCGAGACCCGCGAAGGCGCCGCCGCAGATGAACAGGATGTTCGTCGTGTCGACCTGCAGGAA
>JBMOIB010000102.1:0-10816 GCA_049317545.1 Caulobacterales bacterium | reverse complement strand
CCGGAAACGCACATAGGGGACACGCACACGAAACGGCAGTACACACAAAATGGTAAGCATGGAGCGCGAGGAAAAATGTCGGGTCAGGACATGGTGCAGGCTTTGATGGGGCGCGAGCCTGACGTGATGATCGCCGCATGTCCCTCCCGCCGCGTGCTGAGCCATGTGACGAGCCGCTGGGGCGTTCTGGTTTTGATCGGCCTCCGGAATGAAACCGTGCGGTTCAGCGTCCTGCGCCGGCGCATTGGCGGCATCAGCGAGCGCATGCTCACGCAGACGCTGCAGCAACTCGAGACGGACGGTTTCGTCGCGCGCCGGGCCTATAAGGTCGTTCCGCCGCACGTGGAGTACAGCCTTACGCCGATCGGCGAGGAAGTGGCGGCGAAGGTCGCCGATCTTGCGATCTGGATTGAGGCGAACATGCACCGCATTCAAAAGGCATCGCTCGATTGAACGCTGGCTGAGTGATGGCCGCGCTTTGAAGTGGAAACCGCTGCGACGCGAACTGCGGCCTGGGATTGAGTTCGCCCGCCGCGCGAACGTCTCCTTGTTGCTGCAAATTCATGGTAACTGACGATCCACAAACGGTTGTTTGCGGGGACTGCGATGTTCGGGGATCTGTTGCGCAAACTGCTGGGCGAGAACCAATCGCTCAAGGCCGGCCTTGCGGCGCTCCTCGCGCTTGGCGGCGGGACCATTGGCGTCGTCGCCAACGGCAAGCAGTTCATGGACATCGTGGACGGCAAGGACGACCAGCTCGCGATCGCCGAGAAGGCCGTCGAACAGCAAAGGGAGTCGATGGCGGCGATCGCGGCCGCCACGGCCGAAAATGAGACCACCAAGGCCGATGCGCGCGCCTGGGCGATCGCGAGCGAGCAAAAGTCCGTCGCGGGCTACGATTTCTACCTGCAATCCTACCCGCAAGGCTTGTTCGCGGATCAGGCGGCGAAGGCCAAAGAGGCGCTCGAGAAGCGCGGCTCAGGCTCGCCGTTCGCGCTCGAGCAGGTGAACGCGTCGGTCGCGCCTGTGGTCCAGGCCGCTCGCGCTGCGAAAGAAAACGCGCTCGCCAAGCAGGCTTCCGCAGAAAGCGTCATCGCCGCTGCGGAACTGGCGGCCTCGCAGGCCAAGGCGAAGGCCAAGGGCTATCGCACGATCGCTTTGCGCGACGGCGCGACCTTCGATGGCCAATCGGAGCGCTCCAGCAAACCGACGGGCGTCGGCGTCATGGTGCAATCGGCCGGCGAATTCGCCGGCGATCGGTTCGCCGGCGCCTTCGTTGAGGGACGTTGGCAGGGGCTCGGCGTCTATGAGGCGGCCCAGCCGGCCGAGGGACGTCCGCGCCGCTACGTTGGCGAGTTTCAGGACGGCCATTTGGCCGGCGCTGGCTTCATGCTCCTCGCCGACGGCGCGCGCGCCATGGGCGCCGTCGTGGACGGCCGCATGAACGGTCCGGCCGTCGTCATCTATCCGGACGGGCGCCGCTACGAGGGCGAATTCAAGCTCGGCCGCAAGGACGGCCTTGGCGTACTGTGGTCAGGCTCTGGGCAAGCGATGCAGATGGGCCGCTTCGCCGACGACATGCTGATCGAGCCCATGGCGCGCTGATCCGCGCACGCGCCGAAACGGGCGCCCTTAACGGCCGGTTGCGCCCAGGGCGCCGCGTGGTTAACGATAGTTTACGGGTTGGAACTGCACTCGGCTGCTCGGAGCACTGCACATGGCCTCCGCATCGCGTTTCGCATGGAGCGGCTGCCTGATGGCGGTCGCATTGGCGGCGACGGCGCCGGGCGCGCAGGCGCAGCAGGCCTTCAATCCGCGCGACCCGGTCCACAACGCCTATGTCGAGGGCAACATCTACTTCCTGGCCTACCACGAGGCCGGGCACCTGATCGCCGACATGATCGGCCAGGAAGATCAGCAGGCCGACCGCTACGAGGCCGAACAAGACGCCGACGACATCGCCGTTTACCTCCTGATGCCCGACCCGGAAGAAACCGACCAGGACGACGACATCATCGCCGCGGTGCGCGGCTGGATCCGCAGCGCCGATTCCCAAGACGACGGCGGCATCGACGCCAACCCCGATTATCCCGACGACATCGACCGCGCCGCGCGCATCGCCTGCCTCGTGCTCGGCTCCAATCCGTCAGTGTATGGCGAATTCGAATATGCGTTCGAAGGCGCGATCACCCGCGACGTCTGTGTGGGCGAGTTCAACAACCTCAACGCCAGCTTCGAAGAGCGGTTCGGCGATGCGCTCGTCACCGAGGAAAAGCCGGCGCATTCGGCGATCAAGGTCTTTTTCGAAGATCCGAGCGCTGCAGCCGGTCAGCGCGAAGCGGCGGCCTACCTGCACCGATCGGGAATCCTGGACGACGTCGCCAAAGACATCAGCGAGTTCGTGCGCCTGCCCGATCAGGTCAATCTGATCGCCCGCAGCTGCGGTCCGGGCCCGGCGCAATTCCTCTATAATCCGACCACGCACGTGATCTCGGCCTGCTACGAGGCTGTGCTCTGGTTCATGGATAACTTACCTGAGGAGCTGGGCGGCGGACCGGTTGAACGCGCGACGGGCGATCAAGCGCGAAGCGCCAATTCCTCGGACGTCGGATCGGGCGGCGCCCGCGTGCAACGCCGTCCGCGCCCGCTGCCAGCGGCGACCTCAATCCGTCGCTGAGCCTTCGGCTCGCAGCTCAGTTCATCGCACGTTCGAGGCGGAGAGCGGCGGCGCGCCGTCGACGCCCTCGCACACGTCACGCGCTGCATCGGGCCATTGAGCGAGAAGGAGCGGATCAGCGGTGATCGCCGCGCGATCGAACCGCCGCCCCCCGGGCCCGAGGAGCCGTACGCAGGCGTCGCGTTCGAGGTCAGAGAGGTTCTGGGTCAATCGTGCGACATCCCAGATCGAAAGGGCGCCGTCGTCGCTCGCTGCGGCGAGGCGGCGGCCGTCGGGCGAAAAGGCGACGCCGAAGGCGGCCGCGGCGCTGACGTCGAAGGTCGCGAGCGCGCGGCCGTCCGCCGTGTCCCAAACACGCGCTTTGCCATCCGCGCCGACGCTGGCGAACCGGCGTCCGTCCGGCGCGAAAACGACGCTGTAGGCTTCGCCCTTGTGCGCGCGCACGACCAAGGCGGCGGCGCGCGTGGAGGTCCGCCAGAGGCGCACCGTTCCATCGTCGCTCGCGGTGGCGACCTTCGCGCCGTCTGGGGAAAACGCGACGCCGCCCACACCCTGCTGACTAACCTCGATGTCGCCAACCAGCCGACCTTCGCGCGTAGACCACAGCCGTACGCTGCGGTCCTGGCTCGCAGTCGCTACAAGGCGGCCATCTGGCGAGAAGGCCACCGCGCGCACCGCCGCGGCGTGTCCCTTCAAACGCGCGATGAGTTGGCCGCTGTCCGCCGCCCAGATCGCGCCGGTTCCATCGTCTCCGGCCGTCGCCACGCGCCCATCATCAAGAGAATACACGGCCGCTGCGACTGCGCCGTCGTGGGCGCGCCAGGACCGCTGGAGGCGCCCGGAGAAGTCCCAGATCATCACCAATCCGTCCTCTCCCGCAGTGGCGACCGAGCGACCGTTATGGGCGACGAACGCCGTGCGCACGCCGCTCTCGTGACCTTCGAGCGTTGCGCGTAGGGCGCCCGTCGGCACGTCCCAGATTTTTGCGGCGCCGTCGCGCCCGGCGCTGACCAAGGCGGCGCCTCCTGGAGCGAACTCCACGCTCGCGGCGTGATCATGCCCGGCGATACGCGCAAGGTCGCGCCCGCGTTCGCCCGGCCAAAGGCGCATCGCGCCGTCGGCGCTTAAAGTTGCGACGGTGCGCCCATCGGCGGCGAAGCGCGCGGCGAGCACGGCATCGGCGTGTCCTTGAAAAGCGGCCAGGAGCTTGCCCGAGTGCGCGTCCCACAATCGCGCGACATGATCTTCGCCGGCGGTTGCGATGCGCTGGCCATCGCTCGAAAACGCGACGTCGTTGACGACGTTCGCGTCGCGGGTGAACTCGGCGATCCGAGCGCCTGTCTGCGCCGACCAGATGCGCGCCGCCTGGTCGGTGCCTGCGGTGGCGATGCGCGCGCCCTCCGGCGCGAAACGCACGCGGTAGATCTCGTAGGCGTGGGCCTTGACGTCGACGAGGCGACGCCCGTCGCTCAGGCGCCAGACGCGCAGGCGGCCGACGGCGTCGCCGGTCGCAATCCTTGCGCCGTCGGGAGAAAAAGCCACATCGAGAACGGCGTCCTCGCCGGCCTCGACGACCCGTTCGATTGCGCCGGACTGCACGTTGAAGATCGGAATTGTTCCGTCGTCGCGCGCAACGGCGATGCGGGCGCCGTCGGGTGAGAAGGCCGTCGCCCAGACGTACGGGCCGGCCGGCGCCAAAGCGCTGGACCGGCCGTCGCGCCAGAGATCGAGCGCGCCGTTCTCGCGCGCGGTCAGCACGTTCGCGCCGTCTGGCGAAAATCCGAGCGCCGTGAAGCTGGGACCAGACGCAACGAGGACGCGTGCAACCGCCCCCGGCTTCGCATCGAAGACGCGCAGGGCGCCGTCCGTTCCCGCCGCGGCGATCCTGGCGCCGTCGCGCGAAATCATCGCATAGGCCAGCGGTCCCGGCGCGATCTTGAAGATCGCCAACGGCGCAGCGTCTCCGAACCGCCAAAGGCGCACCGCGCCATCCGCGCCGGCGGTGACGAAGCGGTCTCCGGTTGCGGCGACGTTGAGCCCAAGCGTTGCGCTGCCCGCTGCGAGAGGCGCGGCGCTCTCGCCCGAGGCCTGCATGACGCCGCCGAGCGCGGCTTCGAACAGCGGCTTGTTCTGCGGCGCAATGCGCAGGCCGGCGAGGGCGTAGCGGGCGGCCGCAGGCGCGTCGCCGTCGGCGAGCTTTTGCCAGGCGCGCTCCGCAAAGAACCTGCTCAAGGCCAGATGCGCGCGCACGCCATTGATCACTGACAAGGCGAGGAGCCCCGCAAACACTGCGGTTAGAACCGACAAGGCGGCGAGGCGCTGACGGGATCGACGCTCGGCGCGCCGACGATCGCGTCCCCACAGATCGTCGAAATCAATGTCGAGAAGCCCGGCGGCGAGGCGCGCGCAAATCCGGTCGCGACCGTCGCGGCGGACGTCCAATCCGACCGGCTCGATCGGCATGGCGTCGGGATCATCCGGATCCGTCGCTGCCCGCAAGGCAGGGGGGAAGCACTCAGTGTCCGGATCGCCCGAATTCGGCGTCCCATCGATGATGACCGCGTAGACCTTGCGCGCGCCGGGCAGCCGGCGGAAATGGCTGACTTCGCTGTTGACCCACTTCGACCGCGCCGAGCGCGGCGAGCACACGACGATCAACGCCTCGGCTTCGGCAAGCGCCACTGCAACGACGTCGCCGATGTTGGACGCGGCCGGCATGTCGGCGTCATCGCGGAAGATTCGTCCGAGCCGCTTGGGCAGCGGCGCGCCATTCTTTTCGGCTTCGGGGATCTTGTACGTCTCGAGCCAGGAATGGATGCGCCGGCCCCAGACCTTGTCTTGCCAGGAATAGCTGATGAACGCGCGGTAGCGCGGCTCAGCGCCCAAGGCCGCCTCCCGCTGCGCCGGTCAGACTGGCACCGTGATGTGCTTGCCGCCGAAAACCGCCTGCCAGTTTTCGATCTCGCTCGCGACGATCTGATCGGCGGCGTGCGCAAGTTCGGCGACGGCGCCGTAGGTCAGCGCGGCTTCAGGCGCGGCCACGAGGATCTGGATGCGGTCGTGCACGGCGTCGAGCTTGCCGGCGGTGACCTCCGAAATCGCGGCGAAGCGCTCGAAGTCGCCAAAGTAGCGGGCCCCGGCGATGCCGGCGCCGAATGTCGGCAAGGCGACGCCGAGGAAGGTGAAGACTTTCGAGGCGTCCTTGTAGACCGCATAATCGATAAGGTGGCGCCCGCCGACGATCGCAAGGATGAGGTAAAGCCCGACGCTGACGACGGCGGCCTGGAAAAGCCGAGTCGACACTTCGTCGAGGTTGCGGTGGACAGCCGCCAGCTTCTTGGCCTTGGCGTGGTGATAGTCGCGCTGCGCGGTCACATGCGCGTCGAGGAGGCCTGTCAGCGCCGTGCGCAGGTAGGCGCGCGTCACCGACGCGCACGGCAGGCCGACCTCGCGGAGCGCCTGACGCGCGTACTGCTCGGGCCATGACGTTTCCACGCCGCGCGGCCATAGTCCTGGCGCCCGCGCCGCGCCAAGCGCGAGCAAAAGCGGCGCGTGACGCAGATACTCGGCGGCGCGCCGGGTCTCAAACCAACGCCCATGCCAGCGCCGTTTCTGCCCGACGAAGGTGATCGCGAGGATCGCGACCAGGAGCGCAAACTCGGCGAGGGCGAACGGCCATTTCCAGGCCGTATCGACGAACGGCAGATAGGCGAGGCCGCCGACGACGGCGAGCGCCGACAAGGCGAAATTGATGATCATCCCGCCGCGGTAGGTGTCGGAGAGATGGGCCGAAACGCCATCCGCCCAAGCGAAGCGGGCGAGCACGGCGCCTGCGGTGCGCTCAGCGAAATCCAGATCGATGCCCGGCAGGGTGCGCAGCGTCGCGAGCGTTCCTGCGCCGGATCCGGAGAGGTAGGCGTTGGGCGTCTCATAGGTCTGGCGCAGCGACCGCCAGGGATCTTTGCCGCTCTCGCCGCCGAACACCGCCTCAACGCGACGATAGGCATGCCAAAGCGGGTTGCTATGCGGCCGCCACGTTGCAGCGCTCAAAGGTTCGCCGTCGTCGGACGCGTGATGGCCGCGCGTTGGCGGCGCCGGCGATTCAACGCCAAGAGCGGCTTCCACCAGACGCGCAAGAAGAGCGGGTTGATCGGCGCCGCGATCGGCCGATTGAAGATCCGCCAACGCCTCCGGAGCTGCGAGAATGCGCCAAGCCTCCGGCCGCGCCGGGTCGATCCACACGACATTGGCGCCGAGATCGAGCGCGGTCGCGAGCGTATGCCCGGTGCCGCCGACGAACGTCGTGCGGGCGCCATCCCAGACCGCGACGAGAATATCGGACTGCTCGACGACAAGCCGCGCCGCGAGCGCCACGCGCTCGGCGCAATCGGCGTTGAACACATCGCGCGCCGCCGCTGCGCCGGGGCTCTCAAGGGTGGTCAGAAACGCGTCGCTGATCTCCTCATCGCGATCGGCCAGCGCAAAGACCTGGGCCTGCGCGCTCAAGGATCGGATCGCCTCGGCGCGGGCGGCGACAGCTTCGTCCGCCGGTTGGGAGCCGGTGAGGAGCGCGCGCGCATCGGCGGCGTGCAAGGGCGCTGCGTTGATCGCCGCATTGAGCGCCTCGCCGAAGGGCAGGGGCGCGACCAGTTCCCATCCGCGCGCCTGGGCCAACCGGGCGGCGGCCTGGTCAGCGCCGTCGGCGAGCATCGAATGGAGCCGCACCGGAGCAAACCCGCCGGTGAATGGCGGCTTCGTACGGGCGACCACGGCATCGATCAGGTCAAAAACCGAGGTGAGAACGGCCTCGATCCGCGCCGCATTGGCGGGGTAGGCGGCGTGGGTCGCCCGGTGGCCGGTGATCCCCACCGAGACGCGCACGCGCGGAGGCGGCGGGGCGACGGGCGAGGCGGCGGAGGTCATGCCTCAGATTGGTAGATGGGTTTCGGAGCGCCGGCAAATTGGGGCGCCCGCCGATTTGGCGCGTAACTCAACGCTCGTCGCGGGACCCGCAGCAATCGTCAACAAACTGCGCTAGCTTTTCAGGGGTCGATCGTCTAGCGACGCAAGGAACGGGGGTTCGGATGAAGCGACTTCTGATCGCGCTGGCGACCTTGGCGCTTGCGGCCTGCGGTGGAGGCGGCGGCGGCGGCGGCGGTACGTCAACGACGCCCACACCCCCTCCCGTGGCCACAGTGCCGCCGACGGAGGCGGAAGCCGGGCGTATCCTGGGGCAGGCGACGTTTGGCGCCACCGACGCAACGATCGACGCGGTCCGCAACGCGGGCATCGATCCGTGGATCGCCCAGCAATTGAGCGCGCCGCCTCAAGCGCAAACGCATCAGGCCTATCTTGAGGCGCGTCTGGCGCAATTGCGGCAAACGAACCCGCAGGCGACGCTCAACGCCAACCATTTCTACGAAACGTGGTGGCTCAACGCCGCCACCAGTCCCGATCAACTGCGCCAGCGCGTGGCGTTCGCCTATTCGCAGATCTTCGTCATCTCGCTCAATGACAGCTCGATCGACGTGCGCGGCGCTGCTTCATACTACGATATGTTGTCGCAAAACGCGTTCGCGAACTATCGCACGCTTTTGGAGAACGTGACGCTCCACCCGATGATGGGGCGGTATCTCACGTACCTCGCCAACCAGCGTGAAGATGCCGCCGGAACGCGAACGCCGGATGAAAACTACGCGCGCGAAGTCATGCAATTGATGACCATCGGGCTGGTGCAGCTCAATCCCGATGGAACGCCGCGCACGGACGCCAACGGCCAAACGACCGCCACCTACAGCCCGGCCGACATTTCCGGCCTCGCCAAGGTGTTCACCGGCATCTCGTGGTATCACCCGAACCCGACCAATTCGACGTTCTTCGGCGGTAGCCTCGATCCGAACGCCACCGTGCGGCCGATGATCTTCTATCCGCAGTATCATTCGCTTTCGCAAAAGCAATTCCTCGGTGTGACGATCCCGGCTTCGACAACGGCTGACGTCGGCGGCGATCTTCGCATCGCGCTCGACACGCTGTTCAATCATCCCAACGTCGGTCCGTTCATGGCGCGCCAGCTGATCCAGAGGCTCGTGACCAGCAATCCCTCGCCAGGCTACGTCCAGCGCGTCGCCGCCGTGTTCAACAACAACGGCGCCGGCGTCCGTGGCGACATGGCGGCTGTGATCCGCGCCGTGCTGACCGATGCCGACGCGCGGGGCGCTACGACTTTGTCCGATCCGACCTACGGCAAGCTGCGCGAGCCGGTCATTCGGCTCTCGAACTGGATGCGGGCGTTCGGCGCGACGTCTGTGGGCGGCGCCTGGACGGTGAATTCCACCAGCTCCAACCAATCGCTCGGGCAATCGCCGCTCGCGTCGCCGTCCGTGTTCAATTTCTGGCGTCCTGGCTTTGTCCCGCCGGCGACGACCGCGCTCGGCGGCCGCAATCTCAATGCGCCGGAGTTCCAAATCGTCGACGAAGTGTCCGCTGCGGGCTACGTCAACACGATCAATGGCGCGATCACCTCGGGGATCGGCGCGGGCTCAGACGTTCGCGCCGCCTATGCGGCGGAGTTGGCGATCGCCGACAATGCCGATCAATTGGCCTCGCGGCTGAACCGATTGCTGCTCGCCGGACAGATGAGCGCGACGCTCCGCACCCGCGTGGTCGAGGCGGTCAATTCCATTGCAATTCCGACGACAGGACAGACGCAGATCGACGCTGCGCGGCTCAACCGCGTACGCACGGCGATCGTGATCGTCATGGCGTCTCAGGATTATTTGGTTCAGCGCTGAGGAGGCCGGGCGATGGCAGATCTCTCTCCGGCCACGCGCCGACATTTCTTACGCATGATGGCGGCCATGGCGCCGCTTGGCGCGGCGGCGCCATTTGCCCTGCAACTGGCCACGATGGGCTCGGCTTCGGCCCAGACCGCGCCGCCCGCGTACCGGGCGCTCGTCTGCATTTTCCTGTTCGGCGGCAACGATTCCAACAACACCGTTCTGGCGACCGATGCGGACAGCTGGACGCGCTACTGGGCGGCGCGCAACACGGGCAACGACCCGATTGCGTTGATGCCCGTCGGGACCGCGCCGGCCGCGGTCGGCTCGGTTTCTCCGGTCACGGGACGGACCGTAACACGTGCGTCGCCCGAGTTTTTCGGCGGGGTGCTGCCGATCGCGCCGCGCACCGCGAACCCGGTGCCTCCAGGCACCAACGCCACGAGCCGCACGTTTGGCGTTCATCCGGTCCTGTCGCCTTTGGTGCGCGACGCGGCCAATCCCTGGGCGGCCGGACGTCTGGCCGTCCTCGCCAACGTCGGGCCGTTGATCGTCCCGACCACAAAAGCCCAGTACGCTGCGCGTTCAGTGCGATTGCCGCCGAACCTGATGTCGCACAACGACCAGCAATCGATCTGGCAGGCCAGCGCCGCCGAAGGCGCGCGTCGCGGCTGGGGCGGCCTGATGGCCGATACGATGCTCAGCCAAAACGGCGCGAGCGCGGTGTTCACGGCCATTTCCGTCGCGGGGAATGCGGTGTTTCTGGCGGGCGATTCGGTCGTTCAGTATCAGGTGACGACGAACGCGGAGCCGGCCTTGCGCATCACCTCAGCGACGGGCGCGACGCTCAATGGATCGTCCACCGCCGCGGCGCGCCTTCGTGAAACGATCCGCGAGGCGAGCGCGGCGAGCCTGTTTATGCAGGATTACGGCGCGGTGACGCGTCGCTCGATGGATTCGGCCGATGCGCTCAACACGGCGTTCACCGGCGCTGCGGTAACCTCTATTCCGACGCCCGCGGCCTACACCAACCCGGTCACCGGGGCCGCAGAAGCCAACACGCTCGCCACGCAGATGCAGACCGTGGCGCGCATGATCGCCGCTGCGCCGTCGCTCGGGATCAACCGGCAGGTGTTTTTCGTCAGCCTCGGCGGGTTCGACAATCACGATATCCAGAACCAGGCGCAGCCGAACCTACTCGCGAAGGTCGCGCATGCGATGGCGTATTTCGATGGCGCGCTGGCCAACATCGGCGGGCGGAATATGCGCGATGCGGTGACGTCCTTCACGATGTCGGACTTCTCGCGCACCTTCACGACGAACGGCGACGGCACAGATCACGCCTGGGGCGGGCACCACCTCA
>JBMOIB010000101.1:0-10891 GCA_049317545.1 Caulobacterales bacterium | reverse complement strand
TCGGCCGAGGGCCTCGCCGCTCCGCCTTGTCCCTAACTGAACCCGCAGACGCCGCGCGTCGTGCGGCTATCGGCGCATCCAAACTCTCCAACCTGTAACGCAGGCCTTCCCCCGGCCCTGGCGGGAGCGCTACATCTGGCGACATGGCCGCCAAGGACACGCCCACCGAAGTTTTCAAACGTGCGCTCGCGCAATCGACGCGCGCACTCGCCGGCGCCGATGACCTTGAGGTGGTCTTCGGCGCCGAAGGCCCACGCTATGCGGCGGGCCGGCTCGTTTTGCCGCATCCGCCGCGGTCGCTGAACGCGCCCGACGCCGAGCGCTTGCGCGGCCAGGCCGATGGGCTTGCCCTGCGGCTCGCGCACCATGACGACGCGGCCCATGCCCGCGCCCGCCCGGACGGACCGCAGGCGCGCGACCTGTTCGACGCCGCCGAGGACATGCGCGTTCAGGCGCTGGGCGCCAACGCCATGGCAGGCGTCGCCGCCAATCTCACCGCGGCGCTGGTCGAGCGGTGCGAAAAGCGCGGCTGGGGTCGCGCCGACAATACCGACGCGCCGCTTGCCGATGCGCTCGGCCTCATCGTCCGCGAGCGGCTGACCGGACTCGAGACGCCCGACGTCGCCAAGGGCGTCGTCGAGGCGTGGCGTGCGGAGATCGAACGTAAGGCCGGTTCAGCGCTCGATCGGCTGCGTGTCGCCGCGGACGATCAGGTCGCCTTCGCGGCGCTGACCCGCGACCTGATCCGCGATCTCGACCTCGGCGACCAGCTCGGCGCCGAACCGAGCGACGATCAATCGACGGAGGAATCCGAGCCCACGCAGCAAGACCAGCCGCAAGGCGATGATGGCGCCGGAGAAGATCAGGCCGCCCCTTCGCCCCAGGAAATGGAGCTCCAGCCCGCCGACGGCGGCGAGGAGGGCGAGGAGACCGTTCCGCTCGACATCGACATGGACAGCGACGACCAGGACGAAACCGATCTCGACCAGGAGGGCGAGCGCCCCACGCGGCCGCGCTATCGCGACGAGCCGCTGGATCCGAACATCGACTACAAGGCCTTCACCCTCAAACACGACGAGGTGGTCGCCGCCGAAGCCCTGTGCGACGCCGACGAACTCGCCCGTCTGCGCGCCTATCTGGACCAGCAGCTGAAGCCGCTCCAGGGCGCCGTCAGCCGGCTCGCCAACCGCCTCCAGCGCCGGCTGCTCGCGCAGCAGAACCGCGCCTGGTCCTTCGATCTGGAGGAGGGGGTGCTCGATTCCGCGCGCCTGACCCGGGTGATCGTCGATCCGCTTTCGGCGCTGTCGTTCAAGCAAGAGGACGACACCCAGTTCAAGGACACCGTCGTTTCGCTCCTGCTCGACAATTCGGGATCCATGCGCGGCCGGCCGATCATGGTCGCAGCGCTGTGCGCCGACATCCTGGCGCGCACGCTCGAACGCTGCGGCGTGAAGGTCGAGATCCTCGGCTTCACCACGAAGGCCTGGAAGGGCGGCATGGCGAAGGAGGAATGGCTCAAGGCCGGCCGTCCGCCGCAGCCCGGCCGCCTCAACGACCTGCGCCACATCATCTACAAGGCCGCGGATGCGCCCTGGCGCCGGGCGCGCCGCAATTTGGGCCTGATGATGCGGGAAGGCCTTCTCAAGGAAAACATCGACGGCGAAGCGCTGCTCTGGGCCCACAACCGTTTGCTCGGTCGGACCGAACAGCGGCGCATCCTGATGGTGATTTCCGACGGCGCGCCGGTGGACGATTCCACGCTGTCCGCCAATCCGGGGAATTACCTGGAGCGGCACCTGCGGTCGGTGATCAATTTCGTCGAGACGCGGTCGCCGGTGGAGTTGATCGCGGTCGGCATCGGCCACGACGTGACGCGCTATTACCGCCGCGCCGTCACCATCGTGGATGCCGAGCAACTAGGGGGCGTAATGACTGAAAAGCTCGCCGAGCTGTTCGAAGACCAGGCGCCGGACGCCGCGTCCGGGCCTGCGCCGCGGCGCGCGCCCGGCGTCCGCGTCGGTCAGGCGGCGCGGCGTTGACCCGGATGCGTCGGACCTGGATCTCGATCGCCGCGGCCGCGATGCTCGCCGCCGTCGCCGCCGGCTGCGAAGAGCCGAAAGCGCCGGACCAATGGACGCCGATCCAGGTGACGGCGACCGCGACCCCACTTGAGCCGGACCGACCCGGCGCGATTGAGGCCGGCGATCTCGTCTATCGCGGCGGGCTGGTGCTGAAATCGTCCTCGGCTCTGTTTGGCGGCTTCTCCGGGCTGTCGGTGGCGGCTGACGGAACCCGCTTCGTGGCCGTTTCCGACACGGGCGTCTGGTTGTCCGGCGAACTTGCACTCGACGCCGATGGTCGTCTGACGGGCCTCAGCAATCCCCGCATCGCGCAAATGCGCGACGAGCGCGGCGAACCGTTGCAGGGCAAGCGTCAGTCCGACGCCGAGGACCTCGCGCGCTTGCCGGACGGCCGCTACGCCGTGTCGTTCGAGCAGGAGCACCGCATCCTGATCTACGATCTCGACGGCAAGGGCCCGTTTGCGCCCGCCGTGCGCGGTCCGACCGTCGCCGGCACCGAGGGCATGCATCCCAATGAGGGCCTTGAGTCGCTGGCCGCGCTTCCCGATGGCGCGCTCGTCGGCGTCGCCGAGCACGCGCCGCGCGGGGCCGGCTCGCCAATCTGGATCTGGCCGAAGGGCGCGACCACAGGCGAGCCCATCGGCCGCGCCAATCGCCCGCAAGGCTATGGCATGTCGGGTCTCGCGACGCTGCCGAACGGCGACCTCATCAGCATCGAGCGGCTTTATCTGCCGCTGATCGGCGTGCGCGTGAACGTCCGCCATTTGCCGCTCGCCAAGTTGCGCGCGACCCCACCGGAGGCCGATGGCCGGGTGATCGGCGCCCTCGAGCCGCCCATGAGCCTCGACAATTTTGAAGGCGTCGCCGCCGTTCCGCGGGCTGATGGCGCCATCCGCATCTATTTGATTGCGGACGACAATTACAGCTCCAACCAGCGCACGCTGCTGTACGCCTTCGATTGGACGCCGCCGGCAGGACTGGCGTCTGGCGCCGTGGCGGCCGCCCCGGTGGAACCGCCCGCGGCCGTCGAGGCGCCTGCCGCTACGCCGACGCCGGCCCCCGCGCCGGTCAAGGTCGAGCAACCGAAGCCTGAGCCCGTCAAACCCGCGGTCGCTCCGCCGGCCCCGGCGGCGCCGATCGTCGAAAAGCCCGCGCCGAAGCCCAAGCCGAAGCCGAAACCCAAGCCGGTTGTTGCCGAACCGCCGCCGCCGCAGACGCCGCCGCCCGCCCCGGAACCGGCGCCTGCCAAGCCGCGCGGCAGCGCAGGTCCGCCGGCCTGATCGGCGGCCATCTCGACCGACCAGACGCAAAAAGCCCGGGCCATTGGCCCGGGCTTTTCAATCTAATTGATCGCCTGATTTAGGCGGCTTCTTTGGCTTCGAGCTTCTTCTTCAGCTCGCGGCGGATCTTCACCACGCGGCCCGACATGCCGTCTTCGGCCGCCTTTATCAGAAAGGCGTCGAGGCCGCCGACGTGATCGACCGAGCGCAGCGCCGCCGCGGTGATGCGCAGGCGGATGGTGCGGCCCAGAGCGTCGCTCTGCAGCGAGACGTTCACCAGGTTCGGCTGGAACGTGCGCTTGGTCTTGATGTTGGAGTGGCTGACCTTGTGGCCGACTTGGCGGTTCGTGCCGGTCAGTTCGCAACGGCGTGACATGGTTTCGCTCGATGGGCTGGAAAATGAAGGGCGGACGATTAGGGGAAGGGCCGGGAAAGGTCAAGCCCGCTGGCGCTGCGCACCGTCAGTCGGCGCCCGGACCTATAGGCCATGGGTTCAAGTCGGCGCCGACAATCATCCATCGAACGCCCGGCATTTTTTGCCCGGCAAAAACGCCCTTGTGCCGATTCGCGAACCACCCCACCATATCTGGTGAGAACACGACCAGAACATCGCGCGAGTCTCTGATTCGTCGCTGATTCGTTCTGTGTTCATTCGGCTGCGCAGCGCGCGCCGCTCTAGCGCTTGCGAACTTCCTGAATCGGCCCACATCTGGATGGGGCCGGCGCGGGTGGGCGCCCCCGGAAGGAGCGGCGCATGTCGGGCCCGCACGAAACGTCCCGGATCGTCGCGGTGCTGGGGCCGACCAACACCGGCAAGACGCATTACGCCATCGAACGCATGCTCGCCCACCGCGATGGGATGATCGGCCTGCCGCTTCGGCTCCTGGCCCGCGAAGTCTACGACCGCGTCGTCAAGGCGAAGGGCGCCTCGTCGGTTGCCCTGGTCACCGGCGAAGAGAAGATCTGGCCGGACACGGCCCGCTACTTCATCTGCACGGTCGAGGCGATGCCGCTCGACCGGATCGTCTCGTTCCTTGCGATCGATGAAATCCAGCTCGCCCGCGATCCTGACCGCGGCCACATATTCACGCATCGCCTGCTGCATGCGCGTGGAACCGGCGAAACGCTTCTGCTCGGCTCCGACACGATGCGCCCGATGCTGCGTCGGCTGCTGCCCAGCGCTGATATCCAGCGGCGCGAGCGGCTCTCCACGCTCTCATATGCCGGGCCGATCAAGCTCACGCGTCTGCCGAAGCGATCCGCAATCGTCGCCTTCTCGGCCGAGGAGGTCTACGCGATCGCCGAGCTGATCCGCCGCCATCGCGGCGGCGCGGCGGTGGTGATGGGCGCGCTATCGCCGCGCACCCGCAACGCACAGGTGGCGCTGTATCAAACCGGGGAGGTCGACTTCCTCGTCGCGACGGACGCCATCGGCATGGGCCTCAACATGGACGTCGACCATGTCGCCTTCGCGAGCCGCGCCAAGTTCGACGGCCGCCGCTCGCGCGCACTCAGGGCCGACGAACTCGCCCAGATCGCTGGGCGCGCGGGCCGCTTCCGCACCGACGGCGCGTTCGGCGAGACCGGCGAATGCCGCGAGCTGGACAAAGAGACGGTCTCGCGGATCGAGGAGCATGCCTTCGAGCCGGTCGAAGCCATTGAATGGCGCACCCACGTGCTCGATTTCAACTCGACGTCGAGGCTGCTGCGCTCGCTTGACGCCGCCCCGCCGCAGCCGGGCCTCGTGCGCGCCCGCGGTTCAAGCGACGAAGAGACGCTGAAGCGCCTCGCTGACGATGAAACGCTCCGGGATCGGATCACCCGGCCGGCGGACGTGCGCCGCCTGTGGGACGTCTGCCTGACGCCGGATTTCCGCAAAGCGACGCTGGACGAACATGCGCGCTTGGTGGGCGCAATGGCGAGCCACCTCCTCGGACCGAAGGCCCGCATTTCGCAGGACTGGTTCGCCAAGGAGGTCGAAATGCTCGACCGCACTGACGGCGATCTCGACGTCTTGCAGGCGCGCCTCGCGCATATCCGCACCTGGACTTACGTCGCCAATCGGCCAGATTGGATCGACGATTGCGAGCATTGGCGCGCCCGGGCCCGCGCCGTTGAAGACAAGCTCTCCGACACGCTGCACGAGCTACTCACGCAGCGCTTCATCGATCGGCGCACTTCGGCGCTGGTGCGCGGCTTGAAGCGCGAGGACGCGATGCTCGCCGGCGTTGCGGAAAATGGCGACGTCACTGTGGAAGGTCATTACGTCGGACGTCTCGAGGGCCTCGAATTCCGTCCTGATCCGCGCGCCGACGGGCGGGAAGCGAAGGCCGTGCGCGCCGCCGCCACGCGCGCGCTCGGCCCGGAAGTCACGCGCCGGCTACGCGCACTCGCCGCCGATGACGACACGGCCTTTCGGCTCGATGAATTCGGCCGGCTCGGCTGGCGGCGGGCCGCGATCGGTCGGCTCGTTGCGGGCGCTCACCTTCTCAAGCCGCGCGTCGTCTTCAACGGCGGGGAGGGCGCGGACGCCTCGGCGCGCGACGCCGCCGAAGCGCGGGTGCAATCTTGGATCTCTGCGCAGATCGACCAGGCGCTTGGGCCCTTGGCGAACCTCGAATTGGCTGCGCGGGAGCCTGCCATTCCCTCGGCGGTGCGCGGGCTCGCCTTCCAGCTGATCGAGGCCGGCGGCGCGCTTGATCGCGGCGAGGCGGAGACCGTGTTGGCGGGGCTCGATGAGACGGGGCGGCGCGCGCTTTCGGCGCTACGCGTGCGCGTCGGCCGCCTGACCGTCTATCTCCCTTCGCTCCTTAAGCAGGAGGCGGTTCGCCTAAACACTTTGCTGCGGCGCGTGCAGGCCGCAGACGGCGCGCGCGCCTACCTGCCGCGCGCCGCCGCCGCACAAGTCGAGGCCGGTCGATCATGGGCCGAATACGTTGCCGCAGGCTATCGGCCCGCGGGGCGCGTGGCCTTGCGCCTGGCCGCGCTCGAAACCTTCGCCGCACGGGCCGCTGCGGCGCGCCGCGCTGCTGGAGGCCGGGCGTTCGCGCTAACGACCGACCTTGCCCGTATCCTCGGTTGCCGCGCGGTTGACGTTGAGCCGGCGCTCGTCGCACTCGGATTCAAGCGTGTGGCCAAGGCGACGGAGGACGCGCCCAGCCAATGGCGTCTGCCGCAGCGTCGCGGAGAACGCGTCGATCCGGCCGCAGCGATGGCTGCGCCTTTGGCGGCGCTCGCCGCGCATTGGTCGGGCGGCCCCACTTGAGTGAGCGCGTTCGGATCGACGTCTGGCTTTGGCGCGCGCGGTTCTTCAAAACCCGGTCCCTGGCCGCTCGGGCTGTCGACGGCGGGTCAGTTCGGCTCGTGCGCGCTGGCTCGAGCCGGCTCGTTGCGAAGCCCGCCGAGGCCGTCGGCGCCGGCGACGTCCTGACGATCGCCTCTGGGCCTCGAGTGCGGACCGTTGAAATCGTTGCGCTCGGCATCCGCCGTGGACCGGCCCCGGAAGCGCGCGCTCTTTACGCGGAAGATGGCCCGCACCTTGACGACGAAGACGGTTCCGGCCATTTCGACGGCCCGGACAGCGACGAAGCCCCGAATTGAGTAAGTGGCCATGACCTATATCGTCACCGACGCGTGCGTGAAGTGCAAATTCATGGATTGCATCGAGGTCTGCCCCGTCGATTGCTTCTATGAGGGCGAGAATTTCTTGGTGATCCATCCCGACGAATGCATCGATTGCGGCGTCTGCGAGCCTGAGTGCCCGGTCGATGCGATCAAGCCCGACACCGAGGACACGCCAGACGCTAAGTGGCTGAAGATCAACACGGAATTTGCAAAGATTTGGCCGAACATCAATCGCAAGGGCGAGCCGCCGGCCGACGCGGACGCGTTCCGCGACGAGACCGGCAAGTTCGAGAAATACTTCAGCCCCAAGCCGGGTTCGGGCACGTGAAGGTTGAGTGACGCAGCGTCGCCCCTTTCAACCATGACAAGTTCATGATATATAATGAGACGCGTGCGAGGGGCTCGGCCGGACGGTCGACTGGCCCCCAGCATGCTAGCCGGCAGTCGGAGTATGCCTTCAGCGACTCGTGCGCTCATCCGCTTGTTCACTAATCGGATGGAGCGGCGCAAGCCGTTGAAGAAAGGCGTCGCGGTGTCAGCTAGGGGCGTTGGGATCAGGGAGTAAGGACGTAATGGCCAGCACGACCGCGACGTTGCAGCAGCCCTTCAAAGTGGGCGATCACATTGTTTATCCCGCCCATGGAGTAGGCCGCATCGTCGGAAAAGAGAAGCAAGCGGTCGCCGGCATCGAACTCGAGGTCTTCGTCATCTCGTTCGAACAAGACAAAATGACGCTA
The DNA here is from genome assembly GCA_049317545.1 of Caulobacterales bacterium. Classification (GTDB taxonomy): domain Bacteria; phylum Pseudomonadota; class Alphaproteobacteria; order Caulobacterales; family Aquidulcibacteraceae; genus REEB506. Next base: position 3,169 of record JBMOIB010000101.1, on the reverse strand, counting down.
CGTGTGCCGACCGGCAAAGCCCGGTCGTGCGGAATGCGTCCGCTCGCCACGTCCACGGTCGTCGACGAAGCCATGAAGACGTTGACCGGCCGCGCCCGAATCAAGCGGACGATGTGGTCGCGCCGCGCCCAGGAATACGAAGCCAAGATCAATTCGGGCGATCTGATCTCGATTGCGGAGGTCGTGCGCGACCTGCACCGCGGCGGCGATCAGCCGGAGCAATCCTATTCAGAGCGACAGCTCTATGAATCGGCGCTGGACCGCATGGCGCGCGAACTGGCGGCCGTCGAGAACATCGACCGTGAATCGGCGATGGTGAAACTTTCGCAGTCGCTGTCGAAAAAGGCGGCCTGAGGGCTACCGAGACCCGACACATCGAGCGAGGGCGGGCTTAGGCTCGCCCTTTGCGTTCGTCTCCGGGACGTGCTCGACGCCAATAACAGCGCCATCGACTTGCCGTGGGCCGATTCCGCGCCAAATCGCCGCATGAGGATGGAAACATCCGAGACCTCTCCGGAATCCGATCCGCAGCGTGATCCGCTGCGCGCGCGGCTCGTATTATGATCGAGAGCGTGTCGAACGTCGCATCCCGATGGGGCGACCGCTCGATCGGAGACGGTTCATGCCCCTCGTGGAAACCGCCGACCTGCAACGCGGCGCGCGCCGGTTCGTCAAGGACGCCATGAAAGCGCCCTTGCTTGAGCAGAGCAGGGAACTTGATCTTGCGCGCCGCTGGCGCACCGATGGCGACGAACACGCCCTGCATGAGCTGACCACCGCCTACATGCGGCTGGTGATCGCCATGGCCGCGCGGTTCCGCCATTACGGCCTGCCCATGAGCGACCTGATCCAGGAAGGCAATATCGGGCTTATGCAGGCGGCTGCGCGGTTCGAGCCGGAGCGCGAGGTGCGCTTTTCGACCTATGCCGCCTGGTGGATCCGCTCGTCGATCCAGGACTACATCCTGCGGAATTGGTCGATCGTCCGGACCGGGACGACCGCAGCGCAGAAGTCGCTTTTTTTCAATCTTCGCCGCCTGCGCGCGCAGATCAACGATACCGGCGACGGCGTCATGACCAGCGAGAATCGCACGCTCGTGGCCACCAAGCTCGGCGTGCCGGAAGTCGATGTGGACGCGATGGCGGCGCGCCTGTCCGCAGCCGATCGGTCCCTGAACGCGCCGATCGGCGAGGCGGCCGAGGCGGAGTGGCAGGACCTTTTGTCCGACGACCGCATTCTGCCCGAGGACGAAGTGATGGAATCGCAGGATTCCCAACGTCGTCGCGCCTGGATCAAGACGGCCCTGGCCGAACTCACGCCCCGCGAGCTCACGATCATCACCGAACGCCGTCTGCAGGAAGAGACCGTTACGCTGGAAGCGCTCGGCGATCGCCTGGGCATCTCCAAGGAACGCGTCCGCCAGATCGAGCACCACGCCTTGAAGAAGCTCCGCGCAAACCTCGTGAAGCAGGTCGGCGATCCCGTCGCGGCCGGTCTCATCGACGGCTGACATCGCCGGTAGGGACGATCTCGATCTGCTCGGCGTGATCGATCCGCATCAGCGGCCCGCCGCTTTCGCGCAGATACCCCCGCACTCGAACCATCGAGCCGACCAGCGCATCCGGAGCTTTGTCGCCAGTGAACGCCGTTAGGTCCTGTGAGCCAATCGCGACTGTGAAGTCGGAGCGATAATACTCGCCGAAATTGAGGAAGGTCCGGTCGCCGCGCGCTTCAGCGGTTTGCACGCGGCCCTCCACGATTGCGAAGCGATCCACCTCGCCGACCGCGTCGGCGGGCTCCACCGCGTAGAAGGGCTCGCTCCAGAGGCCGCGTCGTGCGACGCGCGCCTTGGATTCGATCTCAAGCAGTTGCGCAACGCGCGTGCGATTGTCCTTGCGGGAGTGAACGCGCGCCCAGCCGTCCCGCACGAGTTCCTCCTGCGCCCAGAGCGTGCGGCCGCCTTCGGTCTCGATGAACACATGGGCGACCGCCGACCCGTCCTCCAGCCTGCGCGCGCCGCCGTAGCGCAACGTGGCGCGTCGGCCGACGGCGAGCTTCTCGAGGGCGGCTTGCGCGTCCGCGGCACGTGGCCAGTCGCGCCGCGGTCCGTCGACCTCGGCTAGATGGACCCGCAAACCGTCGTCCAGAATCAGCGTGTCGCCGTCCTCAGCGGTGGAGACGCGGCCGCTCTCGCCGGCGGTCAGATCCTCGTTTGGGCGGCTGCAAGCGGCGAGTGCGAGCACGGCGGCAAGCGCGGCGGCTGCGGCGCGGCGGCGTTTGGCGGAGGGGAGAGTGGTCATTTTTGCGCTCTGTTCCATCACCTCGCCAGGATACGCGGCCGGTGGTGCGCCCCGAAGCGCCGCGTCGCCCGGAAAGGGCGGATACGGTCGATCGGGCACATGGCGCTCCGTACGCGGACTGCCGCCGGAGGCCTTCAATCATGAGAAAATGATCGGAAAACGGGGGGGTCCACAGGCCGATCAGCCGAATCCGGAACGGCTTCAATTGCGAGAGATCGCGGCCGAAAATCAGCGTCGCGACCCCAAAAAGCGCTGTTTTTGGGCGAAATTTGCGATTTGAAGCGGGTCCGTGCCAGAATGCGCAACGCCTTCTCAAGGTTTGAATGAAATTCGTGGGGCGCGTCACACGGCGCAAATGCCGTGAAATGACGGCGAATCGAACGAAAACACTGCTTGCGAAACCCACACCTGGAGACATGACCATGGCGAAGATGCCTGCGAAGAAAGCCCCGGCGAAGCCGGCCCCCAAGAAAGCGCCAGTCGCGAAAGCGGCTCCCAAGGCCGCCCCGAAGGCGGCGGCGAAGCCCCCGGCCGTGAAGGCCCCGGCGAAGAAGGCCCCAGCGAAGGCGCCCGTCCGCGCCGCGAAGCCGGCCGCTCCGGCGGCGAAGCCCGTGAAGGTCACGACCGAGAAGGGCAAGACGATCACCCAAAGCGCGCTGCTGCAGGTGATCGCCGACCAGAACGAAATGTCGCGCGCCGAAGCCAAGCGCTTCGTCGAGAGCTACACGGACATCGTGAAGACCCTCGTCCTGAAAGGCGTGAAGGTGAAGCTCGGCGATCTCGGCACCGTGATGATCCGCGAGCGCAAGGCCCGGATCGGCCGGAACCCGCAGACCGGCGAGCCGGTGAAGATCAAGGCGTCGAAGAAG
>JBMOIB010000100.1:0-10964 GCA_049317545.1 Caulobacterales bacterium | reverse complement strand
GTGTCGACGACCAGCGCCACGCCCGTCGGTGGACGGAACTCTCCGTACACGGAGCGCAGCACGTCGCCCCATTCGCCCGTCGTGACGCCCGCCTTCGCGGCGGCGATCGAGGCCGGCATGATGTTGCGGTCCTCTTGGGCGGCGGCGCGCAGCTCGGCGAGGGCGGCGGCCGCGGCCGCCGGATCGCGCGCCGCGCGCCAGGCCTTCAAGCGCTCGATCTGTTCATACTCGACGCGCTGATCGACCTTGTGGATCGAACCGTCGCCAGCCGACAGCGGCGAGGGCTCTGCGGCGACGAATTTGTTGACGCCAACGACGGTGAGCGCGCCCGTCTCGATGCCGGCGACGCGCTGGCGGTTGCTCTCGACGAGCGCGCCCTTCATGTAGCCGCTCTCGACGGCCGCGATCGCGCCGCCGAGCCGCTCGATGTGCGCCAGCTCGCTCATCGCGCGCTCCTTCAGGTCGCGCACCTTGGCGGCGACGACATGCGAGCCGTCGAACAGGTCCTCGTATTCCAGCAGGTCGGTTTCGAACGCCAGAATCTGCTGCATCCGGAGGGACCATTGCTGGTCCCATGGCCGCGGCAAGCCCAGCGCTTCGTTCCAGGCCGGCAATTGCACGGCGCGCGCGCGCGCGCCCTTCGACAGCGTCACCGCCAGCATTTCGAGCAGAATCCGGTAGACGTTGTTCTCCGCCTGCGGCTCGGTCAGGCCGAGTGAGTTGACCTGCACGCCATAGCGGAACCGCCGCAGCTTTTCGTCCGCCACGGCGTAGCGCGATGCGCCGAGCTCGTCCCAAAGGTCGGTGAACGCGCGCATCTTGCACAATTCCGTCACGAACCGGATGCCGGCGTTCACGAAGAACGAGATCCGCGAGAACACGAGCGGGAAATCTTTCTCCGCCACTTCGCCGCGCGCCTTCACTTCGTCGAGGACCGCAACGGCCGTCGCCAGCGCAAACGCGAGTTCCTGTTCCGGCGTCGCGCCGGCCTCCTGCAGGTGGTAGCTGCAGACGTTCGTGGCGTTCCACTTCGGCGTCTCTTTGAGCGCCCAGGCGATCGTATCGGCCGTCAGCTTGAGCGACGGCTTCGGCGGGAAAATGTAGGTGCCGCGCGACAGGTATTCCTTGATGACGTCGTTCTGCGTCGTGCCTTGCAGCGCCGTGCGGGCCGCGCCCTGTTCGTCGGCGAGGGCGACGTAAAGCGCGAGCAGCCAAGCGGCCGGCGCATTGATCGTCATCGACGTGTTCATTTTGTCGAGCGGTATGGCGTCGAAAAGCGCGCGCATGTCGCCCAGGTGGCCGATCGGCACGCCGACCTTGCCGACTTCGCCGCGCGCCAGGATATGGTCGCTGTCGTAGCCGGTCTGCGTCGGCAGATCGAAGGCCACCGACAGGCCGGTCTGACCTTTGGCGAGGTTCTGCCGATAGAGCTTATTGCTCTCGGTCGGGGTCGAATGGCCGGCGTAGGTCCGGAAAATCCAGGGCTGATCTGGCGCGTGTTGAAACGCGGCGCCGCCGCTGCCTTGATCCGCCATTGAGGTCTCCGACGCGATATTGCGAGTGCGAAAGGCTTAGCCGTTCAGCCGCCGCTTGCAAATCGCTTGCGCGCGAGCGTCTGGGGGCGGGACCGCGGCCAAGGTTGAGCTAGGTCGGCCCCGATCGGCGGGTGCGTGAGGTCGCCCTTGGCTTCCCGCCGCGCCGAGACGGCGCCAGTCATGGCCGTCCGGCCTCCGGCCACGCACGACAGCCTGGCCTGCAGAAACTTGTTGCATCGCAACATGGGCGCCGCCCGTTCTTTGAGCGCTAGACCATTCCTGCATTGCGCAGTGCAGCATATTCGTTGCATCCTCGCGAAGCCGGCCGTGCGCCGTCGCCCAGGAGTGCGGGATGTCGACCCAAAAAAAGCCAGCCTTGAGCGCCGTTAAGGATCTTTACGCCGTAGGCGAAATCCCGCCCGCGTTCCACGTGCCGTCCACAATGTGGGCCTGGGCCATCCGCAAGGAACGGCATGGCCGCCCGAGCCAGGCGATGCAGCTCGAAGTGGTGCCCACGCCGACGATCGGCGAAGACGAAGTGCTGCTCCTCGTGATGGCCGGCGGCGTCAATTATAACGGCGTGTGGGCCGCGCTCGGCGAGCCGGTCTCCGTGCTCGACATGCACAAACAGCCCTATCACATCACCGGCTCCGACGCCTCGGGCATCGTCTGGGCGGTCGGCTCGAAGGTGAAGCGCTGGAAGCCGGGCGATGAAGTCGTCGTTCACTGCAACCAGGACGACGGGGACGACGAGGAATGCAATGGCGGCGATCCGATGCTGTCGCCGTCGCAGCGCATCTGGGGCTACGAGACGCCCGACGGCGCCTTCGCCCAGTTTGCGCGCGTCCAGGCCCGACAGCTCATGCACCGGCCCAAGCATCTCACCTGGGAAGAGTGCGCCTGCTACACGCTCACTCTCGCCACCGCCTACCGTATGCTGTTCGGTTTCCGTCCGAACGTCCTCAAGCCCGGCCAGAACGTGCTGGTGTGGGGCGCGTCCGGCGGTCTCGGCGTCTTCGCCATCCAGCTCTGCGCGGTGTCCGGCGCCAACGCGATCGGCGTGGTCTCGGACGATACGAAAGCCGACTACGTGCTTTCAATGGGCGCCAAGGGCGTCATCAACCGCAGCAATTTCAAGTGCTGGGGCCAGCTGCCGAAGGTCAACGGCCCCGAGTACGCCGAGTACCTGAAAGAGACGCGCCGCTTCGGAAAGGCGATCTGGGAATTCACGGGCGGCAAGGAAGTCGACATCGTGTTCGAGCACCCGGGCGAAGCGACGTTCCCGGTCTCGGTGTTCGTCACCAAGCGCGGCGGCATGATCGTGATCTGCGCCGGCACGACGGGCTTCAACCTGACGATGGACGCCCGCTTCCTGTGGATGCGCCAGAAGCGCGTGCAGGGCAGCCACTTCGCCAACCTGATGCAGGCGAGCGCGGCCAACCAGCTCGTCATCGATCGCCGCATTGATCCGTGCATGTCGGAAGTGTTCGGCTGGGACCAGATCCCGATCGCGCACGAGAAGATGCTCGACAACAAGCACCTGCCCGGAAACATGGCCGTCCTGGTGAGCGCGCCGCGTTCGGGCCTGCGTACCTTCGAGGACGTGCTTGAGGCCTCCGGGCAGGGCTGAGGGGTCTTTGACCGACCTCTTCCCGGACGGCGCGGCGCGCCGATCCGGGAAGCGATAGCGCGACTTCGACTGTCGTCACGCCGGCTGCGGTTCGCGCGCGCCCAGCACGCCGCTGGCGATCAGCGGGATGAAGAACGTCGCTGCGATCAGCGTGTTCGAAACGGCGTTGCCTGGCGCGCCGGCGGCCACGGAGATCGCGCTGTCGACCACGTACCAGGCCGCCATCGCAAAGCCGAGTGCGCGCCAGGCGCGGGCGCCGACCTGATCGGCGAGATCGACGAACGCGAGCGCAGTCAGGCCCCAGCCCATCGTCACGGCGCCGAGGATCGCCACCGTGAACGCCATATTGGCGTCATAAGGGCTCGCGCCGTCGAGGGGCCAATAAATGAGGTCATAAAAGAGCCGGGCGAAACCGTCGGTCGCGGGAGCGGCCGCGCCAGCGAGCGCGATCCCGAACCCGATGACGCTCCAGCACCAGCCTTTGATCCAATTCTTGTAAAAGGTGTTCATACCGTCCTCCTGTTGCGGGCCGGACGATGCGCATCGCAGGGAATGGCCTCAATTCCCTGCGAGGTCATGGACAGCGGCCGGCGGAAAGCGAAAATGCGGTCATGTCCGTCGCGTCCCATCCCACACCATCGCAAGATTTCGGCGATGCGCTGCGCGTCTGGCGCCGGGCCCGGGGCATGAGCCAGCTCGATCTCGCGCTCACCGCCGAAACCTCGCCGCGGCATGTCTCGTTCCTCGAAACCAATCGCGCCCGCCCTAGCCGCGACATGGTCGAGACGCTCGCCGACGCCATGGTGCTGCCGCGCGCGGCGCGCAACGCGCTGCTGCTGTGCGCAGGCTTCGCGCCGCTTTATCCCGCGACGCCGCTGGCGGCCGAGGCTCTGGCGCCGTTTCGCGCGATGCTCGCCGAAATGATGGCGCGGCACGCGCCGTTTCCGGCCCTCGTCGTCGATCGTTGGTGGACGGTGCTTGACGCCAACGATTCCGCACGCGCGCTGCTCGGTGCACTTCACAACGGCGAAGGGGAGATGAACGTCGTCCGTATGCTGACGGACAATCCGCACGCCGGCGAGGCGATCGAAAATCTCGCCGAAGTCCGCGCCGAAATGCTCGGCCGCATTCGCCTCGAAGCGCTGCAGGCCGGCGCCGACGCGCGCGCGCAAGCCCAGATTCGCGCCCTGGAGGCGGCGCTCGCCGCCGCGCCCGCGCCGAAGTCCGCGATGCCCCGCAGCCCGCTCGTGCCCCTGGTTCTCCGGTCGCCGTCTGGTGTGTTGAAATTCTTCTCCGCCATCGCCCATTTCGGCACGAGCGAGGACGTTACGGTGCACGATCTGCGGCTCGAACTGATGTTTCCCGCCGATGACGCCACGCGCCGCGCCTTCGGGGCATGACCTCGCACGTAATTGCGGGCCTTCAATCCCTCCGGCTTGGTCGCGCGAGCCGCAAAGGAATTCGTCATGGCTGAAGCCCTCAAAGACCCGCTCGACGTCGTGCGCGCGTTCCTGCGCGCCATGGAAACCAAGGACTACGACAGCGGGCTGAGGTACGTCGCCGACAATTGCGAGTACGCCAACCCGGGCGTCCTCCCGACGGTCTATGGCCCCACCGGCGTGCGCCGGCTGTTGGAACCTTTCTTCGCGCCAACTCTCGAAAACGAATTCGTCATCGTGCGCAGCGCCGTCAATGGCGCGATCGTTTTCCTTGAGCGGCTCGACCGCCACCGCTTGGCGGACCGCTGGGTCGAACTGCCGGTGACCGGCGTGTTCGAGGTGCACGATCGTCTGATCAATGTCTGGCGCGATTATTTCGACGGGCCGACGATCCTGAAAGCCTGGCCGAGCTAGGCTGTCAGGGGCACGGGTCGGCGCGATCTGAGCTTGAAAGGACGCGGGCGACGCGGAGGCGACAACCAGCGTCCTCGCCCATGGCCATTGGCGGGGAGGCCACGGGCGGCTGTTCGTCGAGAAACGACCCGCGCAGCCCTGGCGGCCGCCCCAAACTCAATTGTTTCTGCGGATCCTGGGACGGATTACTTCCGCCGTTTGTACAAAAGCCACCAGCTTGGCTAGACATTTCATGGCGTCGCTGCACGGTCGCAAGGCGAGGACATGAACATACAGCCTGGACGTCAGATCCTGATCGATGGGGCGACGGCGCGATCGGCTCCGTATCGCGGGCTCTTCGCCGAAGTCGTGCGCTGGATGAGCGCGGCTTACCTGGCGCTGGCCGGCTGGAAGATGCGCGGGGACTGGCCGGCGCTCGACAAGGTGGTGCTCGTCGCCGCGCCGCACACGTCCAATTGGGACGGCCTCAACATGCTGGCCGCGGCCGGCTATTACCGCGTGCGGCTGCGCTGGATGGGCAAGAAGAGCCTGACGGAAGGGCCGTTCGGCTGGCTCATCAAGATGCTCGGCTGCGTGCCGATCGATCGCTCCGGCAACCATGACGTCGTCAACACGATGCGCGCGCAGTTTGAATCGGAAAAGAAGATGGTGCTCGCCATCTCCCCGGAAGGTACGCGCGGGCTCGTCGGCGAATGGAAGAGCGGCTTCTGGCACATCGCAAGGGCCGCCGACGTGCCGCTTGTTCTCAGCGTGCTCGACTACGGCAAGAAGTGCGTGACGCTGCCGGCGGTGATCCATCCCAGCGGCGACTACGAGGCCGACCTCGCACTCATTCGCGGCCATTATGTCGATGCGGTCGGCAAGAACCGCAGGCAGTTCGTCGCGCCGGGGGGCGGGCGCAACCCTTCTCCCCCGGGCGGGGGCGAAGGCGGCGTATAGCGCTCGCTTCTCGCGCCGTCGCGCCCAAGGCCTATGAGGCGCGCAAATGGCGGCGGGGAAAAACCAACCGGGTTCAGACGCACAGGGCGGGGCGCCGGCCCGCGGGTCTACAGGGGCCGCTCTTTGCGCGGGCTCGACTTGGACCGGGCACAGGCATACACGATAGGAAGATGGCTCTCGCACAACTCGTCTACGCGTCCCAGCCGTTCGGCTTCGACGACGCAATGCTGAACGGCATTCTAAGCGACGCCCGCCGCTGCAATGAGCGTGACGGCATCACAGGCGCGCTGGTGTGCCGCGCCGATTTCTACCTGCAATACCTCGAGGGCGAGGAAGCGGCCGTCGAAGCCGCATTCAAGCGCATTGCGCGCGATGACCGGCACCTGGCAGTCACGCGCTTGGTGTGGGCGCCAATCACGACGCGCCTCTTTCCGACTTGGGCGATGCTCGACGACCCGGCGCGCTCGTGGATCTGGACGCAAGCGGAGGTCGCGGATGGCGCGGTGATGCGCGCGAGCGCTGCAGAACTCGTCGCGGTGTTCGCCAGGATTGCGAAAGAGGTCAGCTAGCCGTCGCGCGCAGCGCATCTCGACCCCGGGCCAGGCGCCGTTTTCGATAGGGGAATTGGATCCTTCCCTGGCCCGCTCGGCGCAATGTCGCCGCCGGCTGGCGCACCCTAGATCCGCCGCCCCCACCCATTGCCCCGGGCGCCGCCTTCCCCCAAAATGCTCGTGACCGCCGCGTCCTGAACGGCGGCGCGGGGAGGGGTGCGATGCGTTGGGTCGGGCGGGCCGTTTTGGCTCTGATTGCGGTTGTCGCGGCCTTGGGCGGGGTTCTCGTCGCGCGCACCCTGTCGCTGGCGCCGGCCGCGCAACAAGAAGGCCCGGCGCTCGTCGCCGCGCCGGCGATTGACGCCCAGCGCGCCGCAGAGCGCCTCGCCCAGGCGATCCGGTTCCAGACGATTTCGGTGCAGGACGGCGCCGCCGATCCCGCCCCTTTTGACGCTCTGCACGCTTTTCTGCGCCAAACCTATCCGCTGACGTTTGCCCGCTTCACCGTCGAAATGCCTGCCGGTCATTCGCTGCTGTTGACGCTGCCGGGCTCTGATCTAGCGCTTAAGCCGATCCTGTTGATGGCGCACCAGGACGTGGTGCCCGTCGATCCCGGGTCCGAGAGCAAGTGGACCGCGCCGGCGTTCGACGGCGCCATCAAGGACGGCTACGTGCTCGGCCGCGGCGCGGCGGACGACAAGGGCGCGCTGATCGCGATCCTTGAGGCGAGCGAGGCTTTGCTCGCGCAGGGGTTCGCGCCCAAACGGACGATCATCCTCGCGTTCGGTCACGACGAGGAAGTGTCCGGCTCCGGTGCGCAGGCGATGGCGGCGCTGCTCAAATCGCGCGGAATTGCGCCCTGGTTCGCGCTCGACGAAGGCCTCGCCATCATCGAAAAATTCCCGCTCACCGGCAAACCGGCGGGCCTGATCGGCATCGCCGAAAAGGGCTATCTCACGGTCAAAGTGCGCGCCGTCGATGTCGGCGGCCATTCCTCCATGCCGCCGCGCTACACCGCCGCCGAGAAGGTCGCGAAGGCGCTCATCGCCATCGACGACAAAGGCTTTCCCGGCGGTCTCGCGGACGGTCCCGCGCGTTTGATGCTTGAGGCCATCGCGCCTGATTTGCCGTTCGCGCAGCGCCTCGTCATGGCCAATCTCTGGCTGTTCCGCGGCCTCGTCGAAGATCAGGTCGCCGCGAGCCGGGCCGGGGAGGCGCTGCTGCGCACGACCGTCGCGCCGACCATGCTGCGCGGCGGCGCCAAGGAAAACGTACTGCCCCAGGAGGCCTTTGCGATCATCAATCTGCGGCTGCATCCGCGCGACGGAAAAGATTCAGCGCTCGAACGCATGCGCGCTGCCGTGGCGCGTATCGAGGGCGTCACGATCGAGCCCTTGCCGCGCGGCCAGGACGCCTCGCCAGTCTCCAGCGTCACCGGCGACGCCTACGCCCTGATCGCGGCGACCGCGCGGGCGTCCGCACCGGCTGGAACGCCGATCGCGCCGGGCTTGGTCCTCGCCGCGACCGATTCGCGCCATTTCGCCGGCGTCGCCGAGAACGTTTATCGCTTTGCCCCCGCGATCTACACCGACGCCGACCTCGCAGGCATCCACGGCACCGACGAGCGCCTTTCGATCGCCAATATCGGGCGCATGACTGGTTTCTACGCCCAGCTCATGGCCACGGGCGGCGCCAATTGACCGGAGCACGTACGATGCAGCGCATCCTTTTTTCCGCACTCCTCTCAGCGGCGCTGCTCGCCTGCGCGCCGCGCGCCGCGCCGCCGCCGGCCCAGGAGCCGGCGCCCGTGAGCCGCGATCTTCCCGCCCCGTTGCCCTATGAAGCCATGCGCGCCATCGACATTGAAGATGCCGGCAAGACCATCGAACTCCCGGTCGGCGCCACCTTTGTGGTCCAGCTCGTCGGCGTGCCGACGGCGGGATATTTGTGGAAGCCGGTCGCGCCGCCGGCCTTCCTCAAGGCAGGGCCGGTCACCGGCGGTCCGACCACCAAGGCCCAGCTGCAGCCCGGCTTCGCCGGCGGCAGCCATTGGGAGGTGTTCCAGTTCACCGCTACCGCGGCTGGGACCGGCGAGCTCGTCTTCGAACAGCGCCGCCCCTGGGAAACCAACGAGCCGCCGGCCTCGACGTTTAAGGTGACGATCAAGGCGCAATAGGCCAGCTAAGCGAGCGCGGGTCCTCGATCCCGAGAGCGAGGGAGATGTCGGCCTTCGACCAATGAGCGTTGAATGGCGGGCGATGATTTCATGAACGAAGCAGCCGCCAAACGGGCCTTTGCGATTATCTTCTGCACGCGCCTGCTCGATGCGATCGGGTTCGGCATCATCATGCCCGTCCTGCCGAGCCTGTTGATGGAAGTCGGTGAGATTCCGCTGGCCGACGCGACACGAACGGGCGGGGCGCTTTTCGTGACATACGCGCTGCTGCAGTTTCTCTGCGGGCCGTTGATGGGGCGACTGAGCGACCGGTTCGGACGCCGGCCCGTGATTTTGGCGTCGCTGGCGGCCTTTGCGATCGACTACGCCTTCATGGCGATGGCGCCGACGCTTGCTTGGCTGTTCATCGGGCGCGCGGTCGCCGGCGTCGCAGGCGCCGTGTACGCGCCCGCCACCGCCTATGTCGCCGACATCACGCCGCCGGAGCAGCGAGCCAAGGTGTTCGGCCAGCTCGGCGCCGCATTTGGACTGGGCTTCATCATCGGACCGGCGCTGGGCGGGTGGATCGGCGAACTGGGGCCGCGCGCGCCGTTCCTGCTCGCCGCCGGGCTCAGCGCCGCGAACTTCCTGGTTGGCCTCTTTGCGTTGCCCGAATCCCTGCCTGCGGAGCGGCGCGTGCCGGTTGATCTTCGCCGCGCAAATCCATTGAGCGCACTCCTGGCGCTGGGGCGCTATCGCGGCGTGGTCGGCGTGATCCTCGCCTATTTCCTGTTCTCTCTCGCGTTCAATGTTTATCCGAGCACGTGGTCCTTCTTCGTGACCGCCAAGTTCGACTGGTCGCCCGCACTGATCGGAATTTCCTATGTGTGGACCGGGATTTTCATGGCGTCAGTGCAGTTCGCATTGACCGGGCCCATCGTCGGGCGTCTGGGCGAGGCGAATGCGGCGAAGCTCGCCATGGCGGTGGCGATCGTCGGCTGCCTTGCTTACGCCTTCGTCCCGCAGGGCTGGATGGTGTTCGTGATCCAGCCGCTGGTGTCTCTGCAGATGCTCATCTTTCCGACGATCTCCGCATTGATCAGCCGTCGCGTCGACGCGACCGAGCAGGGCGCCTTGCAAGGCGTTCTGGGCAGCATGGTGGCGCTCGGGTCGGTTTTCGGCCCGCTGCTCCTGACGCAAGTCATGGCCGCCTATACCGAGCCCGGCGCGCCGATCTATTTTCCCGGCGCCGCGTTTTTGGTCGCCGGCGCGATCATCGCCGCAAGCCTCGTCTGGCTCAGTCTGGAGCTGCGGCGACCGTTCGGCGCGGAGCCGGGCTAATCCGGCTATTCGATCGGCTTGGCGGCGTCCGGTGCGTCCAGCGCACCCACATGGAAGCGCCAGATCGGGCCGCGCCAATGCTCGCCGTCGCCCTCAACCGCGTGAAGGCCCGTGACATTCGCCGCCGCCAGCGCTTTTGGCCAGAAGGCCTTGGCGACCACGTTCCGCTCAGCGACCGCGACTTCCCATTGGCCAGGATGCAAGGCGAGGATCCGCCGCACGGCCGCGGCCGCCAGTCCTTGCCGCCGGTGCTGCCGAACGACGAAGAATTCCGCCATGTTGCGCTCAATCTCGCCGCCCCGGTGCGAATGGGTGTTCAGCAAGGCGAAGCCAATGGTCCGTTCGCCCAGCTGTATGAGGAGCGGCCAACGGCGTTCCGCGCTCCAGTACGTGGCCAGATACGGGTCGGGGCGGAATTGGCCATCGGCGTTGAAGTCGAACGCGACCGACCCCGCCGGCTCCATCTCCGACCAGTCGTAGAGGTAAAACTGGAAAAGACCCTCGATCAGCGATTGCTCGTTCCGCGCCGCCGGGCGCACCACCACCAACGGCGCGGTCGTCTCCGGGGGCGAGCGGTTCGACATTGTCGTGCGTCCTCCTGAAGGCGCAGCGGCGCGGAGTGTGAAACTAAGGTCTGGACGCCCCTTCCATTGCCGACAAGGGCGTTCCCGCCGCGAACGCCCCACTTGCCCCTGCGCGGCCGTCGGGGTTTATGCGCGCCATGCTGGTTCTCGGCTCGCTCGCTATTTTCCTCCTCGCGCTGGCGGGGATCGGTTATTTCACGGTGCAGGCCCTGCGTCTGGCCGGCAATGCGATGAACGGGCGCCGGCCGATGCGGTCGCGTATGATCCGCGGCGCGCTCGCGGCGGCGTCGGCGCTGGCGATCATCGGCTCGAGCGCGGCGGGCTTCTATGGCATCGGCGCACTTTGGTTTTATGCGCAGACCGGGACCGCGGGCGA
>JBMOIB010000099.1:0-11048 GCA_049317545.1 Caulobacterales bacterium | reverse complement strand
CGCGGCGCACGCCCCATTCGAGCGCCGCCTGGAAGATGATGATGGTGCGCGCCGCCGTCGTCTTGCCGCCTTTTACCCTGGCTCTGCCTCTGGCTCGGGTGCGCTGGTCGACCCTGGTTTTGCCGACGGCGATGTCGTTCTGGAGTGCGGCGATGTCAGCCTTGGTCAAGGCATCGAGGGGGCGTTTGCCGATCAGGGGGCTGACATGGCGCTTGAGAGACGAGCGGTCCTGAACCCAGGTGCTCTCCTTCTTGTTTGGTTTGTCGGCCGGGCCATCGGTCAGATAGGCGTCGATCAGGTCGTCCACCGTCGAGGATCGGATTCGCTCAGCGATCCGCTTTTCCTGCGGGTCATTGCCGCGGCGGGCATCAAGCAGAAGCTCGGCGGCGTGGTGACGCGCCTGTTCCGGCGTCCAGGGCGCTCCGGGCGTTCCGATCGTGAACCAGCGTTTGCGTCCGCCGAGACGGTACACGGCAACATAGCTGGCTGAGCCCGACGACCGGACCCGTAGGCCAAATCCAGTCAGATCGTCGTCCCAGATGACGTGGTCGCAGGCCGGTTTTTCGGTGAGTGCGGCATCGACGATCCGCTTCGTCAGGCGCGGCATGGAGAGCTCCGGACCGATTCACTTTTGCGCTGAAGAGGTCAGCCCGGCTACCACCAGGCTACCACGAGCGCGGAAATCAGCGCCGACGCAAAACAATCACGGGCGGCCGAGATGTCAAGAAAGCTGTTATTTTATAGCGACCTGTGCAAGCCAAGACAAAGCTTGACAAATCGCGAAAACGGCCCCTGACTGGGATGGCATTCACGAGGTCAGCGGTTCGATCCCGCTCGGCTCCACCAGTTCCTTCAAATAGCATTTTCTGGCCTCAGCTGGGATTCCGGCGTGCCTGAACGGTTATCGCGAGGCTATGGCCAGCTCTCGCCAACGAAGCGTTCGCGGTTCTACGGGGGACGGAACCTGTGGCGTCGGGTCGTATGAACTTCGTCTTGGTCTGGTTCCGCGGCTGGTCGCCCACAGGCGCGAACTCGTGATGCGGCCTGACGATCGTCGATCGATCAATCCCTGGCCCGCCAAGTCGCGTCCTGCGATCGCTCGATGGCGCAATCGCCCTTCATCGCTGTAGCGAACCGCGATGGCCCCACGGGGGCGCGGATCCCGGGATCAGGGCTAGAGAGACCGTGTGCGCGACAGTCGAAGCGCCGTTGCGCCCCTCCGCGATGGGGGCCGCGCCCTAATTCGCCCTGCGCCAGGCAAAGCGCGGCGCCGGCCATTCAGCGTATCGCGCGCTCGCCAGTGTTTGACAGGGCGATTCTCTACACATATCGTCACACAATGTGACAAAACATAATGCATGGGGAGGCGCGCTTGTCCAATCCGATCCAATATCGCCTCACGCGATACCGCGAGCAGCTCGACGATGACGCCGTGTTCGCGCTCACCCGTGACCCGTTGCCCGAGGTCGGGCTTGGACAGGTCCGCGTCCGCATGAGCCATGTCTCGATTGATCCCGGAATGCGCGGGTCGATTAGGCTCAAGAGCATCTGCGTTCCGCCCGTGCGTCTCGGCGAGGTGGTGGGCGCGTCAAGCTTTTGATCGCGGTCTGACGCGGCCGGCTCACACGTCGGCAAAGCGAACGTCGCGCAGTCTTTAAGGCGGGTGAGAGGATGTCCCACGCATGACGAGCTTCCTAGTTTGGATTCCCGCACTGCTGATCTATGCGGCCTTCCTTGGCTGGTATGTGAACTGGCGTGGGCCCGTAAAGTCCGCAGAGGCGGGCGATCTCTTGCAGCGGCTCCAAGCGAGCGGCGCGGGCGACAACGGCCGCAATGATCTTGAGAACATGCGCAAGTTCCTCGAAGCCGATGACGGGCGCGAGTTCTTCATGCTCAACCTCGTACGCATCGCGCCCGGTACGGTCGCTGATCCGGTTACGGGCGAGCAGCGCCCCGCGCGCGAAGTGGTCGTGGGTTACACGAAGGTCTTCATGCCGGCGCTGTTCGCGCGCGCCGGACACCCGGCGCTCGTCGCGCGCAAGGCAGGCGGCTATTTCGACGCCTGGGGCGTTGCGCCCGATCCGGGTTGGACCTTCGTTGGCTACATGCGCTACCGCAGCCGGCGCGACCTTGCGCTCTTGGCGTCCGATCCAAGGTTTGGCGGCGCGCATGACTTCAAGTTCGCGGCGATGCCGAACACGTACTCGTTCCCAACCCAGCCACAGGTTATGGCGCTGGCAAGTCCGCGCATCTGGGTTGGCATGCTGCTTTCGCTTGCTGCGGCGATCGCGCAGATCGTTTGGCTTCTCAAACTCTAACGCTGACGCCGCGAAGAATCCCTGGAGATTGCAATGAAGGTCTTGCGCACGCCCGATGATCGCTTCGCCGATCTGCCGGATTTTCCGTATACGCCGCACTACACCATGGTGCGCGATGACGACGGCACGGACATCCGGATCCATCACATCGACGAAGGCCCGCGAGACGCCGATCCGATCCTGCTCATGCATGGCAACCCGACCTGGGCCTTTCTCTATCGCAAAATGATCCCGGGGCTGCTGAAGAAAGGTCGGCGCGTCATTGCCGTGGATCTCGTGGGTTGCGGTCGCTCCGATAAGCCCGCGGCGAAGGCGGACTATACGCTCGCGCGCCACTACGACTGGATGTCAAAGTGGCTGCTGGCCATGGACCTGAAGAACATCACTCTGTTCTGCCAGGACTGGGGCGGCACGATCGGCATCTACCTCGTCTCGCTTCATCCTGAGCGCTTCGCGCGCGTGGTCGCCGCCAACACCGGTCTTCCGCTCGGCGAGGGTGAAAGCGACTTCATGAAAATGTGGGTCGGCATGATGCGCGAAGCGACCGAATTTCCTTGGCACATGTTGACTGCCGGCATGACGACGAAACTCTCCGACGCGGAAATCGCTGCCTATCGGGCGCCGTTTCCCACGCACGAGCATGAAGCGGGGATCATCCAGTTTCCGCTATTGATCGCCGTTCAGACCGACAATCCCGGTGCGCCGCTCAATCGCGAAGCCTGGGCGCGGCTCGCCTCGTTCGAAAGGCCATTCTTGACCTTGTTCGGGGAACTCGATCCGGTCGCGCGCGGTTGGGAGAAACGCGCGCAGGAATACTTCAAAGGCGCGAAGGGGCAGGACCACCGGATCATCGCTGGCGCAGGACACTTCATCCAGGAGGACGCTGCGCCGGAATTGGTCGCGCACATCAATCGCTTTCTGTCGGTGAGCTGATCGCCATGTCTCTGTTTCCCCCAAGCACGAACGCCAGCTATCGCGGCGCCAAGATATCGGCCTGGTTCCTCATGCTCGCCGGCGTGATGGAGTTCATCCCCGGCTGCATCCATTACTTCCTGCCCGACGGTGGTGCAGGTGTGATCGGCGGCGTCGATCTGTCGACGCGGCGCGACACGATCATCTCGGTTTTCGCATGGTTTGGCGCGTTGCAGATTCCCTACGCGTTGCTGCTGTTCGTCATCGGCCTGCGCTACCGCACGCTCGTGCCGTTAGGGCTGCTGGCGATCATCATCGCACGCGCGCTGATGGCTTACGACGGCTGGTTCGGCAAAGCCTCGAACAGCGGTCATCACCCGCCTGAGCATTACGGCAGCCCCGTCGCCGTCGTCCTGGCTCTTGTGTTCCTTTTTCTGGCCGTACGCGAGCGCCGTGCGGCCCCCTGAGGGAGTTTGGCGATGCCTGCGCCCGTATAGAAGCGGCGCCGCGATGGTCGGGCGTGCAGTCTGGCCGCTCTGGGTGCGCCCGCGCACCTCACGCCGCCCATCGTCCGTGGTCTCGGAGCGCCGGCCTGCGCATCCATTTCATGAAGCTAGATCCGCGCGATGCGGGCGCTAATTCGAGGATTTCCCACCCATGACCTATCGCCTCTGGGGCACGCCCAATTCCCTCTACACCGGCAAGGCGCGCAGCTATCTCGTCAAGCAAGGCATTGCGTTTGAGAACCGCGCTGCTGGCGAAGCGCGCTTTCGCGAAGAGATCGTCCCGAAGATCAGTCGCTGGATTATTCCTGTGCTCGAGGCGCCAGACGGTGCGCTCGTTCAAGACGGGTCGGATATCATCGCGCTCTTTGAGGCGAAGGGCGGAACGCGGATGCCCGCCTATCCGTCGACGCCGAAGCACGCGCTCATTGGCCAGATCTTTGAGCTGTTCGGTGGGGAGGGGATGCTGCGGCCCGCGATGCACTATCGCTGGAATTTCGATGAGGAGAATCGAGCCTTCATTGCAGCCGACTTCGCTTCCTCGTTAGCCCCGACGAATGCGCCCGCTGAGATGAAGGCGAGTATCTTCGGCATGGCCAGTCAGCGTATGCGCAGGGCGATGGCGAGTTTTGGCGTTACGCCTGAGACGATTCCAACAATTGAAGCCTCCTACGCGGAGTTTCTCCGGCTGTTCGAAGCGCATCTCGAGCGTTCCCCCTATTTGCTCGGAGGGCGCCCGACGATCGGCGACTATGGCCTGATCGCGCCGCTGTACGCGCACCTTGCTCGCGACCCTTTCCCGGCGCGCCTGATGCAGCAAACTGCGCATCGCGTCTGGCGATGGACCGAGCGTATGAACCGCGCCGATCAGGACGCCGGCGAGTACGGACACCCGGATGACGCTCTGTTTGCGGACGATCACGTTCCCGACACGCTGAAGGCGCTTCTCGCCTTCATCGCCGAAGACTACCTGCCGGAAGTCCGCGCCTTCGTCGCATTCGCGAACGAATGGCTCGCCGCCCGCCCCGACATCGAAGCAGGAACGAGCGGCCTCGAACGCGTCCAGGAGCGTCGCATCGGGGACGTCGCGTTCGATTGGCGCGGCCATCGCATCACCGTCGGCGTGGCGCCTTACCGTCTCTACCTGCTGCAAAAAATTCAAGACGTCGCGGACCAGGCGACGCCGCGCGCGCAGGAGGGCATCCGGGCGCTTCTTGCGGAGACCGGTCTAACGGATTTGCTGAAGCTGCAGACCTCCAGGCGGATCGAACGGCGCAATCATCTCGAAGTGTGGGGAGGCAAGCTGTGAACATCGAGCAGGTTGAAGTGCGGCGCAAAGCGTTCGGCGAAACCCGCATCACATCGAGGCCGGTTCCGGAGTTGGCGCAAGGCGAAGCGCTTGCGCGCATCGAGCGATTTGCGCTGACGGCGAACAATGTCTCCTATGCGCTGTCCGGCGACATGATCGGCTATTGGAAGTTCTTTCCGGCAGACGAGCCGTGGGGAGTCGTCCCGGTCTGGGGTTTTGCCGACATCATCGAATCGCGATGCGACGCGGTCCCTGTGGGCGAACGCATCTGGGGCTTCTTCCCCATGGCGTCACACGTTGTTCTCAAGCCTGTCGACGCCACGACCCGAGCCTTCACGGATGGCGCCGCGCACAGGGCCTCCCTGCCTGGGATCTACAACGAGTATCAGCGCACCAGCGGGGATCCGCCAGCGATGAAGGCGCTCGAAGACGAACGCTGCATCCTATTCCCGCTTTTCTCCACCTCGTTCGTCCTTTGCGACTATCTTGAAGACAACGCGCATTTCGGCGCGCGCCAGATCATCGTAGGCAGCGCATCCTCCAAAACCGGGCTCGGGCTTTGCAATCTGCTGATGCGTCTCCCAGGAGACCGACCGCGCGTCATTGGCCTCACCTCTCCGCGCAACTTGGAGTTCGTCCGCAAGCTGGGCGTCTGTGATGAGGTCAAGGCCTACGATGAGATTGGCGCGCTGGATGCGACTGTCCCTGCGGCGTTTGTCGACATGGCGGGCGACGCCAATGTGATCGCGGCGATCCACAAGGTGTTCGGCGCCAACCTGAAACTCAGCTGCGGCGTCGGCGCCACGCATTGGGAAGCGCCCCGCTTCCGTGGTGAGGGCGCAGCCGTACCGCACAACTTCTTCTTCGCGCCGGGGCAATTCATGAAGCGCGAGCAGGAATGGGGCCAAGGCGAGGTGATGCGGCGGGCGTTTCTGGAGGCGACGCGCATCTCGCAGGAGCTGCGCGGCCTATTGACCGTGCACAGGGAAGCGGGTGCGCCTTCGGTGGCCGCGTGCTTCTCTCGTCTGGTGCGCAATGAGATTCCCGCCAATATTGGCGTCATCGCAAGCCTTGCGCCCTGAGCGGCGGGCGCGGCCGCGTCATGATGGGAGCCCAGTCGGATGTCCGAGACCCTAGTTCTGTACGCCGTCGACGCGGGCGTCGCGACCATCACCTTCAATCGCCCGGAGAAACTCAATGCGCTGACGCCGGACATGCTGAACCGGTTCTTCGATTGCGTCGCCGAGGCGGCTCGTGACCCGGCCGTGCGGGTCGTGGTCGTCACGGGTTCCGGCAAGGGCTTCTGCGCCGGTCTTGACCTTGGCGTTATCGGCGGCGGCGGCAGCAGCGCTGTGCGCCTGCCGACCGAGCCTCAGCCCCAATGGGGCGAGGATATCGGGCCCGGCTTGAAGCGGTTCTTCAGCGGCGGCTGGAATGGATTGATCACCAGCCGCAAGCCGGCGATCGCCGTGGTCAACGGGCCCGCGTTCGGATGGGGGTTCATCCTCGCGCTCCATTGCGACATTCGGTTCGCGTCGAAGTCGGCCGTCTTCAACGCAACTTTCGCGCGCCTGGGCGTGCCCGGCGAGAAGGGCTCTGCTTGGTTGTTGGCGCGGCTGCTGGGGACCGCCAAGGCCGCTGACCTCCTCTTCACCGCGCGGCGGGTCGACGGCGTAGAGGCGGAGCGCCTGGGCATCGTCAACGGCGTGCTGGAGGATGACGCGTTGATGCCCCATGCCATGGACTACGCGCGGACGATCGCGCGCACGGCCGCGCCGCGCTCCCTGGCCGCCATGAAAGCGCAGATCTGGAGCGCGATCGACGATTGCTATGACGAAGCGTTCGCCGCAGCCGATCGTGAGCAAGATTTGGCCGTTTCAACAGAGGACTTCAAAGAAGGGGTAAAGAGTCTTCGCGAGAAGAGGGCGCCAGATTTCAAAGGAAACTAGGACGCCGCCGTCACGTCGGGGCGGCGGAACGCGATCGCTGCGGCGGACTGGCGCGGGGGAAAGGCAAATGAGCGCATGAAACGCGGTTCGAGTTCAGCTCCCGCCGCCGTGCATGTCGACGAGATGGAAGCCGTCGACGGGCGCCGAGCGCGATCGAGCCGAAGTCGCGCAGAGATTATTCGCGCGATGATCGACATCATCCGAGAAGGCGACCTTTCTCCAAGCGCCGCCCGCGTCGCCGAAGTAGCCGGCGTGAGCCTCCGCACCGTTTTCCGACACTTTGACGACGTGGATTCTCTCTATCGAGAGATGACCGCCATTGTGGAACAGGAGGTCAGGCCGCTTGCGTCGTTGCCAATCGAGGGTCGGACCTGGCGCGAGCGGTTGGATTGCATGTTGGAGCGCCGCCTGAACATTTTCGAGCGCATAGCGCCGTTCAGGGTTGCGGGCAGTTTGCGACGCTATTCGTCGACGTTTCTCATGGAGGATCACCAGCGCTTCATCCGCCTTGAACGAGCGAGCCTCATCGAGGTTCTGCCGAAGAAGGTGGTCGGCGACGCCACACTTCTCAATGCGCTTGAGCTTGCTTCCGGATTTCAAGCCTGGCGGCGCTTGCGACAAGACCAAATGCTTTCGGTCGATGAGGCGCGCGCGGCGATCTTGTTGACCGTCGAAAGCCTGCTTGCCGACAAATGATCCGAGCGTTTCTCTGCGGGGCTTTGGTCTTGGCGCTGAGCGCTTGCCGCCAGGAACCTCGCGAATCGATCCGCGATAGAGACTGTCCCACCGCGCGCTTCACGACCGGACGAATGGTGAGAATACAAGACGGCGGCTTCGTGAAGGGTTTGGCTCCGCTTTATCCAGACGAAAGACCGACGCTAAGTTTGAGGGTCGCGGCCTTTGACGTTCTGGCGCATGAAGTCAGCAACGACGAGTTCGCCGCCTTCGTCGCCGCAACGTCGTATGTGACGGATGCGGAGAAATCCTCGCCGGGGCCGGGGGCGACGCAGGGATCGGCCGTCTTCATCCCTCCGACCGCGAACAGACCCGGATATTGGCGGTTGACGCCTGGCGCGTCGTGGCGACAGCCGACGGGGCCTGGATCAACGATCGAGGGACGCGGCAGGTATCCTGTCGTGCATGTTTCGCTCATCGACGCTCGCGCCTATGCGGCCTGGGCCGGAGCCCGGTTGCCGACCGAAGTCGAATGGGAATTCGCCGCATCGCGCGGCTTGCGTGATCGCAGCGATCCGCTTTCCGGCGTGGTCGGCGCCAAGGGCGAGCACCTCGCGAACGTTTGGCAAGGCGTTTTCCCCATGGTCGACGCCGCAGACGACGGCTTTCGCGGACCAGCTCCAGTCGGGTGCTTCCCTCCAGATGCGAATGGCGTCCATGATCTCATCGGAAACGTCTGGGAATGGACGGAAACGCCCGCCGGCTCAGGGGCGCACGTCATCAAGGGCGGCTCCCATCTCTGCGCGGAGAATTATTGCCGTCGCTACAGGCCTGCGGCTCGGGAAGACCAGGATGACCGCTTCTCCGCCAGCCATATCGGCTTTCGCATTGTTCGCGATGCGCCGGCTCCGGTCGGTCAATTGGCCCAGTAGACGATCTCGGCATCCTTCGCCGCTTTATGCGCCAGCGAATAGTCCACCGCGATGGGCGCTTCGACCGCGTGCGGATAGAGTGGCGGGCGGGCGTTGGTTTGGCGCTGTTCGAGCAGCGCGCGAAGTTCGGCGACCTTCGCCGGGTTCTCCGGCGAAAGATCATTCTGCTCGGTAGGATCCGTAGCCAGATTGAACAGCCAAACGCGCGCCGGCCGCTCGGTAACCTGCAACTTCCAGTCGCCGCTGCGGACCACACGGTAGTCTGCGCTCTGCCAGAACAGCGCGCGATCCGGGCGCGCGTCGCGAGCATCGGCCGAAGTGAGGAACGGCAGCAGATCGATGCCGTCGATCTCGACGCCTTTCGGAAGCGGAGCTTTGGCGGCGGCGGCGAGCGTTGGCATGACGTCTATGTGGGAAACGGGCGCTTCCACGCGTGTTCCCGCGGCGATTTTTCCCGGCCAGCGCGCGATCAGCGGCACCCGGATGCCACCTTCGAAGAAGGTCATCTTCCAGCCGCGATAGGGCTTGTTGACGTCGTCGATCCCTAGGTAGCCTGCGCCGCCGTTGTCGCTCGAGAACACGATCAAGGTGTCGTCGGCGAGGCCTTCCGCCTCGAGCGCATCCAGAATCCGACCCACGCTGCGATTGAGGGCGCGGACCATCGCCCCATAAACCCGAAGGCGCTCGGAGCCGAGGTCGCCGACCGCCTCATAATCGGATCGGGTCGCCTGCAGCGGCGTATGCACGCCCCAATGCGCAAGGTTGAGGAAGAATGGCCGGCTTCGATTGGCATGGATCACTTTGATCGCTTCGTCGGTCCACCAGTCTGTCAGGTATCCGCCGGGCTCGAACCATGGCCCCTCATTGAATGCGGCCGCGTAGTCCATGCGCGCCCACAAGAATTTGTCGATCGGATCGAATGGAAGTTTGGCGTTGACGACGTCCGGGTGGCGTTCGGGCAGGTAGAGCCCGCTCGCCATCAGAAGGCTCTCATCGAACCCTTGCGCGTTCGGACCAAATTCGGGGCCAAGCCCCGTATGCCATTTGCCGATATGGACCGTGTGATAGCCGGCCCCCTTGAGCACTTCCGCGATCGTCACCTCAGAGCCGGGCAGTCCCTGGCTGCGATAGGGCGGCGCTGCGGCCGCACGCGCTTTGTCCACGCGCGCAGGCGGCAGGCCCGACGCTTGCGTATCCTGAAACATCGCGACCATGCGCGTCATTCCATCCGGGGTCGGCGTGAATTCGAAGCCCGTGCGGGTGGGATAACGGCCGGTCATGAGCATCGCGCGCGACGGGGCGCAGGTCGCATTCCCCGCATAGGCCTGCATAAACACGCCGCCCTGCGCCGCCAGCCTGTCGATGTTCGGGGTCTTGACGCGTCCTCCGGCAACGCCGCCGCCAAACGTGGAGATGTCGTTGATCCCGAGATCATCCGCGAGAATGAAGATGATGTTGGGTGGACGATGCTGCACCGGGGTCGCGTCCGCCGGCTCCGGCGAGTCCGGCCCCTGCGCCCAGGTCAGCGGGCGGTAGGGCGCGATGTCGTGTTTTGGCCCGAGATGCGTGACCGCAAACAGGATCAGTTCCTTGCGGAACATCCAGGCGCCGCCGGCCGCAAAGAATGACAGAACGAGCAACCCGATCAGAAAGCGCTTCATGATGCCGTGCGTCCTTCAAATTGATTGGCTGGGCGCTGGCGACCAACGTTGCGGGGATCGGAGCCGCCGAGATATTGCAGCGTGTGTCGCATGCCGGCGCTTCGGCGAAAGGTTGCGAAGCGCAGAGCGCGCGGTTTGCAGGGGCGGCAGAGAGCGCTGGACGGCATCATCAACTCCCAGTTCGAGAGAGCCATGCGGGGCCAGGGTTACCTGTGCGCGCATCCCCGACGCTCTATTGACATATACAATGACATTAGTGGGGTCAATCGGCGGCGGGGCGGTCGCCTCGGCGAGACGCGTTGCGCATTTCGGGTCCTGAGCACCCGTCCGGCGACACTCTCCAACCGAGCCGCAGACCTTCGCCAGGCTCGAACTGTCCTCGCCCTGCGCAAGAATGAAAGCCTTCCGGGCGAACTTGCGCATCCACAACATTCATCGAATGGATCGCGCCAGGACTTCGTCGCCAGATGAATAAATCGCTTCATTGGAGAACAATGGCTGCCCCCGCCCTGAAAGGCGCCGTATTTTTCGCCATCTATGAGCTTCGCGGCGATATACTTCGCCGCTCATGCGGTGTTTCCAAACATTTTTTCTCACGTCGGAATATTGTTGTGCGCCTTCGGTATTTAACCTGTTGGTAACAAGCAGGTGTGGACCGTGGGAAACTTCAAATCGAATTTGCGGCGCATGGCCGCTCTTGGCGCCCTGATTTTCGCGCTTGGCGGCGCGAGTGCCGCTTATGCCGACGGTCCTCCGAAGGCGGAGCTTCATGTCTGGGCCGGCAACGAA
>JBMOIB010000098.1:0-11051 GCA_049317545.1 Caulobacterales bacterium | reverse complement strand
GATCTCGCCGCACTGCGCGACACGGTGGCCGCTTCGGTCGAGCGGATCGTCGGTGTTCGGCCGGAGATTGATTTGGTCGCCAACGAAGAACTCCTGAAGCTCGGACCGCCGCACAAGATTCCGCGAACCGCGAAGGCCTGATCCATGAGCGCTGCGCACATCGAGACCCAAGACGGCATGTGGGGCGTCGGCCGGATTCGCACGCCGCACGGCGTGATCCCATATCCTTTGAGCCATCGCGATATCGAGAGCGATACGCGCTGGGCGCTTGCCGTTTTCGAACGGATGGGTGTCTGCGCTGGCAAGCAGGTGCTGTTCATCGGCGCCGGGGCGCAGTGGGGGCAGGACTGGCCTTACCAGAATGCCGCCATGCGCATCGCAACCATCGCTTCGTATGCGGAAAATTCGCCGTTCGACGCCTATCGCGTCGAGATGTTCACGCGTCGCTTCCGGTTTCATGCAGTGCTCGGGGTCAGCGGCGCCATTCTCGATGGCCTGGAGCAGGCCGGGCATGATCTCGCCCGTGTCTTCGCGCATGTGCCGGTCGTGTGCGCAATGGTCGAAGCTGCGCCGCGACTGCTGGCCAAGGGCGTAAGGTGCTGGCGACAGATCGACCTCGGCGCGACGTATGCGTTCGAGAG
Source organism: Caulobacterales bacterium (assembly GCA_049317545.1). Classification (GTDB taxonomy): domain Bacteria; phylum Pseudomonadota; class Alphaproteobacteria; order Caulobacterales; family Aquidulcibacteraceae; genus REEB506. Next base: position 10,410 of record JBMOIB010000098.1, on the reverse strand, counting down.
CCCCGACGAGCAGGGCGCTCGCTATGACGAGTCCGAGTGGCTCGTGGAATCGCGCGACGGCGCTCTGCTGATCAGCGCCCGCCATCCTCGGGCCAGCCCCTTCGTGAGACTTTCGTCCGGCGTGTCAGGCGCCCTCGCCGCAGGCGACGATCGACGCATCCTTCTCCCCCAAGCCCGCTAGGAAGTCCGCCATGACCGATTTCGTCTTCAGCGCCGACGCGCACATGAACGAGCCCAAGACGCTCTGGGCCGACACGCTTCCCGCTTCGATGCGCGACGCCGCGCTCAAGACGGAGCGCGTCGACGGCTACATCGTCATGAGCGGCGGCGGCAAAGTTCTGCACCGCATGAAGCTCGGCGATGGAACGTCTGGCGACGAACGGCACGGCAAGTACGAAATCGCGCCACGCCTTGCGGACATGGACCGCGACGGCGTCGACGCCGAAATCCTCTACCCGCAGCTCGGCCTGATGACCTGCAATCTTGTCGAGCCGGATCTTGAGCGCGCGCACTGCGAAATCTACAACGATTGGATCATCCGCAACGTCGCCGGCTATCGTCACAAGTTCGTGCCGGTCGCCCTGTTGCCGGTGCTCGACCTTGCGATGGCGGAAGCGGAGTTGAAGCGCTGCGTCGGGCTGGGCTTCACCACCGCCATGGTTCCGTGCGGTTTGCCGCCGGGCGTGCCGTCCTACAATTCCGACGCTTGGGACCGCGTCTGGGCCGTCGCAGCCGAGCACGACATGCCGATCGTGTTCCATACGGGAACGGGGCCGGATCGCGTGTTCGAGCGCGGGGCCGGCGCGGCCGTGTTGAACTATCTCGCGGTGTCGAACATCTGCATCGATGCGATCGCCAAGATGGTTCTGGGCGGCGCGCTCGATCGCTTTCCGAAGCTCAAGATCGTCTCGGTCGAAGCCGGGGCGTCCTATCTGATCTCGCTCGCCGAGCGGATGGACGAGTCCTACACGCAGCACAAATTCTATGTCAGCCCGAAGCTTTCGATGCTGCCGAGTGAAATCCTGCGTCGTCAGGTCCGCGCGACGTTCCAATACGATAAGTCCTGCATCGTGGCGCGCGAGCGCATCGGGCTCGAGTGCCTGATGTTCGCGACCGACTATCCCCACATGGAAGGGACGTTCCCGCACACGCGCACCGTGATCACGCATCTGTTCGACGGCGTGGACATCGACGCCTCGTCCAGGAAGGCCATTCTTGGCGAGACGGCGGCCGCGCTGTTCCGCCTCGAACGCAAAGCGGCGTGAGGACGGCTGCGCCCATGACCACTCCGCTCTTTTCGGCGACGCTCGCGGCCGCCCTCGATGAGAACGCGCGATCGTTTCCGGACAAGATCGCGCTCGTCTGCGGCGCCCGGCGCGTGACCTATCCAGAGCTGCGGGATCGCGTCCGCCGGCTCACCGATGCGATGGCGCAAGCGGGCATCGGGCAGGGGGATCGCATCCTTCTTCTGGACCAGAACTCGCACATCGTGTTCGAGACCATCGTCGCGGCGTCGAGCCTCGGCGCCATGGTGTGTCCGGTCAATTGGCGCCAGAGCGAGGCCGAACTTGCCTTCGTAATCGACGATCTCGCACCTGCGCTGATCATCGCCGAAGACACGGGCGAAGTCGGCCCTGTCGCCGCTGCGGGGCTCAATCGGGCTCGCCATCGTCCGCGCGTGTCGCTGCGGGCCGAGGGCGGCGCCGATGCGCCAGGCTCTTACGAGGCGTTTCTCGCGTCCGGCGCAGCCGCGCATGTGGAGCGTGTCGTCGATCCGGGGCTGCCGTGCCTTGTGATTTACACCGCGGCCTTCGACGGGTTTCCGAACGGCGCGATGCTGACGCAGACCGGCCTCATCACGCAATCGGCGTCGGTGGCGCGGGTCCAGGATTTCAGCGCAAAGACGACGTTCCTCGCGTCAGGCCCGCTCTTCCATATCGGCACCCACATGTTCGTCTGGGCCGCATTCGTCAGCGGGGGTGCGATCGTTTTCACGCCGCGCGCCGATGCCCAAACGCTTTGCGAACTGATCGATCGCGAGAAGATCACCAATGGCTTCATCGTCGGGAAGACGATCGAGGACATCGTGCGCCTGAACGCGGACGGTCGGTACGATCTCAAATCGCTTCAGGCGCCTCCATTCACACCTGAATGGAACGCGATGATCACCGTTCGCGCGGGCTCGGGCGTCGGCTACGGCCAGACCGAGCTGACCGGTCTCGTGGTGTGGCCCCACTATGGCGCAGGCATCGGCGTGCATGGGCGTCCTTCGCCCGGCATGCAGATCCGGATCGTCGGCGAAGACGACGAGGACGCAGCGCCGGGCGTCGTCGGTGAGATCGCCTGCCGTGGCCCATCGGTCATGGCGGGCTATTGGAATCGGCCAGAGCTCAATGCCCACCGGCAGCGCCACGGGTGGCATCATACGAATGATCTTGGCCGGCGCGAGGCCGACGGCACGCTCACCTTCATCGGGCCGAAGACCCAGATGATCAAATCGGGAGTGGAGAACATCTACCCCGCCGAGGTGGAGGGATGTCTCAAAACCCATCCGGCGGTTCTTGATTGCGCCGTGATCGGCGTTCCCGATGACGTCTGGATTCAGAGCGTGAAAGCGATCGTTGTGCTCCGGCCGGGCGCTGATGTCGCGGAAAGTGATCTTGTCGAGCACTGCCGTTCGCGCATCGCCTCATATAAAAAGCCGAAAACGGTGGCGTTCGCGTCATCTTTGCCGCGCCTTGCGTCTGGCTCGATCGACTACGCCGCGCTCGATGCGGCCCATGGCGGCGGCAACTACCCAGGTGGCCGGGTACGGAGCGCCTGACATGCCCCATCCGCGTCAGGCGTGCATCGTCGGCCTATACGTTACGCAACAGGCGAAGTCCCTGACGGATCGGACGTCGTCCGACCTTACCGCTGAGGCCGTTCTCGGCGCCCTGGACGACGCGGGCTTGTCGCCGCACGACGTCGATGGCGGCGCGGTTCACTGCCCGTGGGCGCCGGGGATCGACAATGGCGCCGCACTTGCCGGATTTCTTGGCGCGAAGCTCGCCCTGACCATGAATGATGGTCTCGATCAGGCCGGCGCGCGTGGCGTCGCGAAAATGGCGGCGGCGATCGAGATGGGGCTGTGCGACGTGGGAGTCGTCGGCAGCGCCCGCGCCGGCGCCTGGTCGCAGGACGGCGCCAAAGTTGGCGCCGTGATGGGGCTTGAGTTCACCGATCCCTATGGGCCGAGCACGATGGCGCACTTCGCGCTCGTCGCGCGGCGCTATATGCATCAGTACGGCGTCGGCCCCGAGGGCTTCGCGACCGTCGCGGCGACGATCCGCAATCACGGTGCCGTCAATCCCGAAGCGGTGATGTTCGGGCCGAAGCGATACACGGTCGAGGATGTGCTTTCCGCACGCATGATCGCCTCGCCGTTCACGCTGCTGGATTGCTGCCTCGTCAACGAGGGCGGCTGCGCGCTCGTGATGACCACGTGGGAGCGTGCGCGGGAATTGCGCCAGACGCCGGTGCTGGTGCTTGGCGCCGGCATGGAGATGCTGCGGCTCAATTACTCGGCGCCGCCGCGCTTCGAGGAGGCGATGGCGCTTGGCAAGGACGCGGCGGCGCGGGCGTTCGGGCGAGCGGGCGTGACGGTGGCCGACGTCGACATGTTCTCGCTCTATGATGCAGTGTCCTTCGAGGTCCTTCGCCAGTTCGAAATGCTCGGCCTGTGCGCGCCGGGAGAAGGCGGCGAGTTCGTCAAGGGCGGGCGGCTCTCGCGCGACGGCGACTGCCCAACGAATCTCGATGGCGGGCTGCTCTCGCATTCATGGACGGGAAGCGGACAATTAACGCTGAAGGTGATCGAGGGCGTTCGGCAACTGCGGCGCACGTGCGGGGATCGTCAGGTCGGCGATGCAGAAGTGGCGCTTGTGACCAACGCGGGTTCCGGCGCACATCACACTGAAATGGTCGTCCTGGGGCGCGCATGACCGAGTTCGATCCCTACACGCTGATGCATAATCCGACCCGCGCCAACGCGGCGTTCTGGGAGGCTTGCGACCAGGGCCGCCTCGTGACGCCGAAGTGCGAGGCCTGTGGTCACCGTCATTTTCCACCACAGCCCACGTGTCCGCACTGCCAGCATCGCGTCTGGACATGGGCGCCGTGCTCTGGGCGGGCGACGCTCTATTCCTATTCGGTCATTCACCGCCCGCCGGTTCCCGGTCTGCGCACGCCGTTCGTGTTCGCGTCCGTCGATCTCGAAGAAGGCGTCAGTCTGTTCACGAACATCATCGGCGTGGACGAGTCTGATCTCGCCCTCGGCATGGAATTGAAGGTCGTCTTCCATCGTCTCGACAAGGGCGGCGCGCTTCCGTTCTTCACCGCGGACTAAGTCCGCTCGACCCATCCGGGAGGATGCGATGAAGACGAGGACCCTGCATGGCGCCGACGGCCTGCGTCTCGCGGCGGACGAGGCCGGGAAGCCGGGCGGTCCCGTCGCGCTTCTGCTGCATGGCGGAGGCCAGGTACGCCAGTCCTGGGGCGGGGCGCTGAGCGCGCTCGCGGCCGCGGGCATGCATGCGTTCGCGCTCGATCTTCGCGGCCATGGCGAAAGCGACTGGTCGACGACGGGCGATTATGACCTCGACGCTTACGTCAGGGATCTGAATAGGGTCATCGCGGAAATTGGAGAGCCCGTCGTTTTGATCGGCGCGTCGCTCGGCGGGCTGACGTCCCTCGTCGCGGCCGGCGAAGCTTCGCGCGACCGGGTGCGGGCGCTCGTTCTGGTCGACATCACGACGCGACCCGATCCCGGCGGCGTCAATCATATCGCCGCGTTCATGAAGTCCGCTCCGGAGGGCTTTGCCTCCGTCGACGAGGCGGCGGACGCAGTTGCGCGGTACATGGCGCATCGGCCGCGGCCGCGTGATCCGTCCGGGCTTATGCGCAATCTGCGGGAGCGGGACGGGCGCCTCTATTGGCATTGGGATCCGGCGTTCTTCTCGCCGAACCGCCGCATCAATACGGAGACCGAGCGGCTTGAATCGGCCGCGTGCGCGGTCACGGCGCCGACACTGCTCGTCTGGGGATTGCGCAGCGAGGTAGTCACACCGGAGGGCATCGCGACGTTCAGGACGCTCATGCCAAACGCGGAGGTGTTCGCCGTTGCTGATGCTGGGCACATGGTCGCCGGCGACAAGAACGACGCATTCACCAGCGCGGTTCTGGCGTTCGTCGCGCGTCGGCTCGACCCGCCTCAGAATTGCGGATGATCGGCGAGGGCGCCATGACGATCGACTTCAAGACCTATGGCGGCATGACCTTGCGGGCGGATGTGGCGGGGTCGTCGGATGATCCCTCCGTCCTGCTGGTCCATGGCGGCGCGCAGACGCGGCGCATGTGGGATGACGTCGCCGCGGCGCTCGTCGGCGCTGGGCGGCAGGTCATTCGGCTTGATCTTCGCGGGCACGGCGAGAGCGATCGCGCCGCCGACGGCCGCTACGACATCGACGCCTTCGTCGAAGACCTGCGGATCGTGCTCGATCAGCTCGGCTCGCGTCCGGTCGTCGTCGCGGCGTCGCTGGGCGGGTGGATCGCGGCGCTCGCCCTGACAGAGCGCGGCGCGCACCTCGCTTCGGGGCTCGTCCTCGTCGATGCGCCGCCCGAGATTCCGCCCGAGGCGGCGGCTCGGCTTGCGGGCCGCCTGCGCGACCACGCAGCCCGCGCCGGCGACGCCATCGACTGGGATCCGCGCGTTCTCGAGACAGTGGACTTCGAAGCCGCACGCAAGCGCGTTGCGCAATCGGGCGCCAAGCTCACGGTTCCGGTTTTGTATGTCCGCGGAGTTAACAGCGAGATATCCGAACGCGAGTCCGTCCAGCGCTTTCTGGACGACATCCCGAAAGCGGATCTAGCCGAAATCGAGAACGCGGGCCATCTTGTGGCGGAGGAGAGGCTCGACGCTTTCAACGCACTCGTTCTCGCTTTCGTCGAGCGGACGGCCCCGCGCCGCACGGCCGAGTATCGCTCCGGATCCGACGTCCGGACGTTGCGCGATGCGATGGGGTGTTTTGCTACCGGCGTGACGGTCGTGACGGCCTGCGATGCCGAAGGCTGCCCCGTCGGGCTGACGGCGAACTCCTTCACCTCCGTTTCGCTCGATCCGCCGCTCGTCCTGGTCTGCATCGCAAAGACCGCGGGCTCGCTCGCGGTGCTGTCGTCCCAGCCGAACTTTGCGATCAATGTTTTGCACATCGGCCAGCAACCGACCTCGAACCGCTTCGCGCGAAAGGAGGGCGATCGTTTCGCCGACGTCGCATGGGAGCCGGGGGCGTCGGGCGCCCCGATCCTGCAGGGCGGTCTGGCGGCATTCGAATGCACACGCGACGCGATCCACGACGCCGGCGACCACGTCATCCTGATCGGGCGTGTCGATCGGGCGCGCTTCGATCCGTACCGCGATCCTTTGCTCTATTTCCGCGGGCGGTATCGCCGCCTTCATTTCCACTGACGCGCGGGAGGGCGGCCCATTGCTGAAAATCGACAAAAAAATCCCGATCGACCCGGCGCAAGCGAAAGGCGAGAATTTATGCGTGGCCGTCACGCTCGTGTGTCCGGCTGCGCTGAAATCATCCGGTCCCAACGTCGTCATGTTCGGCTGGCCAGGCGGCGGATACAACAGGCGCTACTATGATCTGCCGATCGCGGACGGATCGGCGTACAGTCAGGCCGCTTTTCACGCGGAGCGCGGCGCGATCTTCGTCTCCTGCGATCATCCTGGCGTAGGCGGGTCGGACAGCCCCGCCAGTGCGTTCAGTCACGAGGATACGGCGCGCGTCAACGCCGCGGCAGCACGCGCGGTGCTGGATGGGCTCAAGGCCGGCACGCTTGATCCGCGGATTCCGCCGCTCGCCGACATCAGGGCGTTTGGGATGGGCCAGTCCTATGGCGGCCTGCTGCTGACGGTGCTCCAGGCGCAGCATGCTTTGTTCGAGGGCGTGGCGTTCCTCGGCTGGAGTGGGATCTGCACCGAGGTCAAGGGCGCGCCCGGCGATCCACCGGTTCCCGCGCTTGCCGACATCGTCACGACGCCCGCGGTCAATGATGGCCTTCGTCACCCGTTTCGTCGCGCGTTCCATTTCGACGACGTGCCCGAAGAGATCGTCGCCGAGGATATGCGCGGGTATCCCTTTCGGTTCGGCCTCGAGCCGCCAGTGTGGGCGTCCGTGCACATGCCCGGCGGCCCGAACTTCAGGCCCGAACGCGGCCCTCTTGGTCCGAACGTTGTGGTGGAGGAAGCGGCCTCGATCACAGCGCCTGTGTTCATTGGCGCGGGCGAGATCGACACCTTGCCCGATCCGCATGCCGAGGCGTCCGCCTACCGCGCCTCGCGCGATGTTACGATGATGATCATTCCGCGTGCGGCGCATATGCATAATTTCGCCGGCACCCGGCGGATGCTGTGGGCGCGTCTGCACGCCTGGGCGCAAACGATCGCGCGCGACGTGTGATATGAGTGGGAGCCCTGGAGCCTCACGCGAAGGAGCATGTATGGAAACCGCAGACTTGCAGCGCCTCTTCGCCCCGATCGCAGTGCGCGACCTGGATTTGCGCAACCGCCTCGTCGTCTCGCCGATGGCGACCTATTCGGCGGTCGACGGGTTCGTCACGGACTGGCACGTCCAGCACGTCGGCAAGCTCGCCGCCGGCGGCGCGGGGCTCGTGTTCGTGGAACAGAGTTCCGTCAATCTGCAGGGGCGGATCACGCACGGGTGCCTGGGCCTGTGGGACGATGCGCACATTCCGGGCTTGCGCCGCCTGACGGATCTCATCCGCAGCCTCGGCGCGGCGTCCGCCATTCAGGTCGCGCATTCGGGACGCAAGGGATCGGCGCAGCGGCCATGGGAAGGATCCGGCGCGCTTGGGCCAGCCGACGTCGCTGCGCGCGGCGAGGGGCCATGGCCGATCTGCGCGCCGAGTGCGATTGCCTTCGACGACGGCTGGCCTGTTCCGGAGGAAATGACGGTCGCGCAGATCGATGCGGTCGTAGAGGACTATCGAAAAGCGTTCGTGCGGGCGCGGGACGCCGGGTTCGACGTGGCCGAGCTTCATTGCGCCCATGGCTATCTCCTGCATTCGTTCCTGTCGCCCCTGGGCAATCAGCGTACCGACTCCTATGGCGGCGATCGCGCCGGGCGCATGCGCGCGCCCCTGCGGATCGCCGCTGCAATGCGGGACATTTGGCCCGCGCACCTGCCGTGCTTCGTGCGCATCTCATCCGTCGACGGCGTCGGCGTTGGCTGGACGCTGGAGGATTCCGTCGCGTTTGCGAGCGAACTGAAAGCGATCGGAATCGACGTCATCGATTGTTCCTCGGGCGGGTTCAAGTTGCCGAGCGAGAACTCTTTGGTGGCGCGTACGCCGGGGTTCCAGCTGCCGTTCTCCGAGCGGATCCGGAAGGAGACAGGCATCCTGACGATGGGCGTCGGTCTGATCCGCACCGGCGAGCGCGCGGCGATCGCGCTCGACGAGGGCGAAGCGGATCTGGTTGCGCTCGGCCGGGAGCTGCTCTGGAATCCGAACTGGCCGGCGCAGCTCGCCGTCGAAGCGGGCATCGCCTCGGGATGGGCGTTGTGGCCGCCGCAGTACGGCTGGTGGCTCAAGCGGCGCCAGCACCAGCAGGGCCGATGAACGAGGATCGCGCAAAGATGGATTTCGACCTCTCCGAAGAAGACCGCATGCTCGACGACCTCGTGCGGCGGTTCGTGCGCGAAGAGCTTCTTCCGCTGGAAAAGGGCGTTCTCGAGCGGGAGGCAGATGGCCAGGGCTCGCACCTGACGAAGCCGGAACTCGAGCGGCTGGACAGGGTGTCGCGTGAGCTTGGTCTTTGGGGGCTTGATGCGCCGGTTGACGTCGGCGGTTCGGGGCTGTCGCACGTTGCGCTCGTCGCCGTGAACGAGGCCCTGGGCTCCACAGTTGCGCAGTACACGCTGCCGCCGGATTCACCGAACCTGCGCATGCTGATGGCGGCGGTGAATGAGGAACAGCGTGCGGCCTATCTCGCGCCCTATGCCCGCGGCGAGACGATTTCCGCAATCGGCATTTCCGAACCTGGCGCCGGCGCCGATCCCGCCGGCATGCAGACGAAGGCGGTGCGCGACGGCGACGACTGGATTCTCAACGGCCGCAAGATCTGGATCAGTCGCGCGGCCGAGGCCGATTTCACGATCGTCATGGCGCTTACCGATCCGCAGGCGCGGGCGCGGGGCGGCATGTCGGCCTTCCTGGTGGATCGAGGCGCGCCGGGCTTCAACGTGCTTCGGCGTATTCCGATGCTCGCAGGCGAGTTCACCTACGAGATCGTGCTGGAGGACTGCCGGCTGCCGGCCTGGAAACTGCTCGGATCTGAAGGGCAGGGGTTTGGCGCCATGCAGGTGCGGCTCGGGACGCGGCGCATGGAAATGGCGGCGTGGTGCATTGGTGCGGCGCAACGCGCGCTCGACATGATGCGCACCTACGCGCCGCAGCGCGTGACGTTCGGTCGCCCTTTGTCTGATCGGCAGGCGATCCAATGGTGGGTCGCCGACGGCGCAACGAAGATCCATGCCGCGCGGCTGATGGCCTATGACTGCGCCTGGAAGATCGATCAGGGCCGGGACGTGCGCACCGAAATCTCCATGCTCAAGGTCTTCGCCACCGAGATGGCCCAGGAGATCGTCGACAACGCGATGCAGAGCTTCGGCGCCATGGGCATGACCAAAGAGCTCCCGCTGCATATTTTCGCAGGCCGGATAAGGAACATGCGGATCTATGATGGTCCCTCCGAGGTGCACCGCATGGTCGTTGCGCGTAACCTTATGGACGTGCCACGCTGAAGCGCGATGTCGCACCCTAGGCGTTCTGCTCGGTTCAGACCCGCGAATCAGGCGACGGTCGCCAGTAGCGCCCGTCGAAGGTGTTCGGTGTTTCCCCGAGAGCAGGACCTGGCCGCGAGACAGCGTGAGACACCTTGACCATGTCGGGAGACTGCGCCCTGATGGGTTTTGGCTTCGCCGCTCGGGTAGGGCCGCGCCATTGATCCAGACATTGGGCCCATAGGCGCAGACGACGTCGCCGGCCGTCGCCGCGATGCGCTTCAGGAAAAGGTTTCCGGGTTTGGTGAATGATCGGGCCGCCGCGTAGCTGGGCGCCACGTCGATCGCGCGAACCGAGACGATGGCGCCGGGCGCGACGGAGCGATCAGACCGCAGATAGATCCCGACCGGCATTGACGGTGGGCCGTTGTAGAGCGCCACGTCGCCCTGTGTGAGCGACGCAACGAGCAGAGCCACACAGGCAGCTGCGCCGGCGATTAAAGCGGTATGGTGAAGACGCGGGCGTTGTGCTCGCGATGATCGATAGCTGCGGATGATCGAT
>JBMOIB010000097.1:0-11267 GCA_049317545.1 Caulobacterales bacterium | reverse complement strand
CGCCGCCGCAGCCCGTTGCGTCCGCTCCGCCGCAGCCGGTCGCAGCGGCGCCCGCTGCGCGCGCGGCCGAGGCCGCGGCGCGGGCCCGGATGAGCGCAAGCCCGGACGCTATACAGATCGAGGCGAAGTGGGCGGCGCGAGACGACGCCCGTGAGCCTTTCGAGATCAGCGAACTGTGGCGCGATCTTGCGCCCCTTTTGATCGCGCTCGCCGCATGCGCGATCATCGGCGTCCTGGTCCTGCAGTTTGGTCCTTGGGGCCTTCTGTGGCTCGCGCTGTCGGCGGTGCTGATCTTCGCCGTTCGTCGCTCCGCGCCGACGGACCCGGACAATGTCGAATCCATGCCCGCCGGTGGCCGCGACGTGTTGCGTGACGCCGCTTCGATCGTGTGGCTTGGCTTGGCCGGCGGCGTTGCGCTGGGGCTAGGCCTTGCGGCGGCGATCGTTTCCGCCGTCACGGTTCTTCTGTTGGCGGTCTTGGCCGCATTGGCGATTTTCCACCGGTTCACGATCGGCGCTCTCGTCGCGCGGACGATCACCTTCATCATCGCCGTGCTCGCGCGGGTGCGCGCGCCGGACTGGCGCAGCAGGCTCGAACGGCGATTGCGGGCGATCGCGACGCCGCTCGTGGTCGTGGCCTGTCTTGCATTGATCGCGCTCGCTGCCGTGAATGCGCCGCGGATCGAGCGTGCGCCAAAGGTCGAGACGCCGAAACGAGCCGCTGCGGGATCGCCAGTTAAGCCCGTGCTTAAGCCGACGCCGCCGCCCGCGATCACGCTCGCGGCAGGCGGTGCACGCTCGCCGTTGGCGTTTGCGTTCGGGTATCGCGATCGTCTCGAAGGTGCGGGCGCGACTTCAGTCGCCTTGAATGACCTGGCCATCGATGGGGTGTGTGGGCGCGCGATCCTTTACGCGGTGGGCGCGGCGTCCGCATCCGGATCATCGCAAGCAAATTTCGCCCTCGCACAGCACCGGGCGATGGCGCTGGGGGGATACCTCGCTGAGCGGGTCAAAGCGTGTGCGCCGCCGCGCGCAACGATCGTCGCGGTCGCACTCGCGCCGGCGCGGGGAGCGGATGATCGCGCACAGCGTGCGCCAATCGTCGCGACCGAGATTTCCGCGACCGCGTTGGGCGGGCGCACGGCTGCGCGTATGTGCCTCGTCGCGCCCGGCGCCTCCGCTGAGCCGACTGGGCCATCTCCGTGTCCGACATGGGCGCCCATGCCCAGCCGCGCTCAATGATCCGCGGGCAGGCGTTTGGCGAGGTTGCGTCCAATATGAAAGGTGAGGGCCGATGAACTCTGAACTGGCCGCCAAAATTCGCGCGCTTCGGGAGCGCACGGTTGCGCGCGGGTGCACCGAGGCCGAAGCGTTGGCCGCGGCCGAACTCTTGCGACAGCTGCTTGAGAGGTATGGCGTCTCGTTGGAAGAGCTCGAGGACGTTCGCACACGCAGCGCGCGGCCGGATACGACCTTTGCCGGCGTCAAGCGGCGCGGACGCGAGAACCGCTATGCGTTCGCAGCCGAACTCGCGATCGCTGGCTTCTTCGACGTCATCTATGTCGGGCCACGCAGCGCTGCGTACAGCGATGTTTCTCACCTTGGCGCGCCGGTCTTCTTCGGGCTTTCCAGCGACGTTGCGGCGGCGGTTGCACTGACGCAGATCGTGCATCACGCGCTGGGCGAGGCCTGGACTCTTTACCGCAAAGCCAATCCGCCGGAATCGCCGGACGACGCGGCCGTCAAGCGCCGATCGTTCCAGTGCGCGATGTCAGGGCGAATCGACCAGCGGCTTTGGGCGATGCGTCGAACCTACAAAGCCGCGCGCAATGCGCTCGTTGTGATTAAGTCCGAGCTCGTCCTTCGCGCCGCGGGGGATGCTGGCGTCGTGGGGATCGAAAGTGGAGCCTGGCCTGAAGGGACGAAGTGGGACGCCGCGGCGATGCGCGCCGGCGCTGCGGCGGGCGACCACGTCGCGCTGGGAGCAGCCGAGAGGATCGAGGCGGAAGCGCGCGTCGCGGACGCGCACGCTGACGCCGGGCGAGAGGCGCGCGCCGAAACGCCGGCGCAATCTGTTGCAGACGTTGCGCAGCGCCAGCGGTCTGCCGCGCGAGCCGCGCTCGACGCGGCGCATGAGCGGTTCATCGCCGCGCAGCGTGCGGCGCGTCGCGGCGGGCTGGCTCCTGATCCGGCGCCGGAACCGGCAATTGGCGCTCGGCCGGCGCCCGGGCGCGTTCGCGATTGGGAAGAGCGGCGTCGCGCCGAGGTCGACGCGCGGCGCGCGGCGTTCGCAGCGGCGCAAAGTGCTCGTCGGCGCACGGTCTTTGGTCGCATCAGATCGCTTCTGATCCCGATTTCGCTGCTTGTCGTTGTCCTTTTCGCCGTACTGTAACGTCTGTCCAGGGTTTGAGCCGCTGCCTTCAGTGACGATCGCGCCGCTGGCCCGCGCAAGGGCACGTTAGTTTGACGTCTTTGGGGGCAGGACCTCTGAACCGTAAATGGGAGCGAGACCTCTGCATCGCGCCCTGAGCTCTTTGCAGAGTCTGGTGAGGGTCGCGTTGTGCAGGCCCTTGAGCTTCAAATCGGCGAGAAGGGCCTCGGCCTCGTCTGGCGCGCGCGCGATCAGATCGCGGACATGCGCAAGTCCGCGGCCGCGCGCATACCCGGCATCGGCTGACAGGACTTCCCAATGCCGAGGGAGAATCTCGCGAAGAACGCGGTGTCCGCCGACCCCCATAGCGAGTGACGATTCCCTGCGGTCAGCCGCGTAGGGGAGGTCGCTGATGACGTCGTAAAGCGGCGCGAGCCGGAACGCGCCGCCGGGCGCATAGACGATTGAGTAGTTGCGGGCATGTGCGTCCGTACCCGCGATGATGAAGTTCAACGCCTGCGCCCGCATGAACCGGTCGCGGTCGACGTCCGGGTTTGCGGATTCTCGCAGCAGGTCCATGATCTGCTTGATCGTCGGGCCGCCGTCCGCCTGGTACTTCCGCATTGGATCGACGCCCAGCGCTTGGCACATGTCCTCTTGATGCACGCGGACGACGCCCTTTGGCCCTCGCAATCGGTCGTATCTCTCGACGATGATGACCGGCGCGCCGCCGATCACCTCGACGGTCGAAAGCGCGGCCGGCAAATCGAGGCGACGCGCGAGCTCCAGGCAGAAATGCTCGTTCGATGCGATATTGGGAATCCGGCCGGACTCGGGCTTGAAGATATGCGTCGTCGGTGTGCGGCCCTGCGGGATCGCCCAGCTGCTTTTGGTCTTGTAGAAAGCGGTCTTGGCTTGCGCGCCCGCGAGGCTGAATTGACCCGTGTCGGTCGCGAGCCTGCCTGCGCCGGCATCGGCTTTCAATGCGTTGATGCGATCCTCGAGATCCTTCTTCGTCAGGCGCGTCACGTTTTCGCGTCCGGCGAGATCTATGTCGGGAGGGACGAGCTGAACCGCGCCAGGGCAGTCCTCGCCGACGCGTGTCAGGAGCGCGAACGGGTTGCGCGCAGAGACCTGAAATCGCTTTGACCATTCGTCCAGCGTGCGCGCGTTGTCTGGTAGAAGCCCCCACATGAAGTTCGTGATCGGCTTTGCGCCATGGCGTTGCTGTTGCAACGGGAGCGATCGCGATAGCGGGATATGGCGGGGGTTCGCCTGCCACTCGGGAAGGTATTCGAACCTGTAGGTCCCTGACGTGCGCTGCAGGATCTGGCCGACGTCTTTTTCGGCGATGAGGACGCGCAGCGACTTTTCGGTCATTTGCGCTTCAGGCCCGTGTTGGCGATCGCGTCCAGATCGACGAAGTCCTCGTCATCGTCGTCGAGCAGCGGCGTCCGCATTGGCTCTCCAGCCATCGGCATTGTCAGGGGCGTCTGCAAGGCGTTCAGGATTTGAAAAATCAGCCCGAGGCTTGCGCCGGGATTGCCTTTCTCCACTTTTGAGATTGCCGATTGCGTCACGCTGATCGCCTCGGCCAGGGCGCGCTGCGTCAGCCCGCGCGCAAGTCGCGCTTGGCGGAGGGCCGCCCCGAACTCTATCGCGCTTCGAGCCTGCATGGTCGCATTCCCATTCGGAATGTTCGCGTTTATGCCTATTGGGCATTTTTGGCAAGATGCCTGATGGGAATAGTAGCAAATATGCGCGACGGGAATGTTAATGGGGGTTCCCATTGGGAATGTGTATTGGCAAGACTTGACCACGCCTCCTCGTTTGGCCGTGATTGAACAGCAGGCATTTTGCGGAGGGGCCGCTAGCGGTTGGGGGAAGCACGCCAACGCAGAAGGCCAGCGCGACAGCGGAAACGACGTTCAGCCAGAACTCGCGCGCGCAGGCCTCGCTGCGCTTGAGAACGCCAGAGCGCGCCGGTCGAGCGTCCCCTGCCGACGCCGCACCGGCGGCGCACCACCGTTCAGCCCTTGCGGCGGTTCGGGAGAGTGGGCGAACTGCGGTAAGGCTACCCCTCTTCAGCAAGGCGCTGCGCATGGACCGCATGGGGCATGAGGAAGGCCGCCAGCGCTGCGACCACGTCGGCCAGCGCCCCCGGCGGGATCGCTACACCCGTCACAAAGGCCCGCCATTGCGCTTGTTTGCTTGGGTCGTTCGCAAAGTCGGCGCTGAGGGCGTCTGGGAGTTCCGAAGGAATGGCGGTCTTGCGACGCGCAAAGGTCGCGGCGATGGCGCGCGCAAGGCGATCATCGGAAAACTCGAAGGTCTGGCCCAACACCCAGATGTCGTAAAAGTCCTTCATCCGCGAATTGGCGCGACCGAGCGCCACCATCGCCTCGAACTTTTCGGCGATGAAGGTTTCGCGGGCATAGGCGCGCACGCGCGGGGCCGGCATGGCGAGCAAGACCGGAAAATCGAGCATCTCGTCGCCGGGCTCCAGGGCGTCGCCAAAGCCGATGTCGATGGATACGGGTACGATCGCGCCGTTGAGGGACGCGGTCGTGCGCAAGCGCAGGCCGCCGTAGGCCAGCATCTCGCGAATGCGATCGACCACGAGCCCGCCCGCGTCAAACACGACGCCGTCGTCGGGCGCATCCTGAGCCAGCACATCGCAGAAGATGGCGAGCATCTGGTCCGGTCCCGGATCGCCGAACCCCAGAAGGTCCAGGTCGCGCGTGCCGCGATGCGGGGTATCGAGCCAGGTCATCAACAGGGTTGCGCCCTTGAGCACGAACCGATCGGCGTGCGGCGAGACGCCCAAGCGATAAAGCAGGCGTTCGATGACGTAGCGGTTGGCGATGAGATCGAAACTGACACCTCGCTCTTTGGAGAGATTGAGCAAACGCGCCCGCACCGACGCGGCGATGTTCGTGGGGGCTTTAGGCATTGGCGGTGAGGGCCTCCAGATAGGGGCGCATGACCGGAGCGACGCCGCCCGCTTCAGCGAGGCGCATCAGCGCGGCGGGTGTGGCTTTGCGTTGCCGCAGCGCCTCCTGAAGGCCCTCCAGGGCGACCGCAAGGCCGACCGTGCGGCGGTGACGGAAACAATCGGCCACAGTCCGCGCGGCGCTGAACACCTTGACCGAAACGCCATCGATCATGTGCGTTTCCACATCCGCCCGCAGCAGCGCATCGGCCATCTGGATGAGCCGGATCAAGGCGGCGGCGGGGCGGCGCGTCCAATCCCCTTTCGGCACCGCGAGAGTGACTGTGCGCGGCAGCTGATCTGTGAGGCCATGAAACGCCAGCGCCGATGTGAGACAGACAATGCCCTTCGGCGCGAGTTTGGCCGCCTCGGCCAGACTGTGATGGATGCTGATCGGCGCATCGCTCAGCTGGTACAGTCCACGCGCCAGCCGGATGACGCGCCCGTCTTCGACCATGCGCGCGACGGTCGCGGCGGTGGCGCCGACGGCGCGCAGCTCCGCTAGCCGCGCCATGCCGTGCTTGGCGAGATGTGTCTCGACAAGCTGTCGCTGCCTGCTGGCGGCCATTGATACAAATCCTCGCACTATACGCCTGATGGTAAGAGGAAATGTATCATACCAGAGCCTTTCGGAAAGGTTAAAGCGTCCGGTCCACTACTCATCCGCGTTTCTCACCTTGGCGCGCCGGTTTTCTTGGGGCTTTCCAGCGACCTTGCGGCTGCGGCTGCGGTTGCGCCGACGCAGATCGTGCATCACGCGCTGGGCGAGGCCTGGACGCTCTACCGCAAAGCCAATCCGCCAGAATCGCCAGACGATGCGGCCGTCATGCGCCGATCATTCCAGTGCGCGATGTCAGGGCGGATCGACCAGCGGCTTTGGGCGATGCGTCGAACCTACAAAGCGGCGCGCAATGCGCTCGTTGTGATTAAGTCCGAGCTCGTCCTTCGCGCCGCGGGGGATGCTGGCGTCGTGGGGATCGAAAGTGGAGCCTGGCCTGAAGGGACGAAGTGGGACGCCGCGGCGATGCGCGCCGGCGCTGCGGCGGGCGACCACGTCGCGCTGGGAGCAGCCGAGAGGATCGAGGCGGAAGCGCGCGTCGCGGACGCGCACGCTGACGCCGGGCGAGAGGCGCGCGCCGAAACGCCGGCGCAATCTGTTGCAGACGTTGCGCAGCGCCAGCGGTCTGCCGCGCGAGCCGCGCTCGACGCGGCGCATGAGCGGTTCATCGCCGCGCAGCGTGCGGCGCGTCGCGGCGGGCTGGCTCCTGATCCGGCGCCGGAACCGGCAATTGGCGCTCGGCCGGCGCCCGGGCGCGTTCGCGATTGGGAAGAGCGGCGTCGCGCCGAGGTCGACGCGCGGCGCGCGGCGTTCGCAGCGGCGCAAAGTGCTCGTCGGCGCACGGTCTTTGGTCGCATCAGATCGCTTCTGATCCCGATTTCGCTGCTTGTCGTTGTCCTTTTCGCCGTACTGTAACGTCTGTCCAGGGTTTGAGCCGCTGCCTTCAGTGACGATCGCGCCGCTGGCCCGCGCAAGGGCACGTTAGTTTGACGTCTTTGGGGGCAGGACCTCTGAACCGTAAATGGGAGCGAGACCTCTGCATCGCGCCCTGAGCTCTTTGCAGAGTCTGGTGAGGGTCGCGTTGTGCAGGCCCTTGAGCTTCAAATCGGCGAGAAGGGCCTCGGCCTCGTCTGGCGCGCGCGCGATCAGATCGCGGACATGCGCAAGTCCGCGGCCGCGCGCATACCCGGCATCGGCTGACAGGACTTCCCAATGCCGAGGGAGAATCTCGCGAAGAACGCGGTGTCCGCCGACCCCCATAGCGAGTGACGATTCCCTGCGGTCAGCCGCGTAGGGGAGGTCGCTGATGACGTCGTAAAGCGGCGCGAGCCGGAACGCGCCGCCGGGCGCATAGACGATTGAGTAGTTGCGGGCATGTGCGTCCGTACCCGCGATGATGAAGTTCAACGCCTGCGCCCGCATGAACCGGTCGCGGTCGACGTCCGGGTTTGCGGATTCTCGCAGCAGGTCCATGATCTGCTTGATCGTCGGGCCGCCGTCCGCCTGGTACTTCCGCATTGGATCGACGCCCAGCGCTTGGCACATGTCCTCTTGATGCACGCGGACGACGCCCTTTGGCCCTCGCAATCGGTCGTATCTCTCGACGATGATGACCGGCGCGCCGCCGATCACCTCGACGGTCGAAAGCGCGGCCGGCAAATCGAGGCGACGCGCGAGCTCCAGGCAGAAATGCTCGTTCGATGCGATATTGGGAATCCGGCCGGACTCGGGCTTGAAGATATGCGTCGTCGGTGTGCGGCCCTGCGGGATCGCCCAGCTGCTTTTGGTCTTGTAGAAAGCGGTCTTGGCTTGCGCGCCCGCGAGGCTGAATTGACCCGTGTCGGTCGCGAGCCTGCCTGCGCCGGCATCGGCTTTCAATGCGTTGATGCGATCCTCGAGATCCTTCTTCGTCAGGCGCGTCACGTTTTCGCGTCCGGCGAGATCTATGTCGGGAGGGACGAGCTGAACCGCGCCAGGGCAGTCCTCGCCGACGCGTGTCAGGAGCGCGAACGGGTTGCGCGCAGAGACCTGAAATCGCTTTGACCATTCGTCCAGCGTGCGCGCGTTGTCTGGTAGAAGCCCCCACATGAAGTTCGTGATCGGCTTTGCGCCATGGCGTTGCTGTTGCAACGGGAGCGATCGCGATAGCGGGATATGGCGGGGGTTCGCCTGCCACTCGGGAAGGTATTCGAACCTGTAGGTCCCTGACGTGCGCTGCAGGATCTGGCCGACGTCTTTTTCGGCGATGAGGACGCGCAGCGACTTTTCGGTCATTTGCGCTTCAGGCCCGTGTTGGCGATCGCGTCCAGATCGACGAAGTCCTCGTCATCGTCGTCGAGCAGCGGCGTCCGCATTGGCTCTCCAGCCATCGGCATTGTCAGGGGCGTCTGCAAGGCGTTCAGGATTTGAAAAATCAGCCCGAGGCTTGCGCCGGGATTGCCTTTCTCCACTTTTGAGATTGCCGATTGCGTCACGCTGATCGCCTCGGCCAGGGCGCGCTGCGTCAGCCCGCGCGCAAGTCGCGCTTGGCGGAGGGCCGCCCCGAACTCTATCGCGCTTCGAGCCTGCATGGTCGCATTCCCATTCGGAATGTTCGCGTTTATGCCTATTGGGCATTTTTGGCAAGATGCCTGATGGGAATAGTAGCAAATATGCGCGACGGGAATGTTAATGGGGGTTCCCATTGGGAATGTGTATTGGCAAGACTTGACCACGCCTCCTCGTTTGGCCGTGATTGAACAGCAGGCATTTTGCGGAGGGGCCGCTAGCGGTTGGGGGAAGCACGCCAACGCAGAAGGCCAGCGCGACAGCGGAAACGACGTTCAGCCAGAACTCGCGCGCGCAGGCCTCGCTGCGCTTGAGAACGCCAGAGCGCGCCGGTCGAGCGTCCCCTGCCGACGCCGCACCGGCGGCGCACCACCGTTCAGCCCTTGCGGCGGTTCGGGAGAGTGGGCGAACTGCGGTAAGGCTACCCCTCTTCAGCAAGGCGCTGCGCATGGACCGCATGGGGCATGAGGAAGGCCGCCAGCGCTGCGACCACGTCGGCCAGCGCCCCCGGCGGGATCGCTACACCCGTCACAAAGGCCCGCCATTGCGCTTGTTTGCTTGGGTCGTTCGCAAAGTCGGCGCTGAGGGCGTCTGGGAGTTCCGAAGGAATGGCGGTCTTGCGACGCGCAAAGGTCGCGGCGATGGCGCGCGCAAGGCGATCATCGGAAAACTCGAAGGTCTGGCCCAACACCCAGATGTCGTAAAAGTCCTTCATCCGCGAATTGGCGCGACCGAGCGCCACCATCGCCTCGAACTTTTCGGCGATGAAGGTTTCGCGGGCATAGGCGCGCACGCGCGGGGCCGGCATGGCGAGCAAGACCGGAAAATCGAGCATCTCGTCGCCGGGCTCCAGGGCGTCGCCAAAGCCGATGTCGATGGATACGGGTACGATCGCGCCGTTGAGGGACGCGGTCGTGCGCAAGCGCAGGCCGCCGTAGGCCAGCATCTCGCGAATGCGATCGACCACGAGCCCGCCCGCGTCAAACACGACGCCGTCGTCGGGCGCATCCTGAGCCAGCACATCGCAGAAGATGGCGAGCATCTGGTCCGGTCCCGGATCGCCGAACCCCAGAAGGTCCAGGTCGCGCGTGCCGCGATGCGGGGTATCGAGCCAGGTCATCAACAGGGTTGCGCCCTTGAGCACGAACCGATCGGCGTGCGGCGAGACGCCCAAGCGATAAAGCAGGCGTTCGATGACGTAGCGGTTGGCGATGAGATCGAAACTGACACCTCGCTCTTTGGAGAGATTGAGCAAACGCGCCCGCACCGACGCGGCGATGTTCGTGGGGGCTTTAGGCATTGGCGGTGAGGGCCTCCAGATAGGGGCGCATGACCGGAGCGACGCCGCCCGCTTCAGCGAGGCGCATCAGCGCGGCGGGTGTGGCTTTGCGTTGCCGCAGCGCCTCCTGAAGGCCCTCCAGGGCGACCGCAAGGCCGACCGTGCGGCGGTGACGGAAACAATCGGCCACAGTCCGCGCGGCGCTGAACACCTTGACCGAAACGCCATCGATCATGTGCGTTTCCACATCCGCCCGCAGCAGCGCATCGGCCATCTGGATGAGCCGGATCAAGGCGGCGGCGGGGCGGCGCGTCCAATCCCCTTTCGGCACCGCGAGAGTGACTGTGCGCGGCAGCTGATCTGTGAGGCCATGAAACGCCAGCGCCGATGTGAGACAGACAATGCCCTTCGGCGCGAGTTTGGCCGCCTCGGCCAGACTGTGATGGATGCTGATCGGCGCATCGCTCAGCTGGTACAGTCCACGCGCCAGCCGGATGACGCGCCCGTCTTCGACCATGCGCGCGACGGTCGCGGCGGTGGCGCCGACGGCGCGCAGCTCCGCTAGCCGCGCCATGCCGTGCTTGGCGAGATGTGTCTCGACAAGCTGTCGCTGCCTGCTGGCGGCCATTGATACAAATCCTCGCACTATACGCCTGATGGTAAGAGGAAATGTATCATACCAGAGCCTTTCGGAAAGGTTAAAGCGTCCGGTCCACTACTCATCCGCGTTTCTCACCTTGGCGCGCCGGTTTTCTTGGGGCTTTCCAGCGACCTTGCGGCTGCGGCTGCGGTTGCGCCGACGCAGATCGTGCATCACGCGCTGGGCGAGGCCTGGACGCTCTACCGCAAAGCCAATCCGCCAGAATCGCCAGACGATGCGGCCGTCATGCGCCGATCATTCCAGTGCGCGATGTCAGGGCGGATCGACCAGCGGCTTTGGGCGATGCGTCGAACCTACAAAGCCACGCACAATGCGCTCGTTGTGATTAAGTCTGAGCTCGTCCTTCGCGCCGCGGGGGATGCTGGCGTCGTGGGGATCTAAAGTGGAGCCTGGCCGAAGGTGATGACCTGCCGCCCGGAAACTGGATCGAACTTGGTTAGAGTTTTCTGCTTGCGTTCTCCCGGGCTGGGAGGAGCGAAGAGCAATGAAGGCATCGAAATTCACGGACGCGCAAAAGGCGTTCATCCTGCGCCAGGGCGAGGATGGAACGCCGGTCGCGAAGGTTTGTCGCAAGGCCGGGATCAGCCAGGCGACGTACTTCAACTGGAAGAAGAAGTACGCCAGCATGATGCCGTCGGACATGAGGCGGTTGCGTGAGCTGGAAGAGGAGAACGGCCGGCTGAAACGGATCGTGGCCGATCTCAGTCTGGATCGGGAGATGCTGCAGGACGTCATCAAGCGAAAGCTCTGAGGCCTGGTCGCAAGCGTCAACTCGTCGACGCGGTGCGCGCCGACTTACTGTTCCCGGGTGTGCGCATCCTTTCGGCGGGTGATTTTTTGAAGTGGAGGCAAGAGCGAT
>JBMOIB010000096.1:0-11388 GCA_049317545.1 Caulobacterales bacterium | reverse complement strand
GACGGCTGATCTCCCCGCCGCTCGGGCGATGATCTTGTGCGCCAGCGTTTGGGGCAGGTTCAATCGGATCTCCGTTCGGCGAAAGGCGCGCGCCGCGCTCCAATAAGGTATACCATGTTATCAAGTCCGACAGCCGCGCAAAGGCTGTCCCGGCCACAGAACGGGAACCCTTGCATGCCGATCAATGCGTCCCCGCCCGCTGCCCCCCATTGCCGGCTAGATCCGGGCGCAATGGCTTTGCGCCCGCGCCGGACATCTCGATCGGACCAAGGCTCGGCGCTGAGCCCCAGTCGCGGGCCATCCCGAGTGCGCGTGCATCCATGACCGAGCCCGCGCCCCTTGTCCCGGCGCCGTCAGCGCCCTGCTTCCTGTTCCTGTGCTGGGACGGCCCGCAATCTGCGGCCTTGCGCAAGCGCGATCTCGACGGCCATCTGGCCCATGTCGAAGCCCACTGGCGCCGCTACATTGTTGCTGGTCCAATGCGCGATGTCGGGGGCAAGGACTTGGTTGGGTCGATGTTTGCAGTGATGGCGCAGGACGAAGCGGACGCTTGGGCTCTCATGCGCGCGGACCCCTACCTGTCGAACGGTCAGTACGCGCGCATCGAGGTCAAAGCGCTGACGCCGGCGATTGGGCTTTGGCTGGGCGGCCGTACCTGGGAAAATGCAGACGCGCTCCGCGCGCGGGCAGCCGGGGGCTGAACCATGTCGCGTCGCGTCGCCGTCCGCCCACCCAAAACGTCTGAACGCCTCACCATCGACGCCATCGATCATGGATCGCCCACGCCCTTGTACAGGCAGGTCGTCGAACTGTTGCGTGCTGAAATCCATTCCGGGCGGTTTGCGCCGGGCGCTTTGCTGCCGGGCGAAAAAGACCTGACGGAACATCTCGGCCTTTCCCGGATCACAGTCAAACGCGCGTTGAATGAACTGGCGTCCCAAGGTCTTGTGGCGCGTCAACGCGGCCGCGGAACCAGCGTAACCTACAACCCGGCGGCGCCGGTCGTTTCGGGCAGCTTCGAGAACCTGATCGACAGTCTCAAGCTCATGGGCCTATCGACCTCGGTCCGCCTGGTCCTTGTCGAGGAGCGCCCGGCGTCGGAGGCGATCGCCGACCTCCTGGGCGTGCCGCATGGCGCCGTCGTCCAGCGGGCCATCCGGGTGCGCCAAATCGAGGGCGACAGCTTTTCGCATCTTGTCACGCATGTGCCTCTCGACGTCGCGCGCAAGTTCGATCCTTCGGCGCTGGCGTTTCGACCGCTGCTGCAACTCCTCGAAGAAGCTGGCTTCCGCTGCACCGAGGCCGAACAATGGATCACGGCGGTCTCGGCCTCGCCGGAAATCGCACGTGCGCTCGGGATTGCACCGGGTGCGCCATTGCTGCGCACGGTCCGCGTGATGCGCGACGAGGCTGGGCGCGTCGTTGAGGCGCTGGAGGGCCACTACCGTCCGGATCGCTTTCAACACCACATGCGCCTGACGCGCCGCAAAGGCAGGGGCGGACGGTCTGAGTGGCGTTGATGAGAAAGTTGGTATACCTTTTCTGCCATGCCGATTGATGTCGCAGCCCTCAGCTTCCTGCACCTGCTGGTCTTTGTTTACTGGCTCGGCGGCGATCTCGGCGCATTTTACGCATCCTCGATCGTGGTTGATCCCACTCGATCAAACGCGGCGCGCGCGACAGCAGCCGAAGTCCTGGCGAACGTCGACATGGCGCCCCGCACGGCTCTGATCCTCGCCGCGCCGACCGGGCTCACGCTGGCGGCCGCGCGCGAATTTCTGGCGCTCGACTGGACCGCACTCGCGGCCATCTGGGCGGCGGCGATCGCCTGGCTCGCGCTGGCCTGGCGGCTTCACCTCTCGCACGCGCCGCCGAACGCCCCGCTGCGCCGATTGGACCTCGCGATCCGCTGGCTCGTGATCGCCGCGCTGGTCGCCGGAGCACTGGTCGGCGCGGACCTGGTCATTCATCTGCGCGCCAAGCTGATCTTGCTGGCGGCCGCGATCGCGCTCGGCCTGCTCATCCGCGTGCTTTTGGGCCCCTTCGGACCCGCCTTCGCCGGAATCATGAAAGACGGATCATCGCCCGAGCGCGAAGCCGCGCTCGCCACATCACTCGGGCGGGCGCGCGTCGCGGTGACGACGCTCTGGCTCGTCATCGGCGCTGCGGCGTTTCTCGGCGTTTCAGGAGGCGCAGGATGGATCGCGTAAACTCTGCAGCCAACCTTGGCGCCCTTCTGCGCGATATCGTCGGCGACGCCCATGTGCGCGACGACGAGCCGGCGAAGGACCTGTTCGGCGCCGACATCTACGCGCGCGGCGCGCGCCCGGCGTTCGTCGTCGCGCCAGGCGGCGCGGATGAAGCCGCACAGGTCATCGCCGCAGCGACGTCGGCCGGCGCGCCGGTCCTGCCGCGCGGCGCGGGCATGTCCTACACCGGCGGCTATGTGGGCGCCGCCGAAGGCGCGGTGCTTCTCGATCTTCGCCGCCTCAATCGCATCATCGCCATCGATGCTGAGAACATGGTCGTGCATGTCGAGGCCGGCGCGACATGGGCGGATTTGCATGCGGCGCTCGCGCCGAAGGGCCTGCGCACGCCGTTCTGGGGCCCTTTGTCCGGGCTCACATCGACGATTGGCGGCGGGCTTTCGCAGAACAACGCACTTCTGGGCGGAACTTTGTACGGCCCGTCGACCGAGTCTGCTGTTGCGTTGAAGGTTGCGCTCGCCGATGGGCGAGTGATCCGCACTGGCGGCGGAGACCCCGCCTTCTTTCGCCATTTCGGTCCGGACCTGACAGGCCTCTTTCTCGGCGATTGCGGCGCTTTCGGCGTCAAGCTCGAAGCCACGCTGCGCCTGATCCGCGCGCCGGCGCACGAGGGCTGGAGTTCGTTCGCGTTTGCGGACAGGGCAAGCTGCGCGGCCGCATTGTCGGAGATCTCACGCGCGAGCCTCGCCAGTGAAGCGTTCGCCTTCGACCCGCGTCTTGCACGTGTGCGGATGAAACGGGCAAGCCTGATGGCGGACGCCGCATCCCTCGCCAAGGTCGTCGGCGCCCAGAAATCGCTGGTCGCCGGCTTGAAGGAAGGTGCGCGCGTCGTATTGGCCGGCCGCAGCTTCATCGCCGACGACGCGCATTCGGCCCACTTCGTGGCCGAGGGCCGCTCGCGGGCCGCCGTCGAGGCCGATCTCGCGGAGATCGCGCAGATCGCAAAGGCGTTCGGCGGCGCCGAGATCGAAAACACTATCCCCAAAGTGATCCGGGCCCAGCCGTTCACGCCGTTGAACAACATCCTCGGTCCCACCGGCGAGCGCTGGGTTCCGGTGCATGGCATCGTTCCGCATTCCGCGGCGTCGCAGGTTTGGAACGCCATCGAGGCGCTATTCGAAACCATGTCCGGTCCGTTTGCGGATCATGGGATAGAAACCGGCTATCTGACGACGACGCTGTCGACGAACGGATTCCTGATCGAGCCGGTCTTCTATTGGCCGGACGAGAGGTTCGCCGTGCATGACGCGACGGTCGACCCGGCAATGCTCTCAAGAATGACCACGCGCGCGGCGAATCCGGCTGCGCGAGCGGTCGTCGCCGACGCGCGCGCGCGCGTCATCGACATCTTCACGAAAGCCGGCGCCTGCCATTTCCAGGTCGGCCGCGCCTACCCCTATACAGCGACGCGCACGCCGGACACGTACAGCATGCTCGTTGCGCTGAAAGCTGCGCTCGATCCGCAAAACCTCATGAACCCGGGCGTATTGGGGCTCAACGCATGACGACGATCCCAATCCGCAATCCGCGTAGCGGGGAAATTGACGGCGCGCTCAAGCCCGATGGCGCCACGACGCTGGACGCCCTCGCCGCCGACGTGCGCGCACGCCAAACCGAATGGGCGACGCTCGGGATCGCGGAGCGCGCCATTCGGCTCGCCGCCTTCGCGGATGCCCTCGCCGCCGGCGCCGGCGCAGTGCAAACCGCACTCGAGCAAGACACCGGGCGGCGCGCCATTGCGCGCACCGAGATTGCCGGCGCGGTCGCATCGCTGAAAGGGTGGGCCGCGCAGGCGCCCGCGCTCATGCCGTCCGGTTGGACGCCCGGGCGCAGCAATCCGACGCTTCGGCACAAGCCGACATTTGCGCCCTATCCGCTGGTCGGCGTGATCAGTCCGTGGAATTTTCCGCTGACGCTGTCGATGATCGACACGGTTCCGGCGCTTCTCGCGGGCTGCGCCGTTCTGCTCAAGCCTTCCGAGGTCACGCCGCGCTTCGCCGCGCCGCTGCGGGCGATTATCAGGGCACTTGGCGACAAGGCGCCACCGCTGGCGATCGCCGATGGCGGCGGAGAAACCGGCGCAGGCGTGGTCGCGCGCGTCGACGCCGTGTGCTTCACCGGATCAGTCGCCACGGGGCGCAAGGTCGCCCGGCAGTGCGCCGAGCGCATGATCCCGGCCTTCCTCGAACTGGGCGGCAAGGACCCGCTGATTGTCTTGGAAAGCGCATCGGTTACCGACGCGGTGACGGCCGCGCTGCGCGGTTCGGTCCTGGCGACGGGCCAGGCCTGCCAATCAATCGAACGCATCTACGTCGCCAAGGCGATCTTCACCGGCTTCGTAGACGCGCTGGCGCAGGCCGCAACCGCCTGCCGCTTCAACTGGCCCGACATTGCGAAAGGCGAGATCGGCCCGATCATTTTCGACAAGCAGGCCGCGATCCTGGAAGCACAACTCGCCGACGCCTTCGCCAAGGGCGCGCGCGCGCTGACCGGCGGAAAGATCGAGCGCCACGGCGGCGGCCTTTGGCTGGCGCCAACCGTGCTGGTGGACGTGACGCACGACATGCTGGTCATGCGCGAAGAGACGTTCGGGCCGATCATGCCGGTCATGCCGTTCGAAACGACGGCGGCGGCCGTGCGCCTCGCCAACGACAGCATCTATGGCCTCTCGGCCGCAGTGTTCGCAGGCTCCATCGAAGAAGCCGAGGCGATCGCCGTGCAGCTGGAAGCCGGTGCGGTGTCGCTCAACGATGCCGCGCTCACCGCGCTTTTTTACGAGGCGGAGAAGCATGCGTTCGGACTATCCGGCCTCGGAGGGTCACGCATGGGCGCGGCGGGGTTCCACCGGTTTCTGCGTCGGCGAGCGCTGATCGCCAACGACGCAAGGCCCTTGCCGCTCTCGGCGTTCGCGGAGGACGCCTAGCCGACGCGCCGCTCCTTAATGCAGGTGCGCTTCACGAGGTGGTCGTTCTCGAACCAGTGCCAGGTGCGGCCGCGATGGGCGTTGTCGTCGCTGATCTGGATCATCTCGTAGAGATACGTTCCCGGCTCGCCCTTGCGGGTCCAGGTGAGGACGACGGTCCGTTCGTCGATCTCCCAGGCCCGCCCGAGGATGCGTTCCGTGTCCCAGAAGATCTGCTTGTCCTTGTAGACCGCGGGAAACTGATGCTCCTCGCGGCGCCCGTCCGGCCAAGTATAGATGTTGACCTGATGATAGCCGAAGGGGCCGTCGACGGGAAAAGCGCAGGTGAGTTCGGCGCGGTGGCGATCGATCTCATTGTTTTGGGCGTCGACATGGATGTACTCGCCTTCCCATCGCCCTTCGTGGCGCGCGAGCACCGGCATTCCATCGCGGATCGATCCCATCGTTCATTCTCCCATCTGCGGGCTTGCGCAGCGCTGCAAGGATATATCAACTCGAACTCGAAGGTGGAGTGACCGTGACGTCAGATCCAGAGATTTTCGCACGCCGCGAGGGCGCGTTCGCGCATCTCGTGCTGAATCGCCCAGCCAAGCGCAACGCGCTCACAATGGCTATGTGGCGCGCGATCCCCGCGCTTCTCGCCGACCTTGCGGACCAAACCGGCCTGCGCGTGCTGATCGTGCGGGGCGAAGGCGGCGCCTTCGCCGCCGGCGCCGACATCGCCGAGTTCGAGCGCGCCTACGCCAGCCGCGAGGCCGCGCTCGCCAACCAGGCCGATATGCAGGCTGCGATGACGGCGCTGGAGGATTTCCCGCTGCCCACGATCGCCGCAATAGGCGGCGCGTGCGTCGGCGGAGGCTGCGGGCTCGCGCTGTGTTGCGATGTGCGCATCGCTGCTGCGGGCGCGAAATTCGGCATTACGCCGGGCAAACTCGGTCTCGCCTATGGCGTGGCGGACACCCGCCGGCTTGTTCAGGCCGTCGGCCTTTCAGCCTCTAAAGATATTCTCTTCACCGGCCGGATCCTTGACGCCGACGAAGCCATGCGGCTTGGCCTCGTCGATCGCATCGTCACGGGCGAGGCGCTCGATCGGTCAGTTCAAGACTATGCGTCCGCCATCGCAGCCGCGTCAGGCTTCACAGCACGCGCAACGAAGGCGATCCTGCGTCTGATCCGCGACGGACACGCCGCAGATGACGAAACGAGCCGCGCCGTGTTCGCCGACGCCTTCGAGGGTGAGGACTTCCGCGAAGGCCGCGCCGCTTTTCTGGAAAAACGACCGCCGGACTTCTCAAAATCATGAACAACGCCTGGACCGCATCGGCGCGCCTCGCGGCGCATGCGGCGTCGAGCGACTTCGCATCTTTGCCGGCGGCGACCGTCGCCGCCGTGAAAGCCTTTACTCTCGATTCCATCGGCGTCGGCATCGCAGGGGCCGCTTCGCCCTACGCCGCCGCCGTGCGCGACGCCGCGTGCGGATGGGGCGATGGGAACGACGCGCATGTTTGGACCGCGGGTGTGCGCCTACCTGCATGCAACGCCGCGTTCGCCAACGCCTTCCAAGCCCATTGCCAAGAATTCGACTGCGTCCACGAAGCCGCCGTGCTGCATCCCTTTACGGTGGTCGTCCCGGTGCTCCTCGCCGAAGCCGAGGCGCGCGGCATGGACGGTGAAACCTACATCGCGGCCTGCGCGGCGGGCGTCGACGTCGCGGTGACGCTCGGCGTTGCAGCGACCACACAGATCCGCTTTTTCCGGCCAGCGACCTGCGGCCTGTTCGGCGCCGTCGCCGCGCTTGCGCGCGCGCGTGGGTTGGCGCAGGACGCGATCGTCGACGCCTTCGGCTACGCTTTGGCGTTCGCCTCCGGAACGATGCAGGCGCATGTGGAAGGCACACCGGCGCTGGCGCTGCAGGTCGCCAACGCGGCGCGGGCGGCGTTTCAGGCGGTCGATCTCGCCGCGCGCGGCCTGCCTGGACCGAAGGGCGCGATCGAGGGCCCGTTCGGGTATCTCACGCTCTTCGAAGCGGGCTCGGACCTTCAGGCTGCGCTTGCCGCCCTGCCCGCACGCCGCCGCGCCGCCGAGGTGGCGTGGAAGCCGTTCCCGACCGGGCGCGCCGCGCACGGCGGCATCGATATGGCGCTGGAATTGGGCGGCCATTGCGATCCCGAGGCGATTCGATCAGTCGAGATCGAAGCGACGCCGCTCATCCTTCACCTCGTCGGGCGCCCGATCGTGCAACCGCTCGAAGTGAACTACGCGCGACTATGTCTGCCGTTCGCCGTCGCGGTCGCACTCACGCGCGGCGGCGTGGATCTGACGACCTTTGCACCGGAGATTTTGCAGGATCGCGATGTTCACGCACTGGCGGCGCGCGTCGTCGTCCGCGCCAACGGCGTGGTCGATCCCGCAGCCTTCACGCCGCAGACGATGCGGATCACGCTGAACGACGGCCGCTCGCTCGAAGCGCGGCGCGATATCTTGCTCGGCGCGCCGGCGCGTCCCCTCTCGCCCGCCCAACAGCGCGCCAAGCTCGACGGCAATCTCGCATTCGGGTTCGGGGCGCCGCAGCCCGTGCTTGGCGACGCATTGACCAGCGCCTGCGCTGACCTCGATCGTCTCGACAACGCCGCCCACCTCGCCGTCCTTGCCGCAGGAAGATCGTCATGAGCGAAGCGCCAACCTTTTACGACGTCGTCGACCCCAAAACTCTGGTCTGCGACTATCCGATCGGGGCGGCGTTCGAACATTTCGCGCGAACTCTAAGCCGCGATGAGTTGCGCGCGCTGCAGGAGCGCCGCTTCCAAACATTGCTCGACCGCGCGGGGCGCATGCGGTTCTATCAGACGCTTTGGCGCGCGCACGGGATCGAGCGCGGCGACATCCGCAGCCTCGATGATCTTTCGCGGCTGCCGACGTTCGGCAAGCCGGAGATCGTCGCCTCGATCGAGCGGGCGCCGCCGTTTGGAGATTTCGCGGGCCTCGATTCCTATCGGCCTGGTGAACGGCCGCCGGTCATTTTCCACACGACGAGCGGCACGACGGGCAAGCCGCAGCCGCTGCTGTTCGGCCCGAAGACGCGCGAGGTGCAGAACCTCCTGCTCGGTCGCGCCTATCGCATGCAAGGTCTTGGACAGGGCGACGTCGCGCATTCCGTGTACGGACACGGCATGATCAACGGCGGCCATTACATCCGCGAAGCCGTCACCCGCTTTACAGCCGCCACGTTCGTATCAGCGGGCACCGGCGTCGAGACGCGGTCGGCGCAGCAGGTTCGCTTGATGGCTGATTTCGGCGCGACCGCGCTGCTCGGCTTCGCCGACTATCTTAAGAAACTCGCTCAAGCGGCGGCGGAGGAAGGTCTCAGAATTGGAGAGGATATCCGGATCCGGATGATCTCCGGACAGTTCGGCCGCGAGGACAAGGCGGCGGTCTCTGCTCTGTGGGGCGGCGCCAAGTGTTACGATTGGTACGGCGTCGGAGATACCGGCGTGATCGCGGCGGAAGGTCCCGACCAGGACGGGCTCGTCGTGTTCGAGGACGCGCACTTCATCGAGGTCTGCGATATCGACACGGGATGTCCAGTGGCGGACGGCGCGACGGGCGATCTCGTCGTCACCTGCCTTTTCAAGGACGACGTCTATCCGATCATCCGCTTCAATACGCATGACGTAACCCGCGTTCTCACAGGTAACGGCGCGACAGGATTCAAGCGGATCGAGGGCTTCCTCGGCCGGTCCGATAACATGGTGAAGCTCAAGGGGATCAATGTGTTCCCGCAGGCGATCGGACCAATCCTGGCCGAAGTCTCCGGTTTCGCCGGCGAATACATCTGCCGCGCGCGGCGCGACGCGCTTGGCCGGGAGGAGTTGGTCGTCGTCGCCGAAGCCCACGCCGGCGACGACGCGATCGCGCGCGCCTTCGCCGAGATCCTCAAGCGCCGGATCGGCATCGAAGCCGTCGTCGAGCTCGCCGCGCCCGGCGCGACCGCCGCGCTCACTGGCGTCGACACCCGGCAGAAGCCGATCCGCCTGATCGACGAGCGGGGCCGGCCATGACCGCGTTCGGCGTCGCATCGCTCTCGCAAGCGTTCCGCAGCGGACGCATGACGCCTGTCGACGCGTTATCGGCGTCGCTGTCGCGCATCGAAGCGATCAACCCTAAACTGAACGCCGTTGTCGCGATCGACGAGGCCGGCGCGCGCGCTGCGGCGGAGGCGTCTGCCGCGCGCTGGCGCAACGGCGCTCCATTGTCGCCGATCGACGGCGTTCCACTCGGCGCGAAAGCCAATCTCGCGATCGCGGGCCTGCCCTGGACCGCGGCGATCGAAGGCTACCGGGATCGGGTCGCCGAGGCGGACGCCTTCGCCGTCGCTGCGCTTCGACGCGCCGGGGCGATTATCGTCGCATCCCTGAACATGCACGAAGGCGCGCTCGGCGCGACGACCACCAGCCTGCTCTACGGCCCCTGCCAGAACCCGCTACGGGACGGCTATACGCCGGGCGGCTCATCGGGCGGCTCGGCTGCAGCTGTGGCGGCCGGGATGCTCGCCGGCGCGCTCGGCACCGATACGATGGGCTCAGTGCGCATACCTGCGGCCTATACAGGCACGTGCGGTTTCAAGCCGAGTTTCGGGCGAATATCGCGCACAGGCCTCGAACTCACGTCGAACAGCTTCGACCATGTCGGGCTGCAGGCGCGAACCGTGGAAGATTTGGCGCTGCTTTTCGCTGCGGCCGATGCATTCGACCCGCAAGACCCCTACGCTGCGCAATTTCCAGCATATGCTCCGGATCCCGCGCATATACGGGTCGGCGTCCTCACCTGCGACGGCGTCGCGGTCTCGCCGCTGATCCGCGCGACCTTCATCTCGGCGCTTGCGCGCATGGAGGCGCTCGGCTGGCGTACCGAGAGCGCAACGCTCGACAGCTACGATTTTTCAGCAATGAGGCGCAAAGGCCTTCTCGTAACCGAGGCCGAAGGCGCGGCGCTCCTCGCGCCGCTCCGCAGCGCACAGCCCGGCGCAATCTCCGACGGGTTCGCGGCGATGCTCGACTATGGCGCCCGCCAGTCCGCCGAGCGTCTGGCCGCCGCGCAGCAGGCGCTTGCGACGACGCGCGCGACCGCCCGCGCCGCTTTTGCCGATTTCGACGTGCTCGTTTGCCCTACGGCCCCGCAGACGGCGTTCCCGCACGATCAGCCGGCGCCGCACAACCAGGCCGACCTCACTGCATTCGCCAATTTCGCGGGTCTTCCAGCTGTGGCCCTGCCGATCGGTCCGGCCGAGGACGGGCTTCCGGCTTCGCTGCAGATCATCGCGCCAAGCGGGCGGGACGCGCTCGCGCTGGCGGTCGCGCGGACGTTCGAACGCACCGAATGATCAGATTGCCCCGCGTGCGCGCAGCGCGGCGATCGTTTCGGCGTCAAGTCCCGCTTCGCGCGCAAGCGCTTCGGAATGCGCGCCGAACGCCGGCAGCGACAGGTTCGGCTGCGGCGGCTCATCCTTGAACCGGATTGGCGGGCCAAGATGCCGCGCGCCCTGCGCGTCGGTCAGCGTCATGCCGCGCGCGGCGGTCGTGGGATCGTCCATCGCGTCCTTAAGGCTTCGCACCGGGGACCAGCAAACGTCCACGGATTTGAGGAAGACGGACCAGTCCGCCAATGTCCGTGTAAGGAACGTCTCCTCGAAAAAGCGCTTGAGCGGGTCCTGCCGTGGGCCCGGCGGAAGCTGAGCGTAGTCGAGAAGATCGGGGCGACCCAGCGCCTCAAGGAGGTTCTTCGCAAAATGCAGCTCGGAGCCGCCGAGCACCAAGAACTTGGCGTCGGCGGTCTCATAGGGCCGATACATCGCCGCGCCGCCAAATGGCCGCATGTCCTTGGCCACAGGATGCGCGTCATCCGCCATCACTGGGCCTTGCACATTGGCGGTCCAGGCCAGCAGCGCGTCGTACATCGCAAGATCGATGTAATCCCCGCGCCCAGTCGTCTCGCGCCGATAGAGCGCCATCATGATCGCAGCGAACGCCATCAGCGAACCCGCCATGTCGGCGGCGGGCACGCAAGGGCTTGCCGGCTTGTCATCCTCAAGGCCGCGATTGAGATCGACGAGCCCGGCCATCGCCTCCATCGTCAGATCGTGGCCAGGCTTCTGCGCATAAGGCCCCTCCTGGCCGAAGCCGGAAATCGAACAATAGACGA
>JBMOIB010000095.1:0-11400 GCA_049317545.1 Caulobacterales bacterium | reverse complement strand
CGCAAGCTTGAGACCACGACGCTGTACGCTGGGGTCTTCTGGAACAGCCAAGACATCAAGTCGTTCTCTTACAACGTCATGCCCGGCGGAAACGCCACGCTCGGCGGCCTTTCGACGGCGACCCTCGGCACGCATGCAAACTATGGCGCGCGCGTGCGCGGCGAGTTCAAGTTCGGCAAAGATTGGGAGGCTGTCGCCGGCGTCGGCGCCGAGCGTACGGAACTCAGCGCCGTGCAAAACGCTTATGGCTATCCGCTGACTGGCGCACCGACGATCGCGCGCGTGTTCGCCGATCGCACCTACACCAACGTCGCGCCTGAGCTGTCGCTGACCTACCGACCGGCGGAGACCTTCAAAGCCTATGCGCGCGTCGCGGCCGCCTATGGAACGCCGCAGGCGACCAATCTGTTCGTCACGCCCGCCGGCGTTCCCGGCAACAACACTACGCTTGACGCCCAAACGATGCGCGGTCTCGACATCGGGATCGAATGGGCGCCCGCGCCGGCGTTCTCGGCGACCCTGACCGGCTTTTACGAGATCTTCCGTAACGAGCTGGTCAGCCAATCGGCCGGCGCCAATCTGTTGAGCTACACCTTCAATGCGCCGAAGTCGGAGCATCGGGGGGTTGAGGCGGCGCTCGAATGGCGCCCGTTCGCGGGCGCGCGCGCCACGGCCGCGTACCTCTACAACGAGCAGGCCTATGAAGAGTACAAGGAGCGCCTCAGCGCCGGCGCCTTTTCGACGGTGTTCGATCGATCGGGAAACCTGATCCCCGGCGTGCCGAAGCAGACGCTCAACGCCCGGGTTGGCTATGACGCGCCCTCGGGCCCGCTCAAGGGCGTGGGCGGATTCCTTGAAACGAATTGGCGCGAGAGCACTTTCGCCGACAACGCCAATTTGATGAAGACGCCGGGCTACACGCTCATCAATGCGAACCTGCATTACGATCCGCCCGAGGGCCTTGGCGCGTTGTCGCGAACCCGCTTTTTCGTCGCGGCTCAAAACCTGACGGACCGCGTCTACGTCTCGTCGGCGAGCAATGTGGCCAAC
This sequence comes from Caulobacterales bacterium, assembly GCA_049317545.1. Classification (GTDB taxonomy): domain Bacteria; phylum Pseudomonadota; class Alphaproteobacteria; order Caulobacterales; family Aquidulcibacteraceae; genus REEB506. The sequence goes on along the minus strand of JBMOIB010000095.1, from coordinate 10,350 downwards.
AGCATCAGCGCGACCAATGGAACGCTGAACGGGCTCGCGACGCTGCAAGCCGCTACCGGCTCTCTCTACGCCGGCCAGCCGCGCACGATCGTCGCCGGCGTCAAAGTGAAATTCTGAGGAGGTGGGGATGACGACGCGAACCGCTTGGCCTGATCGGCGCGCAATCTGGCGCTGGCATTTCTACGCCGGACTGATCTGCGCGCCGATCGTTCTATGGCTCGCCGTGACCGGATCGATTTACCTTTTCCGAGCACAGATCGAGGCCGCAATCGATGCGCCCTACGCGCAGCTTGAAGTCAAATCTTTGCGTCCGCCTTCGGAGCAGGTCCAGGCGGCGCTCGCATCGTCGTACGGCTCGCAGTTGAGCGCCTACATTCTTCCGCAGGACCAGCGCGCCGCGACCCAGATTCTGATCGAGAAGGGCGGCGAAAAGACCAGGGTGTATGTGCATCCGGAAACGCTCGAAGTCGTCAAATCCGTTAAGGAGAACGACCGCTTCATGCGCCAGATCTTCCGGCTGCATGGGGAATTGATGATCGGCGATCCGGGGTCCTGGATCGTTGAAACCGCGGCCTGTTGGGCGATCGTCCTGATCCTTACGGGGCTTGTCTTGTGGTGGCCAAGCGCGGGGCGCTTCGCCGGGGTCCTTTGGCCGCGTTTGGGCCTCGGCGGGCGCGTCTTTTGGCGAGACATGCATGCTGTGACCGGCTTCTGGGTCTCGGCGTGTGCGCTCTTCCTGATTTGCACGGGACTGCCTTGGGCGAAATTCTGGGGCGATTATTTCAAGGAAGTCCGCCAGATCACCCGCACGGTCGATGGGCCGCAAGATTGGGCAAATAGCGCGCCGTCGCGCGCCGCGCCAGCGTCCGCGGCGCACGACGAGCATCACGACATGGGCCACATGCAAAGCAGTGCGCCGAAACTGACCGGTACTCTTGACCCCGCCGCGCTCGATCGCGTCGTCGCCGCCGCGCAGAAGCTGGAGTTCGCGCCGCCGGTGGTGGTTTCGCCGCCTCCGAAGGGCGGCGGCTGGAAGGTGCGCTCAGATGCGGCGAACCGCCCGCTACGCGCCGACGCCAAGATCGACGCGCTGAGTGGCGCCGTTCTCAGCCTGCGCAGTTTCGATCAGCGCCATCCTATCGATCAGGCCGTCGGCTATGGGGTCGCGGCCCACGAGGGTCAGTTGTTCGGACCCGCCAATCTGTTGGTGAGTCTCCTCACGGCGATCGGTCTCATGGTTCTCTGCGTCAGCGCAATGATGACCTGGCTTTCGCGGCGCCCGCCGAGCGTTCTCGGCGCCCCCGAAATGCTCGAACGACCGCGCTTTTCATTCGCGCTGCTTGCGGCGCTGGCGACGCTCGCGGTTTTGTTCCCGCTGCACGGAGCTTCGCTTCTTGTGGTTCTGCTCGTCGAGCGCCTGATCCTGCGTCGCGTGCCATCGGTGCGGCGCTGGCTCGGTCTGCAGGAGCCGGCGCGCGCGACCGCTTAGGCGCCAGGCGAGGTCAGGCGTGCGCCGCTGCGTGCTCTTCGCGCGCGGCGTTGTGCACTTCTTTCGCCGCGTCGATGTTGATGAGCGCGATCGTGAGGCCGACCAGCACGTCGGGCCATACGGAAGGGTGGGCTGCGGTGACGAGTCCAGCGCCTATGATCAAGGCATTGGCGAACGCGTCGTTGCGCGCCGACAGGAACGCCGCGCGTGCGAGGCTTCCCCCGTGAGTTCTAAATCGCGCCAATAGCCAGGCGCAGACTAGGTTCACGACCAAGGCGCCGAGCCCGGTCAAGGCCAGCGGCGTCGCCGCCGGCGGACGCGGATCGACGATTTTGGTCCAGAACGTCCAGAAGAACGCGATCGCCGGCGCGAGGAGGAGAAGCGCCAGGAAACTGCCGAGCCGCGCACGACGCGCGAGCGTCCAGCCGACCGCGGCGAAGATCAAAAGATTGACCGCGGCATCCTCGAGGAAATCGACGCTGTCGGCGAAGAGCGACACCGAACCAATACTGAGGGCCACGGCGCCCTCGACGGCGAAATAAGCGAGATTGGCGGCCGCAACGAGCGCCACTGTGCGGCGAAAGTCCAAGGCGTGCGACATCTCGAGCTTGCCGGTCAAAGCCGGATCGTCAGCGAAAAAGCGCCGAAATTGCTGACGCCGTCTTTCTGTTCGCGGAACTCCCGCGTCCGCCAGACCTGGGTATAAGAAAGGCGAACATCGCCGACATAGCCGGCGAGGCCAGCCTGGATGTCGCCGCCGAACGGCTCGCGCTTGACCTTGGCGCCGTTCGCGCCACGCTCGTCGAGCGTGATGTCGTAAGCCGTGTAGCGCGCATCGAGCCCGCCGAACATGTACCAGCCCGCCTTGGCGCGCGGCGAAAAGTATCCCGAGCCCGGCAGGCTCGGCGCGATTCGCGGCGGGCCAAAATCGACCGGCATGCGCGAACCCAACCGGAATCCGACCCCGATGTTGGCGCCGGTGCGGATGTTGCCGATGCTCACCCCCGCCGTCGGCATGAATTCCAGGCGCAGCCCGCGCGCGTCGCCGGTTATGCTCCGCGCGAAAATGTCCGTCCGCTGAACGCGCCAGGCGGCGACGACGCGATCGGGAATCTGGGCGCTCCAGCCGCGTGGCCGCGGCGCCCGCAATTGGCGGTGGACGAACGTCTGCGCGTCGCCGGCCTGGGAAGACGGGCCGACGACGCCGAGCGTGAACTGGGTCTGGTCGAGCGTGCGTCCGCCCGACTGGGCGATCACACCCGCAGATGCGTAGAGCAGGCCGGCGTAGGGCCGGTCGGTGGGGTCGGGATTGGTGCGCGCGAGATCTTCGGGCGTGAACATCTTCTGGCCGGCGTCGAACTCCAGCCGCGCGTCGACGTCGTTCGTCGCCCGCGGAACCAGGCTCGCGAGGCGACGCAGCCAATCCGGTTCGGCGCCTTGCGGCGCCACCCATTCGAAGCCGACGCCGTTGGTGTAATTCTTGTCGGGTGCGCTGACGCCGAAGGCGTCGTTTTCCACCACCAGGGTCAGAGCGCCTTTGCGATCGCCAGGCGGCGAAGGCGACGCCGCGACGGTTGCCAGGACTGCGGCTGCAGCGGTTGCAAGCATGGACCGTCCCCCTGAACGTGCGGCTCTCCTCTACGCCTCATGTGCGCCGCCCGCCAGGGCGCCGCGCCGTGGCCGTCGCCTGAGGCGGGCGCGCCACAGGTTCTGGCCCACCCTTCATCGGAACGACAAGTGTCGTCCCGCTGTCGCAATCGGCGTGCTAGAGGGCGCGGATGCAAGTCCGCCATCTGCTTCCCCTTCTCGCCGCCTTGGCCGCGGCGCCGAATGCGCTCGCCCAATCCGCCAACCGCGCTGAGGACGACGAAATCGTCGTCACCTCGGACCGCCAGCGCGGCGGCGTGCAATCCGATGCGCCGCCGGAAGCCTCGCTCAACGCCGCCGACGTGCGCTCGTTCGGCGCGACCTCGATCTTCCAACTCCTCAGCGCAATTGCGCCGCAAACCGGATCGGCCTCGATCCGCGGAAGCGGCCAGCCGGTCATCCTGGTCAATGGACGCCGGATCACCGGGCCGCAGGAAATCCGCGACCTGTCGCCGGACGTCATTTCCCGCGTCGACGTCTTCGACGAACAACTTGCCTTGCAATATGGGTATTCGGCCGAACAGCGCGTCGTGAACCTCGTGCTGGAGCGACGCTACCGCGCCGGTCAGGCGGAGATCGAAGGCGGTTCCGCTGCGGAAGGCGATCGCCGGCAGGGGCGCCTTTCCGGGGGCTACGCCGAAATCAATGACGGCAATCGCGTCGCGTTCAACGCGACCGGCGAGAACGCTTCAAAAATCACCGAGAGCGAACGCGGCGTTCTGCCGCCCACCTCCGGAATCGACCAGCGCGGTTCGCGCACTGTCGCGCCCGACACGCAATCCAGGCGCGCATCGGCGATCTTCGCGCGTGCGCTCGACGAACGCGTCACCGGCAACGCCTCCGTGCGCGTCGAACAACAGGACCAGCGCGCCCTGCTGGGCTTTGATTCGGCCGCGGCGCTGCGCGTGCGCGACACGACGACGGACACACTGCGCGCGACGACCGGGCTCGATGGCTCGTTCGCCGGCTGGCAGTACACAGCCAACCTCACCGGCGATCAGACGCGCACCGAAACGACGACGACGGGCGTGGTCGCGCCGGCCCGCGCGACCTCCGACCAGCACGTCTATGAGGCGGTCGGTACGCTTGGCGGCACGCTGTTCCAGGTTCCCGCCGGCCGCGTCCGCGCGAGCTTCCGCATCGGCGCCGAGCGCCGCGAGATCTCCTCAGAATCGCGAACCGGCTCTGCGATTGCGCGGGCCGACCTTGAGCGCACGACGCCGTCCGGCCGCGTCACGGTCCTCGTTCCCGTCACCTCGCGCCGGCGAGAATTCGGCGCCGCGTTTGGCGACATTTCGCTCAACCTCACGGCCTCTGCCGCAGAGCCGAGCGACTTCGCGACATTGTCGAGCTTGGGCTACGGTGCGTCGTGGGCGCCGACGAAGGCGCTGCGCTTCACGGTGCAGGCCGAGAGCAGCGACGCCGCGCCGACGCTCCAGCAATTGGGCGATCCCGTCATCGCGACGCCGGACGTGCAATTCTTCGATCCGGTGCGCGGCGAAACCGTCCGGGTCACGCGCATCACCGGCGGCGCCCGCGCACTCCTGAGCGAGCAGCGCGAGGATCTAACGATCAACGCCACCTATTCGCCGCCAAAGATTCAGGGGCTGACTCTGCAGGCGAGCTGGGCCCGCAACAATTCATCCGACGTCGCGACCGCTCTGCCGACCCTCCTGCCGGAGACGACGGCGGCGTTCCCGGGCCGCTTCGTGCGGAATGCGGCTGGCGTTCTCACGAGCGTCGACGCGCGCCCGATTTCACTCGCGGAACGCAACATCGACAGCGTGCGGATCGGATTTTCGATGTCGCGCTCGATCGGCAAGGCGCCGCAACGCCCGGCCGCCGCCGCGGCGCGTCCCGCCGCCAGCGCCGCGCGCGAGGTCCTCGCCGAGGCCGACCGCGCCGCACCAGCGGACGGCGTTGACGCCGCCCGCAGCGCCGCCCCCACATCCGCCCCCTCAGCGCGTCCATCATCCGGCGGCGGCGAGCGCGCCGCGCCGCGCGCCTCGGCGGGGCGCTGGAATGTGTCCGTGTATCGCCGCATGCGGCTTCAGGACGAAGCGATCCTGGCGCCGGGACTTCGCCCCATCGACCTGACTGATCGCGGAGGGCTTGACGGTTCAGGCGGGACGGATGGCGTCGAGTTCGAGGGCGGTCTGTTCTACCGGGGCCTTGGTTTGCGCTTCAACGGATCGTGGACCGAAGCCTTCGACGTACCCACGGCGACGAGCGGTCAGCTGTCGTTTTCCGATCGGTTCACCATCGGCGGTCGCGCTTTCGTCAATTTCGACGCCCGGCCCAATGTCGTGAAGGCTGCGCCGTTTCTGCGCCGCTCGCGACTTTCCTTGAATGTCGAGAACCTCACCAATTCCTTCGTGGAAGTGCGCGACCAGACGGGCGCGACGCCCGCCGCCTACCAGGAAGCCTACCAGAACCCGACTGGACGCACGGTGACCATGAGCTTCCGCAAGCAGTTCTGAGCGCGGCGCGTCAGCGCAGGAAGGCGAGGATCGCCGCTGCGAACTCTGGCGCCATAACGGCGGTCGCATGATCGCCGGGCGTACGCTCGGCGCGCGCGTTGGCGAGCATGGCGGCGAGGGCTTCGGCCGAGCCGTTGTCGGAATCGTCAACTCCGCAGAGCACGAGGATTGGCGTCGTAAGGCGGCCTAGTTCCTCCGGGGTCGTCGCCGGCTGGGTCGCGAGCGCGCGCAGCACCTGGGCGCGATCGCCGCCGGTCCAGGCGAGCAATTGCGCGACGCGGGCCGCCGCCTTCGGATCGGCGCTTTCGCTGTCGGGACCGAGCAGGCGCTCGAAATAGGCGATGCGGCGTTCAGGGCTCGTGACGCCGGCATCGCCCATGCCGCCGAGCACGCAGCGCCGCGGCGTCGCGCCGCGCACCAGCATGCGCACGGCCGCGCGTGCGCCCATCGAATAGCCGACGAGATCGAAAACGCTCAGACCCAGATGAGCGATGAGCGCAAGCACATCGTTGGCGAGCACGTCCTGTGGGAACCGGGCGGGATCATCCTCGACGATCGAGGCGCCGTGCCCGCGCATATCCGGAGCGATCGCCAGAAATCCGGCGTCGGCGAGCGCGGCCCCGATCCCCGGCGCCATCCAATTGAGTTCGGCGTTCGCCAGAAACCCGTGCAGCAGCACCACCGGTCGCCCGGCGCCCAGCGTGCGGTAATTCAGCCGGGCCCCGTCGAACGAAGCGAAGGTCGCGATTTCCATCGGCGCACACTGGCGCAAACGCCGGTCCAGCGATAGGCCGCGCTTGGCGTGACCTGCGTCACATCGCCCGGGCAGGGGTGCGGTTAGGTTCTCTTCATCGAGTTCGGCCCCGACGAGCCGACGAAACGCCCAGGATGGAGACCATCATGTTCCGCTTCGCTTCCCTCACGATCGCCGCACTCAGCTTCGCCCTCGTCGCGACCCCGGTGCTCGCCAAGGCGGCGCAAATCGTCGCTTAAGGCGAAGCCCATCCGCCCATTTCGCTCCACGGCAATCGCCGCTAGACGAAGCGCTCGCGAAGGAGGAGCGCATGCGCGTCACGACACTGAACCCCAAGGCTGGCGAATCCGCGCTTGCGATCCTGAAGCGCTTTGAGGTCGGCGCGCTCGATGGGCCGGCGCGCACCTCGCCGATCGACCATTCGCCGCTTCCGGGACCAATCCTTGAGGCTGACGTCGCCGGAGCGGTCGCCCGCGCCAGCGCCGCCTTCGAAAAATGGCGCAGCGTGCCCGCGCCCATCCGCGGCGAACTGGTCCGTCGCTACGGCGAGGCGCTGCGGGCGCATCGCGACGATCTAGGGCTTCTGGTGACCATCGAGACCGGCAAGCCGATCTCCGAAGGCGTCGGCGAAGTCCAGGAGATGATCGACATCTGCGATTTCGCCGTCGGGCTGTCGCGCCAGCTTTACGGGCTGACGATCGCTTCGGAACGGCCGCAGCATCACATGCGCGAAATGTGGCATCCGCTCGGCCCGGTCGCGATCATTTCCGCGTTCAACTTTCCGGTCGCCGTGTGGGCCTGGAACGCCGCGCTCGCGCTCGTGTGCGGCTGCTCGATCATCTGGAAGCCGTCCGACAAGACCCCGCTCACCGCCGCCGCCGTCCATGCGCTTTTCGAACGCGTCTTGGCCGGATTCGAGCACGCCCCGCCGCATTTGTCGCAGGTGGCGTTCGGCGGCGCAGACGTCGGCGCGGCGCTCGTCGAGGATCCCCGCATTGCGCTGGTTTCGGCGACCGGAAGCGTGCGCATGGGCCGCGCGGTGGGCGAGCGGGTCGCGCGCCGGTTCGGCCGCACGCTCCTGGAGCTCGGCGGCAATGCCGCCGCCATCGTCGCGCCGAGCGCGGATCTCGATCTGGCGGTCCGCGCCATCGCCTTCAGCGCGGCGGGCACAACCGGTCAGCGTTGCACGACCCTGCGCCGCCTCATCGCCCACGACGACGTCGCCGATGCGCTCGTCGTCCGCCTTAAGAGCGCCTATTCGAGCCTGCCGATCGGCGATCCGCGTGAGGCGGGCGTGCTCGTCGGGCCGCTGATCGACGAGGGCGCCGCGGCGGCCATGGCGGCCGCTCTGGCGGAAGCCGAGCGCGACGGTGGTCGCATCTTCGGCGGCGAGCGGCTGGAGAGCGGCGGCGGCGTGTACGTGCGCCCGGCGATCGCCGAAATGCCGGCCCAAACCGAAATCGTCTGCGAAGAGACCTTTGCACCGATCCTTTACGTCCTTCGTTATCGAACCTTCGAGGAAGCGATCGCCCTGCAGCGCGGCGTGCCGCAGGGATTGTCCTCGGCGATCCTCACCACCGATCTGCGCGAGGCCGAGGCCTTCCTGTCGGCCGAGGGCTCCGACTGCGGCATCGCCAACGTCAATATGGGCACCAGCGGCGCCGAGATCGGCGGGGCGTTCGGCGGCGAAAAGGAGACCGGCGGCGGCCGCGAGAGCGGGTCGGACGCCTGGAAGGCCTATATGCGCCGCCAGACCCAGAACGTGAATTACGGCCGCGCCTTGCCGCTCGCACAAGGTGTGCGCTTCGACATCGGCTGATCTGGCTTGCCAGAGGCCGCGGCGGCGGGCCAGATCGGCGCGTGAACGGACCGCGCACCCTCGGCTTCGGCGATCTCCTCCTCTATGGGGCGGCGCTCAATTTCTCGATCCGCTGGCTCGCGACCGCCGCGGCGGCCGGACCTGCGTCGCTGCCGATCTGGCTCCTGGCGGGGATCGGTTTTCTCGCGCCGCTCTCGATCGCCTCGGCCGAACTCGCCGGCCGCTATCCGGGCGAAGGCGGCGTCTACGCCTGGTCGCGCGCCACACTCGGTCCGTTCTGGGGCTTCGTCTGCGGCTGGCTCTATTGGGCCTGCAACCTGCCGTTCTTTTCGGGGCTGATCTTCTTCATCGTCACGGTGGCGGCGACAGCGCTCGGACCGGGCGCCCAGGCCGCGATCGAGAATGACGGCGTCGTGCTTGCGGCCGCCGCTTTGATCGCGCTCGTGCCTCCGGGCCTGCATCTCCTGGGTCTCGGCGCCGGAAAATGGCTGCCCGCCTTCGGCGCGGCGGCGACGCTCGCGCTGCTCGCCGCACTCTTGGGGGTCGGCGGATTTCTCGGCTGGCGCGACGGCCCGGCGACGGATTTCGCAACCGCCTCCTATCTGCCCCCGCTCGACGCCAACGGCGCGATTTTGTGGGGCACCATGGTGTTCGCTTTCGGCGGCGCCGAGGCCGTGACGCTCCTTCACACTGAAACGCGCGGCGGCATGCGCACTGTCATGCGCGCGCTCGTGGTGTGCGGCGCGCTTCTAGTCTGCGGCTACATTGCCGGTACGTTGGCGCTTTTGTCGATCTTCCAGCCGGGCGATGCGACGCGGCTCGACGGCGTCCCCGAGGCGATCCGCATCGGCTTCGAAAAGGCCGGGCTCGGCGCGTTCGCGTCGCCCGCGCTGCTGCTGCTCGCCCTCGCCATGCTCGGCGCCTATGCGGCGTGGTTTGGGGTCGCGGCGCGCCTGCCGCTCGCCGTCGGCGTCGACAAATTGTTGCCGCCTGCGTTTGGGCGGCGCGATCCGCGCACGGGGGCGCCGGTCGCCGCGCTGCTCGTGCAGACGGGCATCGTTCTTGTACTGGTGGTTTTGAGCCGGGCGGGCGAGACGCTTTCGGGAGCGTACGATTTCCTCGTCGCCATGGGCACGCTCTCGTACACCGCGCCGTTCCTGTTCCTGTTCCTCGCTTACATCGTAGCGCGGCGAACCCCTGCGCCGGCGGGCGTTTGGACGGCGCCTGGCGGGCGGCTGGGCGCCGCGCTCGTCGGCTATGGCGGCGCGTTCGTTTCGCTTACCGCGATCGCCTGTTCGCTCGTCCCGAGCCCGGACGCCTCGGACCCTGTCGGCGCCACCGTGAAGCTGGTCGTCGCCAGCGTCGTGATGGCGGGATCGGGCGTTGCGCTGTATTTGCTGGCGTCGAGGACAGCACGCCCATGACCGCATTCGCGCCCGAGACTTTGCCCGCCGAATGGTACCGCGACACCGGCCGCTGGCCGCTTGAGCGGGCCCGCATCTTCGCCGCCTCATGGCAGGTGCTGACGCACGAGAGCGAAGTGCGCGAACCCGGACAATGGGCCGCGCAAACGCTTGCCGGCTGGCCGATCCTGGCCGTGCGCGGCGAGGACGGCGTGCTGCGCGCATTCCACAACGTCTGCCGCCATCGCGCAGGCCCCTTGACCGATTCCGAAGCCGGCCGCTGCGCCGATGGCGCTTTGGTCTGCAAATATCATGGCTGGCGCTACGCGCTTGACGGCCGCCTGCGCGCCGCGCGCGATTTCGGCGCCGCGGCCGGCTTCGATCCGCGCGATTACGGTCTCGCGCCCGTCCGTGTCGAAACGTGGCGCGGTCTGGTGTTCGTCAACATCGACGGTGCAGCGCCGCCGCTTGCAGAATTGCTCGGCCCGCTCGACGCCCGCCTGGGGACGATTGATTGGGGCGATCACACGCTTGCGGCCCGCCGCGCCCACCCGATCGGCTGCAATTGGAAGACCTATGTCGAGAATTACCTTGAGGGCTACCACATCCCAGTGATGCATCCCTCGCTCGACGCCGAAGTGGATTCAGCGCGCTACAGCGTCGAGATGGACGGCCGCATCGCCATCCATCATGCGCCGTCGAAGGATCCGAACGGCGTTTATGACGGTCTGTTCGCCTGGGTTTGGCCGAACTGGGCG
>JBMOIB010000094.1:0-11549 GCA_049317545.1 Caulobacterales bacterium | reverse complement strand
GCGGCGGCGCCTCGCCTTTGCGAACGCGGGTTTCGCCCGGCCGCGGTGCGGTCGGTTCATGGGCCGTGAGCACCGCCGTCACTCCGGTCACGCCGATTTGACCGGCGATGGCGGCTTCGGCGGCGTCGCGGATCGCGCCATAACGCCCCGCCAGCGCGGCCGGAGCTTCCACCGTGAAGCTCACGCGGCCTTTGGAATCCTGCGCCAAACCCTTGATGCGCCCGGATTCGACGAGCCCGCGGCCCGTTTCGGGGTCGTTGATCGCGTCGAGCGCCTGCTCGAATGCTGCGCGGCGATCCGCCAACCCGTTGTTCATGCTTGATCCTCTATCAACTGACCCACATATCGGTCCGAACGGAACGGGGTGAAGGCGCAATGCCGTGGAATGATCAGTCGGGCGGCGGCGGGCAGAAGCCCTCCGGAGGCCCATGGGGCGATGGCCCACGTCAGCCTTGGGGTCAACCGCCGAAGCGGCCCGACCCTGGGTCAAGCTCGGGGCCCGACCTTGAGGAGATGATGCGTCGGTTCCAGGACCGCATGCGCGGCGGCCGCGGCGGCGGCGGGTCCGGCGGTGGCCGCAGCCTTGGGCCAACGGGCTTCGCTGCGCTCGGCGCGCTGCTCGTGGCGGGCTGGTTCGCTTCGGGCGTTTATGTCGTCGACACCGGCGAGCAGGGCGTCGTGACCAGGTTCGGCGGCTTCGACCGCCTGACCGGGCCGGGCCTGCATGTCCATCTCCCGCCGCCGTTCGAAGACGTGATCGTCGAGCAGGTGACCCGTCAGCGGCGCGAACAGATCGGCTTCGCCGACGCCCAGGACAAACTCGCCGAGCGCCTCATGCTCACGCGCGACGAGAGCATCGTGGACATCGGCTTCACGGTCGTCTGGTCGCTGAAGGACACCAAGGATTTCGTGTTCAATACGCGCAATCCGGAGGAAATGGTGTTCGCGGTGGCCGAAAGCGCGATGCGCGAAGTCGTCGGCCAGCGTACGCTCGAGGCGATCATCACCCGCGATCGCGGCGCCGTCGAAGACGCCACGCGCGCCCTGATGCAGCGCACGCTCGACACCTACAAATCCGGCGTCCTGATCAACCAGGTGCAACTGCAAAGCGCCACGGCGCCGCAGATCGTGATCGAAGCCTTCGATGATGTTGTGCGCGCCAGCCAGGACGCCGACACTAAGATCAACGAAGCGTCGAAGTACCAGAACGAAGTCGTGCCGCAGGCGCGCGGCGAAGCCGCACGCATGATCCAGGAGGCGCAGGCCTACCGGGAGCGGGTCGTGCGTGAAGCCAACGGCGAGGCGGAGCGCTTCCGACTGGTTCAGGAGCAATATAAGGCCTCGCCGCGCGTCACGCGCGAGCGGCTCTATCTCGAAACGATGGAGCGGGTTTACGGCGGCGCCGACAAGATCATCGTCGATGGCCGCTCCGGCGTGACGCCGTATTTGCCTTTGGATCAATTGCGCCGTCCGCCGGCTGCCGCCGCACCCGCGGCAAGCCCGGCGCCCGCGCCGCAGAACCGCTGAGGAGCCTCCGATGAACCGCGCGATCGCGCCCATTCTCATCGCCGCAGGCCTAGGCCTCGTGGTTGCCGCCAACACCTTCTTCATCGTGCCGCAGACCCAGCAGGCGCTCGTCCTGCAGTTCGGCGCGATCGATCGTGTGATCAATACGGTCGACGGCAAGAACGGCGGACCCGGATTGTATTTGAAGGCGCCGTTCGTTCAGAACGTGCAGTTCTACGATCGCCGCAATCTCGGCTTCAATCTGCAGGAGCAGGCGATCGTCGCCTCCGACCAGCAGCGCCTGATCGTCGACGCCTACGCCCGCTGGCAGATCAGCGACCCCCTGCGCTTCCGTCAGGCGGCGCAGGACGAAGAGACGGGACGCTCGCGGCTGGAAAACGTCATGACCGGCGCGCTGCGCCGCGTGCTTGGCGCGGCGCCGCAGAACGAAATCATCTCAACGCGGCGCGCCGAACTGATGAAGGCCATCGCCGTCGCCATGAACGCCGAAGCGACGGCGCTGGGCGTCACCGTAATTGACGTCCGCATTCGTCAGGCCGACCTTCCGACCGAGACCGCCGAACGCGTGTTCGAACGCATGCGCACCGAGCGGCAGCAGGCGGCCGCCAAGCTCCGCGCCGAAGGCGACGAGCAGGCCGCCAAGGTCCGCGCCGAAGCCGACAAAACTGTCACGGTGACCCTCGCCCAGGCCCGCGAGACGGCCGAGAAGACCCGCGGTGAGGGCGACGCCGCGCGCACCCGCGTCTTCGCTCAATCGTTCGGGCGCGATCCGGAATTCGCGGCCTTCTATCGCTCGATGCAGGCCTATGAGAAGGCGATCCCGAAGGGCACGCCGATGGTCGTTCCCCCGGATGGGGATTTCTTCCGCTACATGCGCGACAAGGACGGCGTCGCCCGGAAGTGACCGGGGCGATACTTTCAGCAGGCGCCATTCAACCGTCGCATTGCGCCTTTTTCTCGCTGCCCATATGTCGGTGAGAGAAGAACGGACGGGATCGGCGATGATTGGCAAGCCCATATGGCGCGCGCCCTTGGCGGCTTTGGCTTTGGCGGTTGCAACTCTGGTTGCGACCCCGGGGCTGGGCTTCGCCAAGCCCACGCCGGACGGCTTTGCGGAATTGTCCGATCGGCTGATGCCGGCGGTCGTCAACATCGCCACCACGCAGCGTATCGGCGACGTGGGCGAAATGCCGCGTTTCCCCCGCGGTTCGCCCCAGGAACGCTACAACGACATGCTCGGCGAGCCGACCGGCGAGGTGAGTTCGCTCGGCTCCGGCTTCGTCATTTCCCCTGACGGCATCATCGTCACAAACAACCACGTTATCGAGGAAGCCGACGAGATTCGCGTCATCTTCCAGAACGGCGATCAGGTGAAAGCGACGCTCGTCGGGCGTGACGTCGCCACCGACATTGCGGTTTTGCGGGTCAAGGCGGCGCGCCCGCTCGCATACGTCTCTTGGGGCGACAGCGGCCAGGCGCGCGTCGGGGAATGGGTCATTGCGATCGGCAACCCGTTCGGTCTCGGCGGGTCGGTCTCGGCCGGGATCATTTCGGCGCGCAATCGCAACATCGACGCCGGACGCTACGACGACTTCCTCCAGACCGACGCCGCCATCAATCGCGGCAACAGCGGCGGTCCGTTGTTCGACATGGACGGGGCCGTCATCGGCGTAAACACGGCGATCGTCTCGCCGACGGGAGGATCTGTCGGCGTCGGGTTCGCCACGCCGTCGGAACTCGCGCGCTCGGTCGTCGAGCAGATTTTGAAGTTCGGCGAAACGCGCCGCGGCTGGCTTGGCGTGCGGATCGCGCCGGTGAGCCAGGACGTCGCAACCCGCAACGGGCTCGCCAAGCCCAAGGGCGCGCTGGTCGCCGGCATCACCGATGGAAGCCCGGCTGCCAAAGCGGGCCTGCGCCCGGGGGATGTCGTGGTCGCGTTCGACGGCAAGGATATCGTCGAAAGCCGCAACCTGACGCGCATGGTCGCCGATGCGCAGATCGATCGGACCGTGACGATCGAATTCCTGCGGAGCGGTCGAAAGCTCACCGCAGCGGTGAAAATTGGCCGCCTCGATGAAGGTCGCACCGCAATCGCTTCGGCGCAGTCTGGCGGAGCGGGCGCGCCTGACGCGCCGCCGGCCAGCGCTGGCGAGCGCGGCCGCATTCTCGGCATGACGATGTCGGAGCTCTCCAGCGAATTGCGCCGCGCCTATTCGATCGGGGAGGACGTCACCGGCCTCGTCGTCGTCTCGGTGGATCCTGCGAGCGACGCGGCGAGCAAGGTCCGCGTCGGCGACGTCGTGGTGGAGATGACGTTCGAGCCGGTTGAAACGATCGGCCAGGCGCGCGCTTTGGCCGCGCGCGCCGAGAAGGGCGGACCGAAGCCGGTCCTTTTGTACATCAACCGCAACGGCTCGATGACGTTCCGCAGCGTGCGCCCGCGCCGCTAGGGCGGGGGGCGGTTCTCCCGGTGGGAGCGTTCCGCCAAAGGTCGATCGGACAAAGATTCCCCTCCCCAGCGGGGAGGGGCTAGGGGTTGGGAGAGGGCGCGCAATCGCCAACGAGAAGTTGATGGTGCAGCACCCATCTCCCCTTCCCAACCCTCCCCCGCTGGGGGAGGGCTTCTGGTGGGAAGAATTGCGCGTCGCGCGCTCTCAAACCAGCATCTTGCCTTCGTCCGAAATCTCCGCACCCGGATCGTCGGCGCCGAGGATCATTTCGTTGTGCGCCTTGCCGGATGGAATCATCGGGTAGCAGTTTTCCTCGCGCGCCACGCGGCAGTCGAAGATCACGGGCCGTTTGACCGCGATCATCTCGGCGATCTTGGCGTCGAGTTCGTCCGGCGTCGTCGCGCGCAGACCGACGGCGCCGTAGGCCTCGGCGAGTTTCACGAAGTCGGGCAGGGCTTCCGAATAGGAGTGCGAATAGCGCTCGCCATGCAGCAATTGCTGCCACTGGCGCACCATGCCCATCCATTCGTTGTTGAGGATGAAGATCTTGATCGGAAGGGCGTACTGAACGGCCGTCGACATTTCCTGCATCGTCATTTGCACGCTGGCTTCGCCGGCGATGTCGATGACGAGTGCGTCCGGGTGGGCGACCTGCACGCCGACGGCCGCCGGCAGACCATAGCCCATGGTGCCGAGGCCGCCCGACGTCATCCAGCGGTTCGGGTCTTCGAACGGGAAGAATTGCGCCGCCCACATCTGGTGCTGACCGACTTCCGTCGTGACGTAGACGTCCTTGCCGCGCGTCGCCGCCGCGAGCCGCTCGATCGCGAATTGCGGCTTGATGATCTGGGAATCCTGGCGATAGGCGAAGCATTTCCGCGCGCGCCACCCGGCGATGGTTTCCCACCAGGCTTTGAGCGCGGCCTGGTCGGCACGCGCGTTGCGGGCGCGCCATCCGGCGAGCAGGGCTTCGAGCGCCGCGCCGGCGTCGGCGACGATGGCGACATCAGCGAGGACGTTCTTGTTGATCGAACTGGGATCGACGTCGATGTGGATCTTCTTGGAGTTCGGCGCGAAGGCGTCGAGCCGGCCGGTGACGCGATCGTCGAAGCGGGCGGCGACCGCGATGATCAGGTCGGCGTCGTGCATGGCGTGGTTGGCTTCCCACGAGCCGTGCATGCCCAGCATGCCGAGGAATTGCGGATTGGACGCCGGGAAGGCGCCGAGCCCCATCAACGTCGAGGTGACCGGAAAGCCCGTTTCGGCGGCCAGCGCGCGCAAAGTCGCGCTCGCGCCAGGGCCGGAATTGATGACGCCGCCGCCGGTGTAGAAGATCGGCTTCTTGGCGGCCGCCATCAGATCGAGCGCCTGGGCTATGCCTTTGGGTTCGGCGGCGTAGGCCGGGACGTAGGCCTTGGGGCGAACCCCGTGCGGGCCAACGTAGCGACCCTTTGCGAATTGCACGTCCTTGGGAATGTCGATCACGACCGGGCCTGGACGGCCGGAGGTCGCCACATGGAAGGCTTCGTGGATGACCCGCGCGAGGTCGTTCACGTCCTTCACCAGCCAATTGTGCTTCGTGCAGGCGCGCGTGATGCCGACGGTGTCGCATTCCTGGAAGGCGTCCGAGCCGATCAGGTGGGTCGGCACCTGCCCGGTGAGCACGACAAGCGGGATCGAGTCCAACAGCGCGTCGGCGAGCGGCGTCACGACGTTGGTCGCGCCCGGCCCGCTGGTGACGAGCACCACGCCGGCTTTGCCGGTCGAGCGCGCGTAGCCTTCTGCGGCGTGACCGGCGCCTTGTTCATGGCGCACCAGGATGTGGCGCAGCGTCGGCTCGGCGAAAAGAGCGTCGTAGATCGGCAGTACTGCGCCGCCCGGATAGCCGAACAGGTCCGACACGCCCTGATCGATCAGCGCCCGTACGACGATCTCAGCGCCGGTCATGACCGTTCCGGTCAAGTCGCGGTTAGCCCCATCGGCCTCGGTCGTCGTCGCCCCGTCCATATTGCGCTCCCGTTTGGGCAAAGGGTTCAAGCCAAAAGAAAAGGGGCCGAAGTGGCCCCTTTGTGTGCGCGCGCCGCCGTTTCCGCCCGGTCAGGGGCAGGCGCGCGCGCTTGTTACAAGAAGGATCATCGTTGATCGCATGATCGTAGAATAATTTGCCGCGAAGGCCCGGTCAATCGCCGATGAGACGCAAGACGGCGCCGATGCGGGCCTCGAGGTCTGCGTCCGCGATGCGGGGCCAGTCGGGCGTCTGGTGGGCGATCCAGGTGAATTGGCGTTTGGCGTAGCGCCGGGTGTCGCGCTTGCCGAGCGCCATGGCCGCATCGAGCGCCAACTCACCGCGCAGGTGCGCCGCAAGCCATGGCATGCCGTGCGCCTTCATGAGCGGGAGCGTGGGATCGAGCCCGCGGCCGGCCAGCGCGCGCGCTTCGTCGAGCGCGCCTGCGGCGATCATGGCGTCGAAGCGCGCGTCGATGCGGGCGTACAGTGCGGCGCGGTCGGGCGTCAGCACGACGCCCGTCCACTCTTCGAGCGCGGGTGCGGTGGCGGCCTGCACAGCTGAGAGGGGCGCCCCAGTCGCCTCGAAGACTTCCAGGGCGCGCAGAATACGCGGGGCATCGTTGGGCGCGAGCCGCGCCGCGGTTTCAGGGTCATCCTCCGCCAGCCGCGCATGCATGGCCGGCGCGCTCGATTTGTCGAGATCGGCCGCAAGCCGCGCGCGCAGAGCTGGCGGTATGGGCGGCGTCTCGGCGAGCCCCTTGGTCAAGGCCGCGAAGGCGAGGCCGGTGCCGCCGACCACGATCGGCAAGCGCCCCCGCGCCCCGATGTCGGCGATGACGGGAACGGCTGCGCGCAGCCAGTCGCCGACCGAGAACCTTGCAGCCGCATCGACGAAGCCGAACAGCCAGTGCGGCGCTTCGGCCTCTTCATCCGGCGTCGGGCGGGCCGTGAGCACGCTCAGGTCGCGGTAGCATTGCATGGCGTCGGCATTGACGATCTCGCCGCCGAGCCGGGCGGCGAGCGCCAGCGCCAGCGCCGTCTTGCCGCTCGCCGTCGGACCCAGGATAAGCAGGGGCTTCATCCGCAGCGCCTTACCGGCCGTGACGTCCGGCGTCACGAGGTGCGCTGAGCCGCAGGTCGATCGTCTTGAGCTTCATTCTCGTTTTCGCCGCCGCCGAACGTTCCGCCTACGCCGAGACGCTGCTCGCGATCGGTCAGGTCGGCAAGTCCCGGGGCTTCGTCCCGCCGCGTGTGCTCTCGGGATGGGAGGCTGCGGAATGGGCGGTCGCCGCGGTCGACCCCGAGCTTCCCACAGAAATTGCCGCCGCAGTGGGCGACCGGCCTGTCGATTGGGCGCTCGTTCCCGCGGCGGGCCGACGCAAGCGAATGCTGGTCGCCGACATGGATTCAACCATCATCGGGTGCGAATGCCTGGATGAGCTCGCCGACTTCGCCGGTCTGAAGGCCGAGATCGCTGCAATCACCGAGCGCGCGATGCGCGGGGAAATTGCGTTCGAGGGCGCGCTTCGAGAGCGCGTGGGCATGCTGAAGGGGCTTGGGCTCGACGCGCTGCAGCGCTGCTTCGACGAGCGCGTGCGTCTCAATCCCGGCGCGCGGACCCTGGTGCGCACGATGGCGGCGCACGGCGCGCGCTGTGTCCTGGTCTCCGGCGGGTTCTCGTTCTTCACCTCGCGCGTCGCCGCGCTCGCCGGCTTCCATGCCGATCGCGCCAACGCGTTGCTTGACGATGGTCGCGCGCTCACTGGCGTCGTCGCCGAGCCGATCCTTGGACGCGAGGCCAAGCGCCGCGCGCTCGAGGAGGAGGCCGCGGGGATTGGCGCGGGTCCGGTTGACGCCCTGGCGATCGGCGACGGGGCGAATGACCTCGACATGATCGGCGTCGCAGGCCTGGGCGTGGCTTATCGGGCGAAGCCTGTCGTTGCGGCGCAGGCGCATGCGCGCATCGATCATACGAGTCTCGAAACGGCGCTGTTCCTGCAAGGCTATGCGCGCGCCGAGTTCACGCTCGACTAAGCCGTGTCGTCCGGTACGGGCAGGGGAATGCCGGCGAGCGCGAGCATCTCGCTGCGCAGCGCATCGAGGCCGTCGCCCTTGTGGGCTGACGCCGCGAGGATATGCGGATGGGCGGCTGGGCGGCGCGCAACGGCGGCGGCGGTCGCGGCGATCGTTGCGGCGAGTTCGGTTTCTTTCGGCTTGTCGGCCTTGGTCAGCACGATCTGGTAGACGACGGCGGCTTCATCGAGCGTCTTCATGACGGCGAGGTCGGGCTCTTTCAGGCCATGGCGGCTGTCGATCAGCAGGAAGACGCGCGTCAGGCCGGGGCGACCGCGCAGATAGTCGCGGGTCAGCCGCGTCCAGCGCTCGATCTCGGTTTTCGGCGCCTTGGCGTAGCCGTAGCCCGGCAAGTCGACGATCCGGAACCGATCCCCGATCTTGAAGAAATTGAGCTCGCGCGTTCGGCCGGGTTCCGAGGAGGCCCGTGCGAGATGCGTCCGGTTCACCGCAGCGTTGACGAGGCTCGACTTGCCGACGTTGGAGCGGCCGGCGAAGGCGACCTCCGGGCGATCCGCATCCGGAAGGTCTTCCATCTTGGTCACGCCGCGCTCGAACTCGATCGGCTGGCCGAGGAAGCGGCGGATGAGCTCCTCCGGATAGGCGATCGCGGTCATGCCGGCGCCGTCAGGCGGGATCGGGCTGGCCGCGCACCTTGCGCCACAGCTTGTCGAACTCGGTGTCGACGCCGTTGCGGCGCATGATTGCGTATTGCTGCAGGATCGAAAGCAGGTTCGACCATGTCCAGTAGATCACGAGGCCGGCGGCGAAATTCGCGAACAAGAACACGAACATCACCGGCATCAGCGCGAAAATCTGGCGCTGAATAGGGTCCGGCGCCGGCGGCGAGAGCGATTGCACGCCCCACATCGTCAGCCCGTACAAAAGTGGCCAAACGCCGATCGCAAACAGCCCGCCGATAATCGGGATGCCCGTGACGATTTGGGCGTCGAACGGCAACAGCCCGAACAGATTGACCCACGCCGTCGGATCCTTGGCGGACAGGTCCGTGATCCATCCGAAGAACGGCGCATGCCGCATCTCGATGGTGACGGTCAGCGTCTTGTAGAGGGCGTAGAAGATCGGAATCTGCGCCAGGATCGGCAGGCAGCCCGCGACCGGGTTCACCTTTTCCGCCTGGTAGAGCTTGATCATCTCCTGCTGCTGACGCTGGGGGTCCTTGGCGAAGCGCTCCTGGACCTCCTTCATCTTCGGCTGAATGATCTTCAGCTTCGACATGGCCTCATAGGAGCGGTTGACGAGCGGGAAGAGCAGCGCCTTCACGACAACCGTCACGCACAAGATCGCCAGACCGAAATTGCCGATCAAGGCGCCGAAATAGTCGAGCAGCCAGAAGATCGGCCGCGTCAGGAACCACAAGAAGCCCCAATCGACGGCCTTATCAAAGCTCGGGATCGACAGCGCCTTCTGGTAGTCGCTCAGTACGCTGAACTTCTTGGGGCCTGCGAAGAAGCGCTGCGTGTAGGAGATCGACGCGCCCGGCGCGATCGCGCGTACTTGCCCGCGATAGGCGGCGCGGAAATTGTCCGTCTCGGGCGCGGCGACGCCATCGGCGCGCGGGCGAGCGTCGAACCAGGCGTCGATCGTTTCGCCGGCGGACTTTTCGGTTTTCTGCGGCGGAATGAGCGCCGCGAGCCAATAATGGTCTGAGAAGCCAAGCCAGCCGCCTTCGCCGCGCGCAGCAATCAGGCGCTCGTCTTCGAGCCGCTTGCCGGCCGCCTTGTCCTTGGCGTGCTTTTCGGCCTTCTGATACGTCGCCTCGTTGAGGATGAGCTTCGGCCCGAACACGCCGAGCATGCCCTGGTGGACGATCTGGTTGGGGATGAAGTCGGCCGGAAGGCCGGTCCGCCGCACTGCAGCGAACGGCCGCAGTGTACGCTCCGCGGCGCTCTGGTTGGTCACGACGTCGGTGATCGTGAAGACGTACTTATCATCGACGGTGATCGTGCGCGTGACGGCGAGACCGTCCGTCGTCGCCGTCGTCAGCGTAATCGGCGCACCGACACCGAGTTTGGCGCCGGCCGGAGCGGTCCAAAGCGTGCGTGCGCCGATCGGGGCCGCACCAGCGGCGTCCTCCCAGCCGAAGAAGGCGTCAAACGCGCCGCGGACGTCTTGCGGCTTGAGGAGCGTGACTTCGGTCTTGGAGCCGACGGTCTCGAAGTAATTGCGCAGCGAGAGGTCGTCGAAGCGGGCGCCTTCCAGATTGATCGAACCGTCGATCGCCGCCGTGTCGAACGCGACGCGCGGTGTCTGCGCCAAGGCGACCTCGCGCGGCACGATGACCGGCGCGAGCGGCTTCGGCGCTGCGGTCTCTGTCTTCGCGATCTGCGTCTTGGCCCGTTCTTCGGCGAGGCGCGCACGTTGCTGAGGCGCGGCGTAGAAGAATTCGTAGGCGAACAGGATGATCATCGAGACCACGACCGCGAGGATCAGATTGCGGCTGTTGTCCTCGCCGGGCGGTCCGCCGGGATTGATGCCGGGCGTCATGGATGGGCCTTGCTATCGGGTGGGTCGAGACTGTTAACGCGCCTTGGGGCGCACACGGAATGACGCTTTCAGGAGTTGCGCTTGCGCGCGGGCGCGACGTCGTCCGACGCGCCTTCGAAAAACGGCGCGAGCCTTAACAGTGCGGCGCGAACATCGTCAAGCAAGGTGGCCCATGGCGCGAGCGCGGTGGCCGGACGCGCCACGAGGACGTAGTCGACGCCATGTGCGGCGAGTTCGGGCAACAGCGCGCGCGCCGCGGCGCGCAGGCGTCGCTTGGCGCGATTGCGCACCACCGCGCCGCCGACCTTCTTCGAGGCCGTGAAACCGATTCCGACAGGCCCATCGGGCGCGCGACGACGCGCCTCTACGGTCACAGTCTCGCGACCGACGCGGCGACCCTTTTGGACAAACAGGAATTCAGAGCGCGCCCGCAATTGGCGCAGTGCGACCCCAGGGGGGGCGGCGTGCGGTTCGGCGTTCAGGCCGAAAGGCGCTTGCGGCCCTTGCCGCGACGGCGCGACAGGACCTTGCGGCCGCCGACGGTCGCCATCCGCGCGCGGAATCCGTGCCGCCGCTTGCGCACGATCTTGCTCGGCTGATACGTCCGCTTCACGGTCCGCCTCGTTCAATTTCAGTCTAAAGTCGAGCGGCGGTGGATACGCAAGCAGGGGCGCTGCGTCAAGGGGGAATGGCCGTGCGGCCGGCGGGATGATGCTGCGAGGCGCTCCTTTCGTCATCCCCGCCGAGCGTAGCGAGAGCGGGGACCTTGTTCAGGATTTTGTTCGAGGTCCCGGATCGGCGCTGGCGCGCCGTCCGGGATGACGAGGGTGTGCGCGCCTTGACGCGCCTTTATCCGCACGACGCGCGGCGCCTGCGGGTTCAAATAGGGACAAGGCGGAGCAACTCAGCCCTCGGCCGATTGAGAATAAGGTTTGGTAGATCGGCTTTCGCCGCTCCGCCTTGTTCGACGCGCCGGTTTGGTCA
>JBMOIB010000093.1:0-11576 GCA_049317545.1 Caulobacterales bacterium | reverse complement strand
ACTTCACGCCCGCCTGGACGAGCACGGTGCGCGGCGCGCCCCAGTAGGACGTGCGGATGCCGGCCACGCTGGAGAATTCCTGCGCGTCGGTCCGGTACGCCTCGTCCGTCAGGTTGCGCCCGATGATGGCGAGCGAAAAGCGGTCGTTCGACGTCGAATAGGCGATCCGAGCGTTGTAGAGCCAGTAAGCTTCCTGGAACATTCCAGCGAAACGGACGCGCGTGAGGATGTTTGCGTTGTCGATGGCGAGTGCGGTTTCGCTCTTGTAGGCGCCGTCGGCGTTGAACGTCACCGCGCCGGCCTCGCCCAAGCTCAGGCGATAGTCGGCGCCTATGCGCGTGGTCCATTCCGGCGAGAACGCCGGCTCCTGCCAGGAGCGGTCCTCGAAGCTCGCCGGATTGGGGAGCCCTGCCGTCGTCGCGCTCACGCGGCCGCTCGGGTCGCGGAACTCGTCGTACTTCGCGTCGAGGTAGCCGACCTGAGCATTGACGCCAAAGGCCGGAACCGGACGGAACGACAGTTCCAGTTCCGCCCCTTGCTGTTTCAGCTTGCCGGCGTTGATCACGCCGAACACCGCGGTGGCGGTATCGCCGCGCGACACCCGGGCCTGGAAGTTTTCATACTCGTTGTTGAACACCGCGACGTTGGCGATGAGCTTGCCGTCAAGCCAGGTCGTCTTGGCGCCAAACTCGGTCGAAACGAGCGTTTCCGGCGCGAAGATGCGCGGTTCCGTGGCTCCGTTGGCGCGGCCGTTGAAGCCGCCCGATTTGAAGCCCTTCGAGATCTTGCCGTAGAAGGTGAGATCCTTCGAGGGTTGCCACGTCAGCGTCCCGGCCGGCGAGACGTCCTGCCACGACGCCCGGTCGCGGAACGTCAGGGTGAGCCCGTTGAGGCCGGCGACTGGAGCGCCAGCGAGCGGGCCGCTCGCAAAGAACGATTCCGTCGTCGTGAAGCGCCAGTAGGTCTTGGAATCGCGCGTCGAACGCACGCCGACCGCGAGCTTCAAGGTGTCGCTGAGGTTCCACTCGCCTTGCGCGAACGCGGCGTAGGAATTGAGCAATTGGCTGTCGAGGATCGGGCGGCGGAACGTCACCGGGGTCGAGAGCACCGAGAACAGGTCATTGCCGAACGCGAACTGCTTGGAATCCATCGTTTCGCGCAGCGCGTAGAGACCCGACACGAGGCTGAAGTTCTCGCCGGAATAGAGGGCCTGAACTTCCTGGCTGATCTGGTCCTGGCGCACGCCGACGAACACGTCGCCGAGTTGGAAACGCGTGCCGTCGATATCGATGTAGTCGTCGCTGTTGAGCTTACGGGCGCCCGTGATCGACTTCAGCGTCCACTGGTCATTGATCTTATAGGTCGCGGTGATTCCGAGGCCGGAGTGCTCGAGATCGATGCTGTTCGGCAGCGTCGCGGTCGGGTCGGCGCGGAAGTTGAAATCGCCCGCCGCTGGGGTCGCGAGGACGGTGATGGCGCCGCCCGAAGCCGGCAGGATGTTCGTCCGGAACAGGGTGTTCTCGAGCTTGCCGAGCGTCAGGCCCGGGGTTTCCTGCGTGTAGTCGACGTTAGCGACGACATCGAGCTTGGCGGACGGCGTCCAGAACAGGCTGGCGCGGCCGGCCGTTGTATCCTTGTCGTTATAAGAAATGCCGTTCGAGCCATCGACGAAGCCGTCGCGGGTCCCCTTGTAGAGCGCCAGCGAGCCCTTCAGAGACTGCGAAATCGGGCCGGAGAGCCGCGCGCGAACGTCGAGCGTTTCAAAATCGCCGGCGGCGACGGAGAGGCCGCCCTCGAGGTTCTCGGTGGGACGGCGCGACACGATCTTCACCGCGCCGCCGATCGTGTTCTTGCCGTACAGCGTGCCCTGGGGTCCGCGCAGAACCTCGATGCGGCCGATGTCATAGACGTCAAACAAGGCGCCGCGGATGCGCGAGACGTAGACGTCGTCGAGGTAGATGCCGACGCCGGGATCGAACGTTTGCAGCGCATCCGGCTGGCCGACGCCGCGGATGAAGATGTTGGCGGACGAATTGGTGCCACGTCCCTGGACGATGTTGACGTTCGGCACCGAGCCCTGCAACGCGCTGAGGTTTTCCGCGCCCTTGGCTTCAAGCTGGCCGGCGGTCAGGGCCGTGACGGCTGTCGGAACGTCCTGCAGGCGCTCTTCCGTGCGCCGCGCTGTGACGATGATGTCGCCTTCGTTCACCGTGGTCGTCGACGATTGCGCGCGCGCCGGGGCGGCGGCGAAAACCAGCGGGAGCGCAAGCGCGCTCAGAAGGCCGATGCGGGAAAGGGAAGCCATTTTTTCCTCCTGCAGACGAGCGCGCAGCTCGCTCTCATTTCGGCCCAGCTAATCTTCGCCGGCGGGGCTCGCAACTCAATTTCATCACCGGATGAAAATGACGTGCCAAATCGATGCGCTTGGTCGTCAAGTGTGTCCGGCGCGCATCGCCGGCGGTACCGGCGTGCGGTTAAAGCCGCGCTAACGAGCCTTCGAACCATCGACGGCGGCCGGGAAGCGCTTTATCCCGCCGGCATGGACGCGCACGCGACGACGCGAAAACTTGGCCGGCGCCCCAAGGCCGCTGGCGGCGAGGAGACCCGCGAGGCGATCCTCGACGCGGCCGAACGCCTGTTCGCCGCGCGTGGTTTCAACGGCGTCACGGTTCGCCAGGTGGGCGAAGCCGCCGGCGTCGACGCGGCTATGGCGCATTATTATTTCACTTCGAAGCGCGGCCTTTTCGATGCGGTGTTTCTCCGCCGCGCCGCGCTTTTGAACGCCGAGCGGGCCCGTCGCCTCGACGCGCTGGAGGCGGGCCTGGTCGCCGATTTGACGGTCGAAGCGGTGATCGACGCGTTCGTGGATCCGGCGCTCGAGCGCTGGGCGCATGGCGGCGCGGGGTGGAAGGCCTATCTCGCCCTGGTCGCGCAGGTGAACAACACGCCCGAATGGGGCGGCGAGACCATGGCGCGCTATTTCGATCCGGTCGTCGAGCGCGTGATCGGACTGATGCGGCGCCTGCTGCCCGGCGCTCGGGATGAGGACCTGTATTGGTGCTACCACTTCCTCTCCGGGGCCCTCACTTTGACGCTTGCCGAGACCGGACGGATTGATCGGCTGTCCGGCGGCCTGTGCGCCTCGTCGGACTATCCGGCCGTCGCCAAGCGCTTGCCGGCCGCCATGGCGGCGGCGTTCGCGCGGATCGCGGCTTTGAAGCCTTAGATCGCGGACGCCTAGGGCCTGGTTCCGATCGGTTTCACGATTACGTTCTGGTCGACGTAGACGACGCCCGCCGTTTTGCGCAGGTGCCGCGCCCAGGCGCGTCCGACCGAGGCGGCGCGCGCCGGCGACGGCGCCGCGCAAGGCGTCAGGACGACCTCCGCCCCGCTGAGCGTGAAATCGTCGAAGCACAGCCCCGCCAACGCGGGATCCTGACGCAGCGCGCGGCGCGCCTGCGTCGCCGCGCCGGCTGAATCGCCGCTGGCGGCCAGGCTCATCGCCTTCGCCATCGGATGCGTCGGCGCGAAACGGACCAAGAGCTTGACCGGAGCGCCCTCGGCAGCCGCGGCGTCGGCGAGCGGCGCGCGCGCAGGACCGTCAGCCGCAGCAAATCCCGCAGCCGCGATCGTCAGCGCCGCTGCAAGCGCAAATCCGCGCACCCTCATGGCCGCCTCCTTCACCTAGCGGCCAGGACCGCCCACGTTCGCCGCCCGCGCGAGGTCGAGCGCCCCGGCGCCGCAGGCCCGCATGCAAATGCCCGGCTTGCCGGGTACGGGCGTCGCTTTCTTCGCGCGATCGCATGTCGTTTCGCAAAGCGCTGGATCGACCGGCGATACGGCGCGCGTCATCAGCACATCGACCAGCTGCTTGCCCGAGACCCGGTACTGCGCCTTCAGAAGCGCCAGCGCGGCCGCGACATGGGGCGCGGCCATCGATGTGCCCTGCAGGTAGGAGTAATAGCATACCTTCGCAGCGGACTTGGTTTCGGGGTCAAAGCAGTCTGATTGCGTGGTGCGGGTCGACAAGATGCCGTCCGGGCGTCCGTCCTTGTCGCTGTCGGCGAACAGGTCGCCGCCAGGCGCCAGCAGCGTCACTTCCGGCCCGAAGTTCGAATAAAAGGCCATGCGGCCTTCTTGATCGTTCGCACCGACGACGACGACGTTTCGGCAATTGGCCGGCGCAAACGACCCGGCCGGATTGGCCTTGTTGCCCGCCGCCACGACGACGACGACGCCGCGCGCCGCAACCGCGTCGATCGCCGCCTGCATCGAGGCCGGGCATGCGATCGGCACCGAGAGGCTCATGTTGATGATGTCGGCGGGCGTTTGGTTGACGATCAATTCGCCGCGCTCGGTTTCAGCCGGGGCGAGCCCTGCCGCCCAACGGATGCCGTTGACGATATCCTCGAGTTCGCCGCCGCAGCGCCCGAGGGCGCGCACCGGCAGGACCGTCACGTTCCAGACCCCGCCCGACACGCCGCGCGCCTTGTTGGTGCGGGCCGCGCCGACGGTGCCGGCGACGTGCGAGCCGTGGAACGAGTTCTGACCGGCGGGACCGCATTTGTCGCCGGCGTCATTGGGATCGGCATCGACGCCGTCGGAATCGCCCGAGCGATCCCAGTTCGAGACGAGATCCACGCCCTTGCCGAGATTGGCAGAGCCTTTGAAGTCGGGATGGGTCATGTCGACGCCGGTGTCGATGACGGCCACGCGCACGTCGCGCGAGCCGACCTGCTTGGCGCCAAGCCAGAAGGTCTCAAAGCCGGCGCCCCCGAGCGATTGGCCAACGCCCGCGCCGCGCGCGCGCAGCGCCCATTGCAGCGGCAGCAGCGGATCGTTCGGCAGCGCAATCGCCGCGGGAGTCTGCGGCGGTTCAGCGGGGTTGGCGGGCGTGGGCTTGGTGGGCGCTGACGGCGGCTTCGGCCAGGGGATGCGGTCGAACGAAAGGTCGAACACGTAATTCTTTTCGGCGAACTCGAACTGCCGCGACGCGCGCAGCCGCTCGACCGCGCATTGAGTCGCAAGCGCCACGTCCGCCTGCAATTGCTCGGGGGTCACACCGCGCGGGCAGCGGGCGCCGGTCTCCGGCAGGATCTCCGGCACCGCGTCCGGCGCCGGTTGAGGCGCGTCTGTCGGCGCGGCGTCAGGCCCAGTCGGCAATTGCGTCGGGCTCGCGGTTTCGGGCGTGAGGTCGATTTTGACCATCCCGCCGGCGTTGACTTCGATCGAGCCTCTGACGCCGAGCCGCTTCAGCACCGTTTCAGCGTCGCGCTTGGCTTCGTCGACCGCCGCATCGGTCGCGGTGTCGAGCGTCTTCTGGTCGATGTCGAGCCCTTCAAGCGTCCCGCCGCCCTCGCCCGCCATCAGCCGTGACAGCGCCTGCAGGGTCAGGCCCTGCGCCTCGGCCACCTGGTCGGCGACCTTCGCGCCAACCAGCACTTCGCCTGGCACGAAACTCACCGCCGGCATGACCAGCGTGGCGTCCAACGCCGACGCCGGCAGGACGGCGCCGCCCACGGCGCGCGCATCGAGTGCGCTCTCGATATCGACCGGCGCCTTAGCGCCGCCGCGCACCTGATCGAGAATCGCGGTCATCTGGTCGCAGGCTGCGAGCGCCAGAATCGGCGCCAGCGCCATGGCGTAGCGCAGGGAGCGATGAGTTTTCGACATATCGGGGTCCCCATGACCGGACGGTCCTCCGGATCTTGCTTCTTCTTTACCTTGCGCCCCAAGCGTGACAAGCGCGTCACGCTGCGCGCGGGCAGCCTGGAGTGGAAGGCCAGAAGGCCATGAGCACCTATCCGATCGCCGCTTCGGTCCGCGAAGCCCTGACTGAAGGCCTGCCGCGCGCCCGCACGGCCGAGGCTGCGGCTGCTATCGCGCAGGGCCCGGTGTTCCTGGCGGTGGAGACGCTGCCGGACGGCTATGCCAGCCTCAAAGCGCTCGAGGCGGCGGCCCCCGCCCTCTACACCGACGCCTGCTGCGAAGCCGCGTTCGAGGACGGGGCCTGGCGGGTCGTGGTGCGCTATTGGCGACCGGCGCCGCCGGCCCCGGTGGCGCGCACGCCCGAGCTGGCGCTGCGCCGACCGCTTGGCGCGGCGCGCACGCCGGAGGAAGCGCGGGCGGTGCTCGGCGGCCCCGCTGAATTGGCGTCGGAAATTCTCCCCCGGCTCTACCGAACGCGCGGCATGGCCTTGGCCCGGGCGCGGCCGCTCGCGGAGGTCGGTTTGGCCGACGTCGTTGAACGCGAGGGCCGGTTCGCGCTCGCGGTTCGGTTTTGGCGTCCGCTGCGCTCCAATGGCGGCGCGCTATTGCCCGCCGAACGCGCCGAAATCGCCGCACGCCTGAGCCAGCCGATGCGCGGGCAGACGCCGCAATCGGATCCGTTCGTCGGCCTGTTCGAGCGGCTGGCGCCGGAAAATCCCGTCATCGTGCTGACCGACGACGAGGGCGATGGCCGCACGCGCGGGGAATAGGCTCAGCCCTCGCCGGCAGCCCGCACGCGCACACGGACCTGCGCGCGCCGACCGTCGGCATCGACCGCCATGACGTCATGGAAGCCCGCCGCCGACGGCTTCCAGATCGCCCGCCCGCTGGTCGACTCGCGCCCGATCTCGACGCCTTCGGCGTACCAGATGATCGGGCTGCGTCCTCCGCGCGCCGCCAGCGACAGGCCTCGCCCCGCCTCGCCGACCTGGTCGACAACGAGTTCCGCGCCGTCCGGTGGGAAAAGGATCCGCGGCCCCACGTCGTCGCGCGCATCGGCCAGCCGCGCGAGGCCCGCCGGCGCCTTGGCCTGCAACGACGCGAAGGTTTGCGATTTGCCGCCCTGGGCGCGCACGCGGTCGAACGCGTCGAACAGGATCGGCAGGGCTTCGGACCGGCCGGTCGCGCCCGGACGCGGGGCGCCGTCGGGACGGCCGACCCAGACGGCGACGACATAGCCGGCGCCGACGCCCATCGCCCAGGCGTCGCGGAAGCCGTAGGAGGTGCCGGTCTTGAAGGCGATCTGCGGCGCATCGAGCGCGAGCGCGGCCGGCGCGCGGCCCTTCGGCGTTGGCGTCGCGGCGAGGATCGAGAGCACGCGCTGCGCCGTTTCCGGCTTGGTCAGGCGCGATGTCGCCCACACCGGCGCCTCGACGTAACGGAGCGGCTTGGCCTGCCCGTCGTCGCCGAGCGCGGCGTAGAGGATCGCAAGCTCCTCGAGCGTCAGTCCGACCCCGCCGAGCGCGAGCGCCAGGCCCGGCTCGACCGTCTCGCGGCGGGGAAAGCGCGGCCGGGCGCCCGCCGCCGTCAGCACCGCCTCGAACCGCGCCGCGCCGACTTTTTCGAGCGTCGCCACGGCCGGCAGATTGAGCGAATGCATCAGCGCTTCCGACATGCGGATCTGGCCGTGGAAGCGGCGGTCGAAGTTCTCCGGCATGTAGCCCGCGAAGCGCTGGGGCGCGTCGTCGACCATCGTGCCGGGCGCGGCGATGCCGTCGTCGAAGGCGAGTGCGTAAATGAAGGGCTTGAGCGTCGAGCCCGGCGAGCGCACGGCGCGCGTCATGTCGATGAAGCCGGCGACGCGGTCGAACCCTGTGCCGCCGACGCTGGCGCGCACCCGCCTGCCCTCGATTTCGACGGCGAGGATGGCGGTGGTCACATCAGGCCCAGCGGCGTCGGCGGCGGCGCGCGCAATGGTTTGCAGATCGTCCTGCAAACGCGCGTCGAGCGTGGAGCGCACAACGGGCGCGCCGGGATGGCTGCGCGCCAGACCTTCGGCGGCGAGGTCGGCGCGGATCGGGAACGGCGTTCGCGCGGGGATCGGCGCTTCACGCGCCTCGCGCTCGAGCTGCGCGTCGATGAAGCCGGCGCTCCGAAATTTCGCGAGAATGCGATCGCGCGCTGCGCGGGCTGCGGCGGGTCTGCGATCAGGCCGGCGGGCTTCCGGCGCCTGCGGCAGGGCAACGAGGAGCGCCATGTCGGCGTCGGACAGCCCGATCGGATCGCGCGCGAAATAGGCGCGGGTCGCCGCGCGCACGCCTTCGAGATTGCCGCCGTAAGGCGTGAGCGTCAGGTAGAGGGCGAGGATCTCGCGTTTGGAGAGCCGGCGCTCGATCTGCACGGCGCGCACGATCTCGATGAGCTTCGAGGCTGGCGTGCGCGGTCGCGGTTCCAGCAGCCGCGCGGTCTGCATAGTGATCGTCGAGCCGCCGGACGTGACGGTCCCGGACCGAAGATACGAACCCGTCGCGCGCGCCAGCGCCAACGGATCGACGCCCGGATGGATCCAGAAGCGCGCGTCCTCGATCGCAACGACACGGCGCAGGAATTCGGGATCGATTTCATCGAGGCGCGCAGCGAGGCGCCACTTGCCCTGCGGCGTCTGCAGTGCGCGCAGCCACACGCCATTGCGGTCGAGGACAACGGGCGATAGCGCCTGCGCCCGCTCCAGCGGCGGCGGGAAGATCACGTCCAGCGCAAACAGCGCCAAAGCGAACGCGACGAGCGCGGCAGCGATCCGCCGCCCCCGCGCATCGAGCGGCGGGCCGACGCGCGGGCCGCGACGGCGCGCGCCCATGGCCTCAGCTTCCCGGCGCGACGCCGAGACGGCCGACGCTGGTGCGCGCGATCACGCCTGGCCGGTACATGTCCTCGATCTGCGCCGCCGGCAGGATGTAGGCGCCGGGCGTCACCGCGCGCGCCACATAGGCGAAAGTGAAGCTCTCGCTGCGCAGGTCGGCCGCCGCGACGAAGCGGTCGTCGCGCGCTTCGGCGACGCGCGGCTCGGTGATGCGTCCGACCCAGGCGAAAGCGCCGTCCGATCCTTCCGGTTCGCCGCGTTCGCCGTCCGCCGGCTTAAGCACCGATTCGATCTCAAGGCCCGCCGGGAGCAGGTCGACGAGCACCGACGGATGCAGGCGTTCGCTTTGCGTCGCGCCTGAGAGCACGACGACGACGCGTTCGCCCTGGCGCAAGGCTGTAGGATCAGCCGCTGCGCCGTTCATCCGGAAGAAGCGCTTGTCGAGGCTGAAGCCTTGGCTCGTGGCGCCCGGAGCCGTCTTCGGGATGCCCGACAAGGTCAGCGTGCGGAACACCGGGCCCTGGCCGTCGTTCTTGAACACGAGCCCCTGCGCCAAGCGCGCGGCGTCGGAAGCGACCGCGCCCATCATTGGCGCGCCATTCACCGAGACCGTCATCGGCCCCTTGGCGCGGGCAAGCAGGGCGTCGACCGCAACGAGCAGTTGCGCCTGTTCCTGGGTCGTCAGGCTTTCCGGTTCGCGATTGTCCCGCTCCAGACGTGCAGAGAGACGTTCGACGAGCTCGGGATCGCCGGCCTCAGCCGCCAGCGCCAGAACCGCGGCGAGGTCGCGCAGCGGGGACTGGTAGTAGTCGCCGGTGTTGCGATAGCCGAGCGCGCTTTCGGCCAACTTGAACGCGTTCTTGGAGCGCGCCCGATCGCCGAGGTGCGCGAGCGCGGCTCCGATCTGCGCCCGCGCCAGCGGGCTCGCCTCGTCCTTCAGCTTGGCGTCGTGGAAGTAGCGCACTTCGCCGAGGTCGGCCTTGCCGGCCTTCGCGAGGACATAGAGCGCATAGGCCGCGGAGCGCGAGCGCAGGCGCTCTTTCGAGTCGGTGTTGCCCGGCCAAGCGTAGACGTCGAAATCGTACGAAACCGATGCGAAATCGTCCAAACGCGCCACCGAGCGCAGCGCCTTGTACGCGGCGTCGAGGGGTGCGGCGGGCACCACGTAACCGGCCGCCTTCGCACGGCGCAGGAAGTCCGTCACATAGGCGCCGAGCCAGGGCGACGCGGCGCGGTCTTCGGCGCGCCAGAGGCCGAAGGCGCCGTCCGAGCCCTGACGATCGAGCAGCTTGTCGACGCTCTCCTGAACGCGGCGGCGCAATTGCGGATCGGTCGGCTTCTGCGCCGTCTGCGCGAGCGCATTGGCGTAGAGCAGCGGCAGCGTCGTGGACGTCAATTGCTCCGAACATCCGTACGGATACCGATCGAGCACGTCGAGCAGCGGCGCAGCGTCGATCCCGCGCAGCGGCGAGAACGACACGAGCGCCTTGCCCTCCCCGGCGGCGAAGGCGTCGAGCATGGCGCGGTTCAGCGCGAAGCTCGCGCCAGCGGCCTGAGAATCCACCTTGGTCAGCGTCAACGGCATGAACGGCGTGCGCGACTGGATCTGGTAGCCGCGCTCGATCTTGAGCCCGCCCGGCCCTTCAAGCGTCATCAGCACCTGGCCGATTCCGGCGCCCGCGCCCTTGAGCGCGACGCGCGTGCGGGACTGGGCCTTGGCGGCCAGCTGGAAGCTCTGGCTGTAGGTCTGGCCGCTGACCGCGCCGCTCGGGCTGACGGTCACGCGATAGGCGCCGGCGGGACCTTCAACGTTGGAGAGTTCAAGCGTCGCGTCGGCGGTATCGCCAGGCGCAAGGAAGCGCGGCAGCGTCAGTTCGGCGACGACCGGATCACGGACCGTGGCCGCCTGCGAGGCGGCGCCGACGGCGCTTTCGCTCCACGCCACAGCCATCAGGCGCAGTTCGCCGTTGAAATCAGGCAATGCGAGCGGGACCATCGCCTTGCCGTCGCGTCCAACGCGCACGAGGCCGGAGAACAGCGCGACCGTTTTGGTCGGCACCACGGTGAGGCCCTCCCCGCCGAGGCTATCGCCGCCCTGGCGCGGGATCGACGGCGCGCCGAGGTTCGGGTTGAGCAGGCGGCCGTAATCGTCGCGGATCGCGACGCCGAGCGCCTTGCGGCCGAAGTAGAACTTCGCCGGATCGGGGCTCTCGAACTTGGTCAGCTGGAGAATGCCTTCATCGACCGCAGCGAGCGTGATGCGGACCTTCTCGCCGCCCGGCGCGCCGACGATCGTGACGGGGACGTTCACGGTCTGGCGCGGACGCAGCACCTGCTTTTCAGGCAGCGCGACCTTGAGCGTGCGGGGGCCCATGTCGATCGGCACATAGGCGACGCCGACCGCGCGACGCGGCACGGGGAGTTTGTCGGCCGAGCGCGGCGTCATCACGGTGACGAGCACATAGACGCCCGAGCCCCAGGACGGATCGGCCCGCAGATTGAGCGTCGCGCCGCCTTCGGGCACGCGCATCGTCTTCATGGACAGGACGCGGTCGGTGGCGATCGCGATCTGCGCTTCTCCGGCGTACGGCGCCTTGATCTGCACGCGGACATTCGAGCCCGCCTTGACCGCCTCGACCGGCGGCGCGACGGCGACGGTGTCGGGGGCTTCGTTCTCGCCACCGGCCGAATAGGTCCAGCCGGCCGCGAACCGCGCCGACGTCTGCGCGCCGCCCGCATCGTCGACGAGGATCAGGCGATATTGGCCGGCGCGCATCTTGTCGCGCGCGATCTGGACGGGCTTGTCGGCCGGGACGTCAATCGAACCGGCGGCGACCGGCACGTCGCGACCGGTGCGGCGCCAGCGCCATTGGCCGCCGTCGAGGTACCAATCGTAGCTCCAGTCCTCTTCCACCAGCGTCCAGGCGACGCCCTTGGCGGCGACCCTCTTGCCGGCGGCGTCGACGGCGATGACGTCGAACGCCGCGCGCGCGCCCTCGGCGACGCG
>JBMOIB010000092.1:0-11627 GCA_049317545.1 Caulobacterales bacterium | reverse complement strand
TAGCCCATGTCGCGGAAGTCCTGGATCGCCTGCGCGCCGTGGCGCTTGGAGAGCTTGGCGCCATCGGGCCCGTGGATCATCGGCACGTGTGCGAACGCCGGGATGCTCCAGCCCATCGCCTGATAGATTGGGATCTGGCGCGCCGCATTGGTCAAATGGTCGTCGCCGCGGATGACGTGCGTCACCGCCATGTCGTGATCGTCGACGACCACGGCGTGCATATAGGTCGGCGTTCCGTCGGCGCGCAGCAGCACGAGATCGTCGATGTCGCGCGCTTTGACGCGCACGGGGCCCTGGACGAGGTCGTCGTTGACGATCTCGCCGTCGTCAGGCGCGCGGAGCCGAACGACGTGGGGCGCATCGACCGCGGGCGCGGCTTTTCCGTTGCGATAGGTCGATCGGAAGGCGCGGCCCTCGGCTTGGGCGCTAGCGCGCTCGACCTCGACCTCTTCGGGCGTCATGAAACATTTGAAGGCGCCGCCGCGCGCGACCATTTCGGCCGCGACCTCCTGGTGCCGCGTCGCGCGCGCGAATTGAAAAATGGGCGGCTCGTCGGCCTTCAGGCCGAGCCAGTCCATGCCGTCGATGATCGCGCCGATCGCCGCCTCGGTGGAGCGCGCGCGGTCGGTGTCTTCGATGCGCAGCAGGAATTTGCCGCCGCGGCCGCGCGCGAACAGCCAGTTGAACAGCGCGGTGCGCGCGCCGCCGATGTGCAGGAAGCCCGTAGGCGAGGGGGCGAAACGCGTGACGACGCTCATCGGCTCGGGACAATCTCCAAACGCCCGGCGCAAGCGGCCAGCGCGACGCGGGCGCCTTACCATGTCGGCCGGAGCGCTGGAAAGCGCGGCGCGCGCCTTCGCGCTTCGCCTGGGCGCCGCATTCGCGGCGCAGCGGGATCGTCTGCCGCTTCTCGGGCCGATCCTGTTCGCGCTCGGCGCCGCCGCCTGGCTTTCCGGGCCGGTTCGCCCGCCTGCTCTCATGCTTGCGCAATTTGCAGCCGCTTCGCTGGCGATCGGCCTTCTGGCTCTGTTCGCCGCCGGGCGCGTGGTGCGACCGCGGATGGACAGCAGCCGCCTTGCCCTGGCCGCGCTGGCCGCCGGGCTCGCCTTCGCGTTCGTCGGCGCTGCGGTGGCCGCTCACCGCATGGACGTGCGGGCTGCGCCGCGCCTCGCGGCGCCGATCGGCCCTGTTCTGGTGCGCGGCTGGGTCGCCGCGGTCGAGCCCGGCCGTCGCCAGCCGCGTTTCCTGATCCGTGAGGTTGCTGTCGACGGCGGTCCGCGCCTGCGTTTCGCGCGGGTCGCGGCGGCCGATGGTCCGGGGCCTGGGCGCGGGATCGAATGCCTCGCCATGCTCGCGCCGCCGCCGCCGCCTCTCGCGCCCGGCGCCTTCGATTCCCAGCGGCGCGCCTATGTCGAACAGGTCGGCGCAACGGGGTTCGCGCTTGGCCGCTGCAGACCGGTCGAGGCGCCGCCGCTTACGCGTTTCGCCGATCGCGCCGCGATGCTCGTCGCTGCCGTCAGGCGCGATGTGACCGAGGCGATCATCGACATGGCGGCGGGGCGCGGCGGCGCGATCACGGCCGCGCTGATCACGGGGGATGCGAGTTTCGTCGACGCCGAAGCGCTGGACGCGCTGCGCGATTCCGGCCTCGGGCATCTATTGTCCGTGTCCGGACTGCACATGGGCCTGGTCGCCGGAATGACGTTCGGGGCCGTGACGATGCTGGCGGCGCTCATTCCTGGCCTCGCGCTGCGTGCGCCGGTGCGCAAGATCGGCGCGCTCGCTGCGATCGGCGCGGGCGGCGCCTATCTCGTTTTGTCCGGATCGAGCGTGCCGGCCGAGCGCGCCTATCTCATGACGGTCGTCGCGTTTGGCGCGATCCTCCTGGACCGCCCGGCGTTCACGATGCGCGCTTTGGCGCTTGCGCTTGTGGTCGTGCTCGCGGCGCGCCCCGAAAGCGTGCTCGAGCCGGGCTTCCAGATGTCGTTCGCGGCGACGGGCGCCTTGATCGCACTGTATGAGGGACATCGCGCGCGGGCTGGTCCCGCGCCTGGCGGCGGCGGCGTCGTGCGGGCGCTGATGTGGCTCCAGGCGGCGGTGACGGCCGATCTCGCCGTCGCGCTGGTCGCAGGCGCCGCGACCGATCCGTTCGTACTCTACCACTTCGGGCGGTTCACGCCCTATAGCGCGGCGGCCAACCTGGCCGCCGGCCCCATCGTGGCGTTGGTCGTGGCGCCAGCCGCCGCGCTCGCCGCGGTTGTTGCGCCGCTCGGCCTGGCCGAGACGCCGCTCTCTATTGCGTCCTGGGGGCTCGATCTGGTCGTGCAAATCGGCGCCTTGTTCGCATCCCGCAGCGAGGCTGTCGTCGCCGTTCCCGCCATCCCAACGGCGGCGTTCCTCTTGGCGGTCGCGGCGCTGTGCTGGGCGTTTGTTTGGCGCGGTGCGGTGCGCGCGCTTGCCCTCGCGCCGGCGCTCGCGGCGCTGGGCTTGGCGTTCAGCGTCGAGCGTCCGATCATCTGGGCGCGCGATGATGCGAAGGTCGCTTTGGCGCGCGTCGCGCTCGACGATGGTCAAGTCGTGTGGCGAAGCCTTGCGCCGGCGCGCGGCGGCGGCTTTGCGCGCGATCGCCTTGCCTCGCGGGCGGGGATCAAGCCGGAAGAGGCGCTTGACCTACCGGCTCCAGACGGTTGCGCTCCCGATGTCGCCTGCCAATGGCGCACCCCGGCCGGCCTCGACGTCGCCTGGGCGCCTGACGCGGATGCGCTCGCCCGGGCGTGCGCCGTCGCCGATCTCATCCTTTCGCCAATCAGCGCAGACGTCGCGCCCGCGCAATGCCGCGCCAAGCTTCTGGCGCCGACAAGCGATGGTCGCGGCGGTTGGGCCGTTTATGACGGAGCGCGCCCGCGCTTCGTGCGCGCCCGCGCCGAGCGCGATCTCGACGCCCCGTGGGCGCGGCCTACCGCTGCTACGGATAGCGGCGAATGAGCGCCACGAGACGCCCCTGCACGCGTACGCGGTCGGGCCCGTAGATGCGCGTGCCGAAAGCCGGGTTGGCGGCCTCGAGCGCAATGGAGCCGCCGCGCCGGCGCAGACGCTTCAAGGTCGCTTCCTCGTCATCGACGAGCGCCACGACGATGTCGCCGGTCTCCGCGGTGTCGCCGCGACGGAGGATGACGATGTCGCCTTCGAGGATGCCCGCGCCGATCATCGAATCGCCGCGGACTTCCAGGGCGAAATGCTCGCCGGCGCCGACGAATTCCGGCGGCAGGGCGACGCGGTTGATCTCCTGCTGGATCGCCTCGATCGGCACGCCGGCGGCGATCTTGCCCAGGACGGGGATTTCTATGGCGCCGTCGCTCGCGACATGGGAGGTCGGCGCGGGCGCGGAAGCCACGAGGCTGGGTTTAAATTTGCCCCGCGTCGCCTGGGGCGCAGCGGAATCTGGGAGCTTGAGCACTTCCAGAGCGCGCGCCCGGTGCGCGAGGCGGCGAATAAAGCCGCGCTCCTCGAGCGCCGTGATCAGCCGGTGGATCCCGGATTTCGAGGCGAGATCAAGCGCTTCCTTCATCTCGTCAAAGGAGGGAGACACGCCCGTCTCTTTGATCCGCTGGTGAATGAACAGCAGCAGTTCTTTTTGTTTGGCGGTCAGCATCTGGCCCCCTTTGGTTCGAATCAGCCGCGCGACGGGCTCGTTATGTTCGCGGGTGTTCTATGTGCGTTCAGGGCGAGCGTCAAGAATTCTTGACCCAATGGCAATGTTCCGGCGCCTGTTGATAAGGCCGTCAGCTGGTTGCGGGGTGGGCCAATGCGGCGACCGCGGCGGCGACGTCGTCCTGCCGCATGAGGGACTCGCCGATCAGGTAAGCGCCCGCGCCTGCCCGCGCGAGGCGGTCGATGTCGGCACGGGTGAAAATCCCTGATTCGGCGACGAGGAGCACCTCGCGCGGCGCCCCAGCGGCGAGCGCCTCGAAGGTCTCCAGGCGCGTCTCAAAGGTCCGCAGGGATCGGTTGTTGATCCCGACGAGCGGCGTCGGCAGGCGCAGCGCGCGCTCAAGTTCATCGGCGTCATGGACCTCGGCGAGGACGTCCATGCCGAGCGCCCGTGCGGTCTGCGTCAGATCGAGCGCGAGCGCGTCATCGCAGGCGGCGAGGATCACGAGAACGGCGTCGGCCCCGAGCGTGCGGGCTTCGAGGACCTGGTAGGGGTCGACGAAGAAGTCCTTGCGCAGCGCAGGCAGCGATGCGGCCGCGCGCGCCGCGACGAGGTGGGCGTCTTCGCCCTGGAAGCTCGGGCCGTCGGTCAGAACCGAGAGGCAGGCCGCGCCCCCGGCCTCATAGGCGCGCGCCAGCGCCGCCGGTTCGAAATCGGCCCGGATCAGCCCTTTGGAGGGGCTCGCCCGCTTGATCTCGGCGATGATCGCCGCACGCGTCGCAGCGGCGCGGCGCAGGGCCGCCTCGAAGCCGCGCGCCGGCGCCTGCGCGGCCAATTCGGCTTGCAGCACGGGTTCGGGCCGCAGGCGCCGGCGGGCGATGATCTCTTCGCGCTTGTAGGTGAGGATGTGTTCCAGAACGTCGCTCATGATGTCGTCGCCGCGATGAGAGCCGCAAGCGCCGCGGCGGGCTTGCCGGCGGCGAGCGTCGCATCGGCGATTTCGGCCCCCGCGCGCAGGTCCGGCGCGGCGCCGGCCACGACAAGCCCTGCGGCCGCGTTCAACACCACGGCGTCCCTGTAGGGTCCGCGTGCGCCGTCGACGAGCGCGCGCAAGGCCGCGGCGTTTTCGGCGGCGTCGCCGCCCCGCAGCGCAGAGACCGGGGCTTCCTTAAGGCCAGCATCGCCCGGTGCGACGACGAACCGGCGTAGCCGTCCGTTCTCGAGCGCGCACACCTGCGTTTCACCGGCGAGCGAGATCTCGTCGAGGCCGCCGGCGCCGTGCACAACCCACGCGGCCTCGCAGCCGAGGTCTAAGAGCGCCGTCGCCATCGGTTCGAGCCAGGCGGCATCGAACACGCCGACCAGCTGGCGCGTCGCGCCGGCCGGATTGGCGAGGGGGCCGAGCAAATTGAAGATCGTCCGGAAGCCGAGTTCGCGGCGCACGGGCGCGGCATGGACGAGCGCTGGATGGTGGGCCTGCGCGAACAGGAAAACGAGCCCGGCCTCGGCGAGCGCGCGCCGTTGCGCCGCATCCTCGGCATTGAGACGCACCCCGAGCGCTTCGAGCACG
This sequence comes from Caulobacterales bacterium, assembly GCA_049317545.1. Lineage (GTDB taxonomy): Bacteria > Pseudomonadota > Alphaproteobacteria > Caulobacterales > Aquidulcibacteraceae > REEB506. Next base: position 6,405 of record JBMOIB010000092.1, on the reverse strand, counting down.
TCGGCGCCGCCGGATTTCGACGAGGCCGCGCGGTTGCCGTGCTTGGCGACGCGCACGCCCGCGCCGGCGAGAACCAGCGCAACCGCAGTGGAAATGTTGAGCGTCGAAGCGCCGTCGCCGCCGGTGCCGCAGACGTCCACCAGCCCCGAACCGAGATCGATCCGCCGCATGCGGGCGCGCATGGCGCGCGCCGCCGCGGCGATGTCGGCGCTCGTCTCGCCGCGCACCCGAAGCGCGGTTGCGAGCGCGGCGATCTGAACCGGCGTCGCGTGCCCGTCCATGACCTCGCCGAACGCGGCGGCGACATCATCCGCGCTCGGATGATCGCCGGCGACCAGGCGGGCGAGCAGGTCGCGCAGCACCGCGCTCACCCGGCGATCCCCGCTGTCCTCAAGAAGTTGGCGAGGAGCGGCTTGCCGTGCTCGGAGGCGATCGATTCCGGATGGAACTGGACGCCAAAGATCGGCCGGTCGCGATGGTGCAGGCCCATGACCTCGCCGTCGGCGGTCTCGGCGTCGACGATCAGGTCCGCTGGCATGTCCTCGCGGCGCACGGCGAGCGAATGGTAGCGCGTGGCGGTGAACGGCGAGGGCAGGCCTTTGAATACGCCGCCGCCGGTATGGGTCACCGGCGAAAGCTTGCCGTGCATGATGGCGCGCGCCGAGATCACCTTGCCGCCGAACGCCTGCCCGATCGCCTGATGCCCAAGGCAAACCCCGAGGATCGGCAGGTCCTTCGGCGCCTTGGCGATCAGGTCGAGGCAGATCCCCGCCTCATTGGGCGTGCAGGGACCCGGCGACAGGATCACCGCCTGCGGCTTAAGCGCCAGCGCCGCCTCGGCCGAGAGCGCATCATTGCGCACGACCTGCGTCTGCGCGCCCAATTCTTCGAAGAAGTGGACGAGGTTGTAGGTGAAGCTGTCGTAATTATCGATGACGAGGAGCATGGGGCGCAGCCAAGCCGCAAGGGCGCGCGGGCGTCAAGCGGTGGGCGTGTGGGGCGGGATGGCAGGCTGCGCGCGGTGACGCCGATCCGGATCGCCAGGGCCCCGACGAACGGCCAAGATTGAGCGACCGCGCCGCCGGGAGCGCTTAGGCGGAGGGCCGGGATTGGCCCGTTGCGGTCGCTGGTGCGTTGCTGCGGAATGTCGGGTAGACAGATCAAAGGTACGGCGCCGATCGAGAGGCCAGTGGCGTTCATGCGCAAAAGAACCCTTGAAAAGCGGGACATTCCCAGCGCTCTTTTGGCGGGCGCGCGCTGGCTCATGAACCCTGTTTCTGAAGGCGGCGCCAAACAAGTTCCGCGCATCAAGATGTTGGCGGGTGGTCCTGAGATTTTGGCTGACGTGGAACGGATGCGCGCTCATGCATCCGGGCGGCGTTTGCTGGCGCAGAAGCCGGATCTCGGCGTCGCCCTGTCGGATACCGCAGCCCTCAAAGCGATGCCGCAGGGCAGCTTGGGCCGCACGTTTTTCGAGGCGATGGACAACCCGTACGGCGTGCCGGGCTATTTGCTCGCCGGGCTCATCTATCGGGACGGCTTTTTTGATTCCTTCGAGATGAGCGATGACGCGCGATACTACCTCGAACGCTCGCGGTGGCTGCATGATCTCTTCCATGTCGTCAGCGGTTACGCGCCGAATCTCGCGGGGGAGGGGCTGCTGATCTATTTTCAGCAGGCTTACCTCTACGGCGTTTCCTACGAGGCCTTGGCGTCGTCGCCTCTTGGCCTCGGCCCGAGATACTTTATCCATCCGAGCTGTGGAGCGAAGCGTTGGCGCACCCTGCAAAAGGAGGCGCATGCCCATGGTCTCGCCGCCCATGCGGTTTGCCCCGCGATCTTTGTTGCGTGGGAAGACCTTCTTCCACAGCCGCTGAACGATGTCCGTGCGCAGCTCGGCATCGTTCCATTTCTGGAAGATACGTCGCGCTGGCTGGACCATTCTTGGCTGGGCAAACAAGCCGCGGGTGGCTTCGGCGCGCAATCGAGTGGGGCCCAGCGCGCAAAACTGGCAAGACGCGTGGTCGAGGCGGGTGTCGACTATCGCAGTTTCTATCGCCTAAGCGCCGCCAAGGCGCGCGCGCTGCTGCAGCTGGCAGCCAATGGCGCAAGCGATGAAGATATCCGGAGTGCTGCGTCGGCATGAAGCTGCCTCGCCGAAGCGCCCGAAGCATTACCTGCCATTGCGGGGATTGGGCCAGAAGAGCGTGACTAACGCGATAGCCCGGCAGGAGACTACTTGTGCTGAGTCAATTCGGCTGAGTCCGCGAGTGTTGCGGCCGTCCCAGATCAGCGAAATTCAGCCCCTTGCAGCTGGTTCTTCTGCGGCCTTTTGAGCCTATTCCAGCCCGACGTCGCCGTCTGCCGCCCCCACCTCAAGCAAACCGCCACGCCTCCTCCGCCGCGCGGAACAAAGCGCGGGCCTTGTGCACGGTCTCTTCGAACTCGGCCTGCGGGTCGCTGTCGAGCACCACGCCGCCGCCGGCCTGGACGTGCATGACGCCGTCCTTGATCACCGCGGTGCGCAGCGCGATGCAGGTGTCCATGTCGCCGCCGGCGGAGAAATAGCCGACCGCGCCGGCGTAGACCGCGCGCCGCGCGACCTCCAGTTCGTCGATGATCTGCATGGCCCGCACCTTCGGCGCGCCCGAGACCGTGCCGGCCGGAAAGCCCGCCATCAAGGCGTCGATCGCGTCGAGTTCGGGCTTCAGGCGGCCCTCGACGTTCGACACGATGTGCATGACGTGGCTGTAGCGCTCGATCGTGAATTGCGCGGTGACGCGCACGCCGCCCTGGTTGCTCTCGCGACCGGTCTGCGCGACGCGGCCGACGTCGTTGCGGCCGAGATCGAGCAGCATCAGATGCTCGGCGCGCTCTTTCGGATCGGCGAGGAGTTCGGCCTCCATCTGCGCGTCGAGGGCGGGCGTCGCGCCGCGCGGACGGGTGCCGGCGATCGGGCGCACGGTGACCATGCCGTCGCGCAGGCGCACCAGGATCTCCGGGCTCGCGCCGACGATCTGGAAGCCGCCGAAGTTCAGGCAGAACAGGAAAGGCGAAGGATTGATCCGCCGCAGCGCGCGATAGAGCGCCAGCGCGGGCAGGGGGAAGGGCTGCGAGAAGCGCTGGCTCGGCACGACCTGGAAGATGTCGCCAGCGCGGGCGTAGGCCTTGGCGGCTTCGACCATCTCGCGATAGCGCGCGGGCGGCGTGTTCGAAGCGGGCGGCGACGGTGGTGGACGTGTGGCCTTAACGCGGCGCGGCGCGGGCGTCGGGCCGTCGAGCTTGGCGCGCGCGGCGGCGAGGCGGGCGTGGGCCTCGGCGATCAGGACGTCAGGCGCGCGACCGTCCGGGCGCACCGGCGTCACCAGTGTGATTTCCTGGCGCACATTGTCGAAGATCGCCACCAGACGCGGGCGCATCAGCACCGATTCTGGCAGCCCGATTTCGTCCGGGGGCGGATTGGGTAGGCGTTCGACATAGCGCACCATGTCGTAGCCGAGATAGCCGAACAGGCCCGCCGCCATCGGCGGCAGATCCGGCGGCAGGGCGAGCGCGGATGATCGCACGAGTTCGCGCAGCGCTTCGAGCGGCGTCGCGGACAGCGGCGTGAAGGCGGCGTCCTCGAAGTGGCCGGGACTGGTCTCGGCGCGCCCGTCGCGTACGCGCCAGATGAGGTCCGGATCGTGGCCGATGATCGAATAGCGGCCGCGCCAATCGCCGCCCTCGACCGATTCCAAGAGGAAGGCGCCAGGCGCTTCGGCGCCGAGCTTCAGGAACGCCGAGACCGGCGTTTCCAGATCGCTGACGCGACGCGACCAGACGAGCGCCGGACGGCCGTCCGCCAAAGCGGCGGTCAGGGTCGAAACGTCGGGTTCGACCTCGTGGGCGGGCGTCATTTCGCCTCGGCCTTGGCGTCGGCCTTGTCCTCTTCGGTCTGCAGGCCGAGCACGGCGGCGATTAGTTTATCGTCCTGCTTGACCCGTGCGCTCGTGACGGCGGCGCGCTGGAACGTCTCCAGGATGTCGTTGCTCAGCAATTGGTCGGCCTGGGTGCGCGCGGCTTCGACGAGGTCAGGCCGCGCCTTGGGATCGTCGCGGAGAATGTCCTCGACCAGCGCCACGAGTAGGACCGGCGCGCCCTGGAGCGGCGCGGAGACGAGCTCGCCTTTCGGGGTTGCAAAGATCGCCGAGCCGAGACGCGCCGCAGGGCCCTGACCCGCTTCTTGCCGGCTGATGGTTTGCGACTTCACCGAAACGCGGAGCTTTTCGGCCTGCGCGGCGGCGACAAACGATTTGCCGCCGGCGACGGCCTTTTTCACGCGCTCGACCACCGCTTCCATGCGCTTGGCGACCTCGCGGTTGCGCCATGCGCCGGCGAGCTGGTCCTTGACCTTGTCGAACGCGACGACGCCTTCCGGCGTGATGAGGTCAACACGCGCGCGGGCGTAACCGGCGTCGCCGAGCGGCGTGAAATCGGTCGATTCGTTCTGCGGCGTCGCAAATGCGGTGTCGAGCAGGTCCTTGGCGGCGACGAGCGCGGGAACCGGCTGTCCGGAATCGTCGCTGCCTTGGGCGTCGATGGCCGGCACGACCACGACGACCAGTCCCGCCGCTTTGGCGGCGTCCTCGGCCGATTGGCCGCCGGCGACTGCATCGTCGAACGCTTGCGTCGCCTTGTTGAGCGCGGTCATGCCCTCGTCGCGTGCGAAGTTGGCGCGCAGCTCGGCCTTCATCGACTCGAACGTCGGCGCCGAACTGGGTTGGATCGAGACCAGGCGCGCCGCGACCCACGCGAGCTTGCCGCGGATCGGACCGATGGTCTGGCCGGCCTGGGCCGCGAAGATCGCGTCGCCGACGACGCTGTCGGGGATGGCGTTGCGCGGCGTCTTGTCGAACGGAACGGCAGCGCCGCCGACGGCCTTAGCGATCGCTTCGGGATCCTGGCCGGCGGCGAGACGCTTGGCGGCGTCGGCTGCGGCGGCCTGCGATGTGGCCGTGATCTGAACGAAGGTCCGCGCTTCGGCCGCGCCGCGCTTGTTCTTCTCGAACTCGTAGGCCTCTTTCAGCTTGGCTTCCGGCACGTCCACCTTGGCTTCGAAATCAGCGTTGCGGGCGACCACCAGCGTGAGCTTGCGGTATTCCGGCGTTTTCAGAGCCGCTTTGGATTCGTCGTAGAGCTTCTTGAGGTCCGCGTCGGTCGGCGCGCCTACGTCGCCGACCAAGGCCGGCGTGACGTCGGCGATGCTGACCGTGCGCCGCTCCGATTGGAATTCGACGATGAAGTTCGCGACGCTCGTCGGCGCGCGCACACCGGCCGCAAGGCCCGAGATCAGCTGGCGACGCTTGAGGCCTTCGCGCAGGCTCTTCTCGTACTCCGGCTCTGAAAGGCCGTTCTGGCTCAACAGCGAACGATAGGTCTCGGCGTCGAAGGCGTTGGTAATCTGACTTTTAAACGCCTGATCGTTGCGGATCGCCTCGGCGACCAGCTTATCCGGGGTGATCACGCCCATCTTGTCGGCGATGCGGGTCATCGCCTGCTGGGCGATGAGCCGCTGCAGCACCTGGGCCGTGAGGCCCTGTTCGTGCGCCTGTTGCTTGGTCAGCGATTGGCCTGATTGCTCGCGCGACCGGGTGATCTCGCGCTCGACGGCCTGGTCGAATTCCTGCGACCGCACGACCACGCCCTCGCCGGATGCGACCGCGTCCTTCTGGACAGGACGGAACACATCGTTGATGCCCCACATCGCAAAGGCGGCTCCAAGCACGAGGAGCAGGACGACCGCGACGGGCGATTTGGCCAGCTGCCGGAAGAACGTAAGCATATTTTACCCTGTCGAAAGCGGGCGCACCTTAGAAGCGGCGCCGGAAAACGCAACGAGGCCAAGATGGCGCAAAAGCCCCTCCTGATCGTCGGAAATTGGAAAATGTATGGCCGCCTGAGTGATCTGGCCGAGCTGGACGCGCTCGCGGAGGGCCTCGCGGGGGTTCGAGAATCGGTCGCGGTGGCGGTTTGCCCGCCGTTCACCCTGATGGCCGCGGCCGCCTTGCGGGCGACGGGACGGGTAGCGATCGGCGTACAAGACGTTGCGGCGTCGAGCGCCGATGGGCCCCATACGGGCGAAGTCAGCGCCGCCATGGCGGCCGACGCCGGCGCCGGCTACGCGATCGTCGGCCATTCGGAACGCCGCGCCGACCATGGCGAGACTGACGCCATCGTCGCCGCCAAGGCTGGCGCGGCGCTGGCGGCCGGGCTCATCCCGATCATCTGCGTCGGGGAAACATTGGCGCAACGTCAGGCGGGGGAGGCGCGCGCGATTGTGGCCGCGCAGGTCTCAGCCTCGTGCCCGGCGGCGGACGTCGTTCTGGCGTACGAGCCCATCTGGGCGATCGGCACCGGCCTGACGCC
>JBMOIB010000091.1:0-11774 GCA_049317545.1 Caulobacterales bacterium | reverse complement strand
CAGCCGCCGCACGACGCGCTACGACATCGACATGGTGAAGTGCATCTATTGCGGCTTCTGCCAGGAAGCCTGCCCAGTCGACGCCATCGTCGAGGGCCCGAATTTCGAATTCGCCACCGAAACCCGGGACGAACTCTATTACGACAAAGCGCGCCTCCTCGCGAACGGGGACCGGTGGGAGCGCGAAATCGCCAAGAATCTGGAACTGGACGCGCCCTACCGCTAGAAGGGCGCCCGTTGCGCGGATCGGCTCGCTACTGAGTCGCGGCGCGCAGGGCAGGACGAAAGCAGGACGGGGATGGGGCTCATTGCGGTTGCCTTTTATGCGCTCTCGGCGGTCGCCGTCGGGGCGGCGCTGGCGGTCATCTCCGCGCGCAACCCGGTGCATTCGGTGTTGTTCCTGATCCTGACGTTCTTCTCGGCGGCCGGCCTGTTCGTGCTGCTCGGCGCGGAATTCCTCGCGATGCTGCTCGTCGTCGTCTATGTCGGCGCGGTCGCGGTGCTCTTCCTGTTCGTCGTCATGATGCTCGACGTGAACTTCGCCGAGCTGAAGGAGGGCTTCTTGAGCTACCTCCCGCTCGGCGCGCTCGTCGGGCTGGCGCTGCTCGCAGAACTCATCCTTGTGACCTCAGCGAAGAACGCCGGCGCCCACGCGTCGCTTGCGCCGCCGACGACAGGAACCAACGCACTCGAAATCGGGCGCGTCCTCTACACGGACTATCTCGTTCTGTTTCAGCTCTCCGGTCTCATCCTGTTCGTGGCGATGATCGGCGCGGTGGTGCTGACATTGCGGACGCGGACGGGCGTCAAGCGGCAAGACGTGGCGCGCCAAGTCGGGCGCACGCGCAAACAGGCGGTTGAGTTGAAGGACGTCAAGTCCGGCCAGGGTCTGGGCTAGGAGCGCGCCATGGACATCGGACTTCCCCACTTCCTCGCCGTCGGCGCCGCGCTCTTCACGATCGGCGTGTTCGGCATCTTCGTGAACCGGAAGAACGTCATCATCCTGTTGATGTGCATCGAACTCGTGCTGCTGTCGGTGAACGTCAATCTTGTCGCCTTCTCGGCCTTCCTCGGCAACATCCAGGGTCAGGTGTTCGCCATGTTCGTCCTGACCGTCGCAGCCGCAGAAGCGGCCGTCGGCCTGGCCATCCTCGTCACGTACTTCCGCAATCGCGGCGATATCGCGGTGGAAGACTTGAACCTCATGAAAGGCTGACGCGTCGCGATGATGGAGACCATCCTCGTCCTCGCCCCGTTCGCGGCCGCCGCGTTCGCAGGGCTCCTTCAGCGCTACATTGGCGACAAGGTCGCCATGAGCCTGACCACCGGCGCGGTGGGTCTTTCGGCTGCGCTGTCGCTCTATGTCTTCGCCGACCTGCACTTCATGGGCGGTCTGGCGCGCACGTTCGAATTGTTCCGCTTCGTCGACATCGCCGGGTTCACCTCGACGTGGTCGGTGCGGATCGACGCGCTGTCGTCGGTCATGCTGGTGGTCGTCACGAGCGTGGCGTTCCTCGTGCACGTTTATTCATGGGGCTACATGGCCGATGATCCGCACCGCGCGCGGTTCTTCGCCTATCTATCGTTCTTCACGTTTTCGATGCTCGCGCTCGTCACCGCGAATGATTTCCTGCAGCTGTTCTTCGGCTGGGAAGGGGTGGGCGTCGCGTCCTACCTGCTGATCGGCTTCTGGTACAAAAAGCGCAGCGCCAACGACGCCGCGATCAAGGCGTTCGTGACCAACCGGGTCGGCGACTTCGGCTTCGCGCTCGGCATCATGGCCGCCTTCTACGCTTACGGCTCGATCGAGTTCGACGCCGTGTTCAAGGCGGCTGCGGCGAACCCCGGCCTGATGTTCCAGTTCGGTCCGGTCACCGCGCCGGCGATCGAGATCATTTGCGGGCTCCTGTTCATCGGCGCGATGGGCAAATCGGCGCAATTCTTCCTGCACGTCTGGCTCCCGGACGCCATGGAAGGGCCGACGCCCGTCTCGGCCCTGATCCACGCCGCCACGATGGTGACCGCGGGCGTCTTTCTCGTTTGCCGCTGCTCGTCGATGTTCGAAATGGCGCCGGTCGTCGCTGGCGGCGTCACGCTGATCGGCGCGGTGACCGCGATCTTCGCGGCGACATGCGGTCTGGCGCAGAACGACATCAAGCGGGTCATCGCCTATTCGACGTGCTCGCAGCTCGGCTACATGTTCTTCGCCGCCGGCGTCGGCGCTTATGGCGCGGCGATGTTTCACCTGTTCACGCACGCCTTCTTCAAGGCGCTGTTGTTCCTGGGCGCCGGCTCCGTGATCCACGGCATGCACCATGAGCAGGACATGCGCTTCATGGGCGGCGTGCGCAAAGCCATGCCGATCACCTGGGCCATGATGCTCGTCGGCACGCTCGCGCTGATCGGCTTCGGTCTGCCTCTCGAGCACTTCAAGGTCGGCTTCGCCGGCTTCTGGTCCAAGGACCACATCATCGAGAGCACCTTCGTCGCCGGCGAGAACGGCCGCGCCTTCGGACAATTCGCTTTCGTCATTTCGCTGCTCGCGGCGCTGCTGACGTCGTTCTACTCGTGGCGGCTTCTGTTCATGACGTTCGAGGGCCGCTACCGTCCGAACCCGGACGCGCATCACGACGATCACGCGCCCGCCTCGCCCGCGCATGATGCGCATGCCCATGACGCCCATCCCCACGACGCCCATGCCCACGACGGGCACGCCGCGAAGGATGATCCCGGCAAAGCCCACGATCATGCGCACGGGCATGCCGCCGCGGCCGGCGTCGCGCCGGCACACGAATCGCCCTGGGTGATGGTCGCGCCGCTCGTCGCGCTGGCCTTCGGCGCCGTGATCGCCGGCGCCGCCTTCAAGGAGCAGTTCGTCGGCAAGAAAGCCGCGGAGTTCTGGGGCGGCACGCTCGCCCTGCAAAACGATCCGCTCGCCTATCCGACGAGGCCGCACGGCGAGGAGGCGAAAGCCGCCGACGCCGGCCACGGCGGCGCCGGAGACCATGCCAAGCCGGTCGCGGCCAAAGACGCGCATGCCAAAGACGACGCGCACGCCAAGGAGGGCGGCCACCACGACCTGCCGGCCTGGGTGATCTGGGCGCCATTCGGCGTCACGCTGCTCGGGTTCCTGATCGCGCTGCCGATCTATTTCTTCAGCGCCGGGGCAGGGGCCGCCATCGCCCGCGCGACCGGCCCGCTGCACGCCTTCCTGTTCCGCAAATGGTACTTCGACGAGCTCTATGACGCCGTCTTCGTCAAAGGCGCCCGCGCCCTCGGCGACGTGTTCTGGAAGGTCGGCGATCGCCGCATCATCGACGGGCTCGGCCCCAACGGCTTCGCCGCCGCCGCCCGCTTCGGCGCGCGCCAGATGCGCAAACTGCAGACCGGCTATCTCTATCACTACAGCTTCCTGATGTTGGCGGCGGCGGTGGCGTTCGGCGCCTACGCCCTGTGGGCCTCGGGTCTCTTGAAGATCGCCCTGTGAGCGACCCGATGAGCGATTTGCCCCTTCTTTCTCTCGTCACCTTCCTGCCTGCGGCGGGCGCGGCGCTTCTCGTCGCGGCGCGCTGGATGGCGGGGCCGCAGGACAATCCCGGGTTCGACCGCGGCGCGCGTTGGCTGGCGCTCGCCGTCACGCTGGCGACGCTTGCGCTTTCGCTGGTCGCGCTCGCGAACTTCGATGTGGGGAGCGCGGCGTTCCAATTGATCGAGCGGCGCACCTGGATCGCCGGCATCGAGTACCACATGGGCGTCGACGGCCTGTCGCTGGCGCTCCTGCTTTTGACCACCGCGCTGATGCCGATCTGCATTCTGGCGAGTTGGTCCATCAAGAAACAGGTGAGCGCCTACATGGCGCTGTTCCTGCTGCTCGAGACGATGATGGTCGGCGCCTTCGGCGCGCTCGACATCGTGCTCTTCTACGTCTTCTTCGAAGGCGGCCTCATCCCGATGTTCATCCTCATCGGCGTCTGGGGCGGCGCCAATCGCGTCTATGCGGCGTTCAAATTCTTCCTCTACACGCTGCTCGGCTCGATCCTAATGCTGGTCGCGATCGTCTGGATGGCGGCGACCGCCAAGACCACGAGCATTCCCGATCTGATGGCGTACGGCTTCGACCCCGCCGTACAGACATGGCTCTGGCTCGCCTTCTTCGCGTCGTTCGCGGTGAAGATGCCGATGTGGCCGGTCCACACCTGGCTGCCCGACGCGCACGTCGAAGCCCCGACGGCCGGCTCGGTGGTGCTGGCCGCGATCCTCCTGAAGCTCGGCGGCTACGGCTTCCTGCGCTTCTCGCTGCCGATGTTCCCCGACGCCAGCCAAGCCTTCACGCCGATGGTGTTCGCCTTGTCGGTCACCGCCGTCATCTACGCGTCACTGGTGGCGTTCCGGCAGACCGACGTGAAGAAGCTGATCGCCTATTCCTCCGTCGCGCACATGGGTCTCGTCACGCTCGGCATATTCTCGGGCAATGAGCAGGGCGTGCAGGGCGCGATCTTCCTGATGCTCTCTCACGGCGTCGTGTCGGGCGCGCTCTTCTTGTGCGTCGGCGTCATCTACGACCGCATGCACACCCGCGAGATCGCCTTCTACGGCGGGCTTGTGAACCGCATGCCGGTGTACGCCGCGGTGTTTCTTCTGTTCACGATGGCCAATGTCGGCCTGCCAGGCACCAGCGGCTTTCCCGGCGAAATCCTGACGTTGGTCGGCGCCTTCAAAGTCAACGCCTGGGCGGCCGCCGGCGCGACGACCGGCGTCATTCTCTCGGCGGTCTATGCGCTGACGCTTTATCGCAAGGTGGCGCTTGGACCGCTGGAAAACCCCAAGCTCGCCGACATCAAGGATCTCGACGCGCGCGAATGGGTGATTTTCGTTCCGCTGGTCGCAGCCACCCTGGCGCTCGGTTTCGCGTCGACGCTCGCCACCGATTTCACCCGCCCGGCCGCGGATCAGATCGTGTCCGTCTATCAAGCCGCGGTCGCCAAGTGAGACGCGCTCCATGAACCCCGTCGCCGATCTTCTCTTCAGTCTGTCCTGGTCGCAGCCGGAGCTCTGGCTTGTGGCGTTCGCGCTGGGCGGCGTGCTCGTCGGCGCCGCGTTCGGCGACCGGGCGTCCTCGATCTTGGCGTGGGGTGGGGCGCTGGTTCTCACGATCGCCGCAACGCTTGCGATCGTCTTCCGCCCGGACGCGCCAGTCGCGATCTTCAACGGATCACTCGTCATCGACGGCTTTTCCGCCGCGGTGAAGGCGATCATCGGCTATTCGGCGGCAGCCACTTTGCTGCTGGCGTCCGCCCATCTGAAGCGCTCCGGCGACGGCCGTTTCGAATATGCGATCATCCTGATGCTCGCTGCGGTCGGCATGTTCGTCATGGCCTCCGCGAACGACCTCATTGCGCTCTACATTGGCGTCGAACTTCAAAGCCTCGCGGCCTACGTCATGGCCGCCTTCCGTCGCGACGACGCCCGTTCGTCCGAGGCCGGATTGAAGTACTTCGTGCTCGGCGCCTTGTCCTCGGGCCTGCTGCTCTACGGCGCCTCGCTGATTTATGGCTTCGCGGGCTCGGTGAAGTTCGACGAAATCGCCGTCCACGCCGCCGACGGGGGCCCGGGCCTGATCTTCGGCCTCGTGTTCCTGCTCTGCGGCCTCGCGTTCAAGATGTCGGCCGCGCCGTTCCACATGTGGACGCCGGACGTCTATGAGGGCGCCCCGACGCCGGTGACGGCCTTCTTCGCCGCCGCGCCGAAAATGGCTGCGGTCGCGCTCATGGCGCGGGTCATCTACGGACCGTTCGGCGCGCTTGAATTCCAATGGATGCAGGTGGTTGCGGCGCTTGCGGCGGCCTCGCTCGTCATCGGTTCGGTTGCGGCTTTGGCGCAGACCAACATCAAGCGGCTGATGGCCTATTCGTCGATCGCCAACATGGGCTTCGTGCTCATGGCGCTCGCATCCGGCGCACAGAACGGCGCGCCCGCGGCGCTGCTCTACATGGCGCTCTATCTGCCCGCGACGATCGGGGTGTTCGCCGTCATCCAGTCCATGTGGCGCGAGGGCAAGCCTGTCGAGGAGGTCTCGGACCTCGCGGGCCTCGCGCAGCGCAATCCGTGGATGGCCGCGATCATCACGGCGCTGCTGTTCTCGCTGACCGGCATCCCGCCGCTCGCCGGCTTCTTCGGCAAATACGCAGCCTTCCTCGCCGCCGTGAACGCCGACCTCATCTGGCTCGCCGTGCTCGCCGGCCTCGCGACGGTCGTCGGCGCCGGATACTACCTGCGCGTCGTCAAGGTCGTCTGGTTCGATGCGCCCGCGCCGAAGTTCGATCGCGCCGGCGGGGCCGTTGCGCTGACGGCGAACCTTTCCGCCATCCTCACGATCGTCGTGTTCGTGCTCTTCGCGGGCGTCGTTCAATCCTGGCTGACCACCGCGGCGCGTTCGAGCTTCACCGTGTTCGGCGGGCCGTGAGCCATCCGCCTTCGGCCGGACTGCGCACGTGATCGACGCCGAGGCGCCCGCGCTCGTCTTCGACGAGATCGACAGCACCAACAGCGAGGCGCAGCGGCGCGCCGATGCGGGCGAGACGGGCCCGCTTTGGCTGCGCGCCCATAGCCAGACGGCCGGCCGGGGCCGCCGCGGACGACGGTGGGCGTCGCAACACGGCAATCTCTTCACCACCTATTTCGCGCGCTTCGAGGCCGGCCCGGCGCAGCTCGCGCGCTTGAGCTTCGCCGCCGCGCTCGCCGTCGCCGACGTCGCCGACGCGGCGGGCGCTGCGCCCGTCACGCTGAAGTGGCCGAACGACGTTCTGATCGGCGGCGCGAAGTGCGCCGGCATCCTGCTCGAAAGCGGCGCGCACAAGGGCGGGGGAACCTGGCTCGCGCTCGGGATCGGCGTGAACCTCCTCAGCGCGCCGGACGACGCGGCCTATCCCGTGGCGGCGCTCGGCGGGCTCGACGCCGACGCCGCGTTCGCCCTCCTGCGTCAACGGCTGGCCGCCTGGAGCGCGCGCCTGGAGCGCGAAGGCTTCGCGCCCCTGCAGGCGGCTTGGCTCGCCCGCGCGCACGGCCTTGGTCGCCCAATCCGCGTCGATCTCGGCCGCGAGGCGGTCGAGGGGCTGCATGGCGGCCTGTCGGAGAGCGGAGAATTGCGCCTTTTGCGCCCCGATGGACGCGAGGCATTGATTTCGGCGGGCGAAGTCTTCTTTTCGGCGGACAGTCCCGCTGCCTGAGGCCCGCCATGCTCCTCGCCATCGACGTCGGCAACACCAACACGAAGTTCGCGCTGCATGACGGGCAGTCCTGGCGGGGCCAATGGCGCGCCTCGACCGCCTCGACACGCACCGCGGACGAATACGCCCCCTGGCTCGCCCAGCTGATGGCGTTTCAGGGCCTCGCGTTCGGCGACATCAGCAAATGCATCATCTCCACCGTCGTGCCGCAGGCGCTGTTCAATCTGCGCAACCTGTCGCGCCGCTATGTCGGCCAGGAGCCCCTGGTGGTCGGCGAGGACGGCGTTGATCTCGGCATTCCGCTGCGGATCGACAATCCGCGTGAAGCCGGAGCGGACCGGCTGGTCAACGCCGTGGGGGCCTTCGTCGAGCACGGCGGCCCTGCCGTGGTCATCGACAGCGGCACCGCAACGACCTTCGACGTCATCGCCGCCGATGGCGGCCTTGAAGGCGTCATCATCGCACCGGGCATCAACCTCTCCCTGCAGGCGCTGCACACCGCCGCGGCCCGTTTGCCGCGGGTAGAGATCCGCCGCCCGCCGCAGGGCGTAGCACTCGGCAAGAACACTGTTCACGCGATGCAATCGGGAGTATTTTGGGGCTATGTCGAATTGATCGACGGCCTCGTCTCGCGTCTGAAGCGCGAGGAGGAGCCCCGCCTGGGCGCGCCGCTCAAGATCATCGCCACCGGTGGGGTGGCGTCGCTCTTCCAGGGCGCTTCTACATCCATCGAAATCTTCGACGACGACCTCACCTCGCGCGGGCTCCTCGAAATCTTCAAGCGCAATGGCGGAACGATCTGACTTGATGGCCAAGCACAAAGCTAAATCCGACGACGAACTCGTCTTCCTGCCGCTCGGCGGCGCGAACGAGATCGGCATGAACCTGAACGCCTACGGCTATGGGCCGCCCGAGAACCGCCAGTGGATCATCGTCGACATCGGCGTGACGTTCGGGGGATCGGATCAGCCGGGCGTCGACATCATTCTTCCGGACCCGTCCTATATGGTGAGCGAGCGCGAGGGCCTTCTCGCTATCGTCCTGACGCACGCCCACGAGGACCACATCGGCGCCATCGCGTGGCTATGGCCAAAGCTGAAGGTTCCCGTCTACGCGACGCCCTTCACCGCCGCGCTCGTGCGCGAAAAGCTGCGCGAAAAGGGGCTCCTGCAGAAGGTCAAGATCACCGAGATTCCGCTCAAGGGCTCGCTTGAGCTCGGTCCGTTCGACCTTGAATTCGTCACGCTGACCCACTCGATCCCGGAGCCCAACGGCATCGCGATCCGCACGCCGCTCGGTCTCATCTGGCACACCGGCGACTGGAAAATCGATCCCGATCCCATCATCGGCGAAACGACGGACGACGCCCGCGTCCGCGCGCTCGGCGAAGATGGCGTCCTCGCCATGGTGTGCGACAGCACCAACGTGTTCGTCGAAGGCTCGGCGGGTTCTGAATCGAGCGTGCGCGAAGGCCTGGAGACGCTGATCCGCGAATGCAAAGGCAAGGTCGCCGTGACCGCCTTCGCCTCGAACGTCGCGCGCCTCGACAGCACGATCCGCGCCGCGCACGCGTGCGGACGCTCCGTGTGCCTCGTCGGTCGCTCGATGCACAAGATCGTCGGTGCGGCGATGTCGGTAGGCATCTTGAAGGACGTGCCGCCCTTCGTCACCGAGGAAGAGAGCGGCTACCTCCCTCCGGAATCGATCCTCTATCTGTGCACCGGCAGCCAGGGCGAGGAGCGCGCGGCGCTGTCGCGCATCGCGTCGAACGCGCACCGCCACGTCACGCTCGGCCGCGGCGACGCGGTGATTTTCTCCTCGCGGGTCATTCCCGGCAATGAGAAGTCGATCTACGCGCTCTACGACCAACTCGTCGGCCGCGAGGTCCGCGTCATCACCGATCGCGATGCCCACGTCCACGTATCGGGTCATCCGTGTCGGGAGGAATTGCGCCAGATGTACCAATGGGCGCGGCCGACGATCGCGGTGCCGGTCCATGGCGAACGCCGTCATATCCTCGAACACGCCGCCTTCGCCCAATCCATGCAGGTCCCCCAGACGGTCACGCCGCGCAACGGCGATCTCATCCGTCTCGCGCCAGGGCCTGCCGCCGTCATCGACGAGGTGCCGGCAGGGCGCCTCTATGTGGACGGCGACGTCATGATCGACTCCGACGACGAAGCGATGCGCGACCGCAAGCGCCTCGGCTCGGAGGGGCAGCTGACTATCTCGTTCGCCGTCTCGGCCAAGAAGCACACCATCGTGTCGGGTCCGGACGTGCGCGTGCGCGGCCTGTCGCTCGGCGACGACGATGCGCTCGAAGCTGCGCTCGACGACCTCGCCGCCGCGGCGGAGGCGGCCTATCATCGTCTGTCGAGCGCGGAACGTAAGGACGACGAGGCCGCCGAGGCGGCCGTCGTGCGCGCAGTGCGCAAGGCCGCTGAGAAGGTTTGGGGAAAACGGCCGTTCGTCGACGCCGTGATCCTTACGGTTTGAGGAGGAAACCATGCTCGGACGATTGAACCATGTCGGCGTTGCGGTGCCCTCGATCGAGGCCGCGAAGGACAATTACCGCACGCTCTACGGCGTGCCCGAAAGCGACATGACGCCGATCCGCGACATGCCCGAGCAGGGCGTGAAGGTGGCGTTCGTCAATGTCGCCAATTCGCAAATCGAATTGATCGAACCGCTCGGTGAAACGAGCCCGATCCTGAAATTCCTCGAGAAGAACCCGCAGGGCGGCCAGCATCACGTCTGCTTCGAAGTGAAAAACATTTACGAGGCGCGCGACGAGATGAAGGCGCGCGGCGCAACCGTGCTCGGCGAGCCGCGCATCGGCGCGCACGGCACCTTGATCATCTTCGTTCACCCGAAGAACTCGAACGGTGTTCTGATCGAACTGATGGAAGAACCGAAGGACGCCCATTGATGCCGATCGATCCGCTGCTCGCGGTCGCCCTGTTCATCATCTGCTGGTGGATGGCGCTTTTCTGCGTTTTGCCAATCGGCGTGCGCAGCCTCGAGGAGGCCGGCGAGCACGCGCCAAGCCACGACCAGGGCGCGCCGTCCGCGCCGAACCTGAAGCAGAAGGCGCTCTGGGCGACGTGGCTGGGCTTTGCGTTCTGGGTGCTCGTGATCGGCGCGATCTGGTACGCGCGGCGCTGACGCCTTACTCCCCTCCCCAGCGGGGAGGGGTAGGGGTGGGGAGAGTGCGCTTCGACGCCTCAGGTGTTCATCCCGCCGCAGCGCCCATCTCCCCCTCCCAACCCTCCCCCGCTGGGGGAGGGCTCTTGAGGCTGGCCGACATGGACAACCTGACCCCCGACCGCTACTCACGCCGGTTCGAGATCGCCCGCCCGAGCGGGTTGGAGGAGCGGACATGCAACGGGCGCTGAGCGTCACCCGCGCGGAGAATTTTCCCGATTGGTATCAGGCGGTCGTCAAGGACGCTGACCTTGCCGAGGCCTCGCCGACGCGCGGCTGCATGATCATCAAGGCCTGGGGCTACGGGATCTGGGAACTGATCCAGCAGGAGATGGACCGCCGCATCAAGGCGACCGGCCACGACAATTATTATTTCCCGCTGCTGATCCCGATGGGGTTCATCGCCAAGGAGGCCGACCACGTCGACGGCTTCGCCAAGGAGATGGCGGTCGTCACCCACCACCGGCTGAAGGCGATCGACGGCGAACTGAAGCCCGATCCCGACGCCGAACTGACCGAACCGATGATCATCCGGCCGACGTCGGAGACGATCATCGGCGACGCGTTCAGCCGCTGGATCACGAGCTATCGCGATCTGCCGATCCTGCTCAATCAATGGGCCAACGTCGTGCGCTGGGAAATGCGCACGCGCCTGTTTCTGCGCACCGCCGAATTCCTTTGGCAGGAGGGTCACACCGCCCACGCCTCCAAGGACGAGGCTATGGACGAGACGATGCTCGCGCTGGAGCTCTATCGCCGCTTCAGCGAGGACTGGCTCGCCATGCCGGTGGTCGCCGGCGAAAAGCCCGCCAACGAGCGCTTCCCCGGCGCCGACAACACCTTCTCCATCGAAGCGATGATGCAGGACGGCAAGGCGCTGCAGGCCGGCACGTCGCACTATCTCGGCACGCACTTCGCCGAGGCCCAGGACATCCGCTTCACCGACAAGGACGGCGAGCGCAAACTCGCGCACACCACGTCGTGGGGCACGTCCACGCGGATGATCGGCGGCGTCATCATGACCCACGGCGACGATGACGGCCTGCGCACGCCGCCGACGATCGCGCCGAAGCAGATCGTCCTGATCCCGATCCTGCGCGACAAGCCCGAAGACGAAGCCGTGATCGCCTATGCGCAGGCGCTCGCCGCAGATTTGCGCGCGCTGAGCGCCTTCGGCCAGCCAGTGCGCGCCCATGTCGATACCAAGCCCGGCAAGTCGGCGGACAAGCGCTGGGACTGGGTGCGTCGCGGCGCGCCGCTGATCCTTGAAATCGGCCCGCGCGACGCCGCCAACGCCCAGGTGAGCTTCATGCGCCGCGACGTCCTGCGCGACGGCGACAAGCT
>JBMOIB010000090.1:0-11948 GCA_049317545.1 Caulobacterales bacterium | reverse complement strand
ACGAGAGGGATGATGGCATGGGTCTGGGAGGGGGAGGATAAGTTCGCGCTTGTCCCCGTTCGCCCGCTCGTCATCCCCGCCGAGCGTCAGCGAGAGCGGGGACCTTGTTCAGGAGAGGACCTGGAACGAGGTCCCGGGTCTCGCTTCGCTCGGCCGGGATGACGAGGTGGCGCTGCGTCAGCCGTCGAGGAGATCTTCGACCGCTTCGACGATCCGGTCGGGCGTGATTTCGAAGTGGGCATAGAGGTCTTTGGCGGGCGCGGACGCGCCGAAGCCGGTCATGCCGAGGAAGGCGTCGAGTTCGAAGGTTTCGAACCAGCCCTGCGCGATCGCGGCTTCCACGCCGATGCGCAATTCCTGGTCCGGACCGATGACCTCTTCCTGGTAGTCCTCGTCCTGTTCGGCGAACAATTCGAAGCACGGGCAAGAAACGACCCGCGCCGCGATCCCCTTCTCCGCGAGCTTGGCCTGGGCGGCGAGCGCAAGGGCGACCTCGGTGCCCGAGGCGAACAAGGCGACGCGCGAGGGGCCGGCGGCCGGCGCGATCACATAGGCGCCGCGGGCGACCAGATTGTCCGTCGCGTCCGTGCGAAGCGCGGGCGTCGCCTGGCGCGACAATGCGAGCACGCTCGGCGCGGCGTCGAGATCAAGCGCGCACGCCCAGGCTTCGGCGGTCTCGACCGCGTCGGCGGGGCGGAAGACGTAGCAGTTCGGAATCGCGCGCAGCGAGGCGAGATGTTCGACCGGCTGGTGCGTGGGCCCGTCTTCGCCGAGCCCGATGGAATCGTGCGTCATGACGTGGATGACGCGGATGCCCATGAGCGCCGCGAGCCGGATAGCTGGGCGCGCATAATCGGCGAAGCATAGGAACGTGCCGCCGTAGGGCACGATCCCGCCGTGCAGCGCCATCCCGTTCATGGCCGCCGCCATGCCGTGTTCGCGGATCCCGTAATTGACGTAGCGCCCTGCAGGCGTCTCGGGCGCGAAGAACTCGGTTCCCTTGACGAAGGTGTTGTTCGAGCCGGTGAGGTCGGCGGACCCGCCGACCAATTCCGGCCAATGCGCGAAAATGGCGTCGAGCGCCTGGCCTGACGCCGCGCGCGTGGCGATGGCGGGTTTGGACAAGGCGACATTGGCGGCATGCGCGGCGAGCGCATCACGCGCCGCGTCCGGCATATCGCCGTCGAGGGCGACGGCGACCGCATCGGCATGGGGCGAAGCAGCGAGGCGTTGCGCCCAGGCGGCGTGGTCTCCAGCGCCGCGCGCGCCGATCCGACGCCAGGCGCCGGCGATGTCGGACGGGATTTCGAACGGTTCGGCCGTCCAGCCGATCGCAGCTTTGGCGGCCGCAAGTTCCTCGGCGCCAAGAGGCTCGCCGTGGGCGGACTTGGTGCCGGCCTTTTTCGGCGAGCCGAAGCCGATGATGGTCTTGCAGGCGACGAGCGTCGGGCGATCGCTCTCCTTGGCCTCGCGCAGCGCGCGATCGATCGATGTGGGATCGTGGCCGTCGACGGCGATGGTGCGCCAACCCGAGGCCTCGAAGCGCCGACGCTGATCGGTGGCGTCCGACAAGGCGATGCGGCCGTCGATGGAAATGTCGTTGTCGTCCCAGAGCACGATGAGCTTCTCGAGGCGGTGGCGGCCGGCGAGCGCGATGGCTTCCTGGCTGATCCCCTCCATGAGGCAGCCGTCGCCGGCGATGACCCAGGTGCGGTGATCGACGAGATCGGCCCCGAACCGCGCGGCCAGCGCCCGTTCGGCCATCGCCATGCCGACGGCGTTGGCGAGACCCTGCCCGAGCGGCCCGGTCGTGGTCTCGATGCCGGTCGCGTGGCCGTATTCGGGATGGCCGGCGGTCTTGGACCCGAGCTGACGGAAGCGCTTGAGCTCCTCGATCGTCATGTCGGAATAGCCGGTCAGATGCAGCAGCGCGTAGAGCAGCATCGAGCCGTGGCCGGCGGACAGGACGAAGCGGTCGCGGTCGGGCCAGTAGGGCGCTGCGGCGTCGAACTTCAGGTGGTTGGCGAACAATACGGTCGCCACGTCGGCCATGCCCATGGGCATGCCCGGGTGGCCGCACTTGGCGCGTTCGACGGCGTCCATGGCGAGCGCGCGGACGGCGGCTGCGAGACGGCGCGGATCTTCGTTCATCGGAAGCGGTCCTCAGGAGACGCGAAGGCGGCGCAGACGGCGCCCGCGCGAGGTCCGTCGTGTGGCGCGCCCCGCGCCTACCCGTCAAGGGCGGGCCGCGAACTTCATCGTCAAGTCATCGGGTTGCGCTCCAGCTACGTAAGGCGTCGGACAAGGAGAGTTCCGATGCAGTTCAAATGGCTTTTCGCCGCGATCGCCCTCGGGGCCGGCGCGGCGCAGGCGCAGACGCCCCCTGCCGCGCCCACGCCGCCAGCGCTGAGCGGCGAATGGGTCGTCGATCTCTCGTCCGAACCCGGCAAGCCCTATACCCGCCCAATGGTCCTCGTTTTGGCGGCGAACGGCGTCGCCACGGGATCGTTCTACGAGTCTGAAATCCAGGCCGGCCGATGGAAGACCGATCGCGGCCGCACATGCGTCAGCTTTCGCACCAGCGACGGCGTCGGCCCCTATCACACGTCGGCTTGCCTGACGGGCGATGGCGTCCAGGGCCAGACCTGGGCGGAGCACCGCAACTTCCTGTTCAATTGGAACGCGACGCGCAAATAGCGGCGGCGCGGCGTGTCGCCTACGGACCTTCCGTGAGCGTCGTTGACGTTGCCGGCGACGTAGCGGGCGACGCGATCGCAACGTCTTGCGCAACCGGCGCACATGACGACCGCGCCAATCCCTTGAGAAACGCGCGACGGACCATGCCTGCGAAGATGGCGTTCTTCAGATCTCGCTCGCGCGCTTCTGCGCCGGAAATCTTGCGCACGACGCCGCGATACGGCAGCCCGATGACGCCGCCGATCGCGCCGGACAGCAGAGCGGACGCGCTTTCGCCGACGCTCGCTCCGCGAGGGCCGGCGACGTCCAGGTCGGGACCCAGCACAAGATCGAGTGTGGCGATCTCGTTGCGCACTGCACTGCAGTCCAATTCGTTCGGCGGCGCATAGGGCGCCTTGGCGGCGCGCATGAGCACCTCAGGCGGATGTTCGCGCGTCCAACCTGCGTCGCGGAACGGTTTGCCAAAGGCGTCGCGGACCTGATGGTCGCGCGATTGATGCGCGTAGGTCGTCGCGGCGCACCCGCTTATGGCTGTAACGCAGGCGAAAAGAGCGAAGGCGGACGTCTTGTTCAATGCGCGCTCCGCGGATGGTCAAGGCTTGGTTTTCGCATTGCCGTCGGTCGCGTCGTTGAGGGCGTCAGCCGGATCGTCATTTGTTTTTCCGGTGGATTTGTCGATGGCTTCGCCGGCTTTTTCGAGCGGGCCGTCGCTGCGATCGATCTTGCCCTGCGTGGATTCCTCAATCGCGGAATCCATTTTCTCTCCGCTCTTTTCCGCGCTGCCCTGCGGGCTGCAGGCGAGCAGGCCCACCAAGGCCAAGGCGCCGATGATTGCGACCTGCGATTTCTTCAATGACATGAACGTCTCCTGTGTCTGCGGTCGGCCGCGAGCGCCGCTGGCGCCTCCGGCCGCTCTCAAACAACGCCGCTCGGAACCAAACGGCTCCATTTCGAGTTGAAGCGGAGGGGACGCGCTGCGCCCGGAGTTCAGGAGGACATCATGCTTTATACGATCGCCGTGATTTTGGTCGTGCTTTGGCTCCTGGGCCTCGTGTCATCCTACACGATGGGCGGCTTCATCCATGTGCTGCTGGTGATCGCCATCGTGATGGTGCTGCTCCGCGTCATTCGGAACCGCCCCGTTTAGCCGATCCGCCCTCAGGCCTTGCGGTTGAAGGCGATCCCCGGGCGCAGACGCCGCGTCGCATAGGGCGAGGCTGGCGCGGCCGTGGGCGGCTCGGCGATCTGGCCGAGCATCTGTGCGAGGAAGGCCGTCTGCGCCGGGCTCAGGCGCGTCTCTTCGAATTCCACCACCCATTCGCGCGGGGTCGGCGCAGGGCCGGGCTCGACGCGATCAGCGCTGACGCGCGGCTGCGGTCCCGTTTTGGAACTGAACGGCGCCAGCCGCGCGGTGAAAAGGCGGGCCCTGGGGTCCATGACCCGCAGCGCTGCAAGGGCGACGCCAAGCGGAGGCCGCGCGCAGGCGGGGCGCTCCGCGCCTGGAGGCTCTATCGCCCATGTCGGGCGCGTTTAGCGCGGTGGTCTTGGTAAAGCGGATCGGCGCAAGATCGCGATAGGCGACGCTGGTCCACGCAACGGCGCAGCCCAGCAAATCCCGCGCCGGGGTTATGCGCCATTTCAGGGCGGCGCTAAAGCGATCAGGGCTTGCGCGCGGTCGAAAGCGACTCGAGCTGTTTCTGCATCTGCTCCATCTGGCGCTTCAGCTCGACCAGCGTGTCGGCGGCCGGAGCGGCCTCAGCAGGCGCGGCGGCCGGAGCCCCTGGAGCTTGGTCAGCGGGGCCCTGGCCGGGCGGGAACGGCGACCACAGGCGCATGGCCTGCTGGAACATCTGCACGTTCTGACGCGCCTGCTCCTCGAAGCTCGGCGCGACGCCCGTCCCCGTCCAGGCGCGCGACAGCTGATCGCGGAACTGCTCCTGGCCCTTCGAGAAGGTCTCCATGCTCATTTCCAGATAGGCCGGCAGGAAGCCCTGCATCTGGTCGCCGTAGAAGCGGATGAGCTTGCGCAGGAACTGGACCGGCAAAAGCGCCTGACCGCGGCTTTCCTGCTCGAAAATGATCTGGGTGAGGACCGAGCGGGTGATGTCGTCGCCGCTCTTGGCGTCCTGAACGATGAAGTCGACGCCGGCGCGGACCATTTCGCTCAAGTGTTCAAGCGTAACGTAGGCGCTGTTGGCCGTGTTGTAGAGCCGCCGGTTGGCGTACTTCTTGATGACGACGGGTTCTGAGGAGCCCGATTTCGCCGCGTCCTCAGCCATTGAGGCGTATCCTTGGTCGCTGCGCCGCAGCATTCGCGGGCGCTTCTGTTGCAAGAGCGAAAATCCTCTTTCGCGGAGGGTTTTGCAAGCCGTTGAGCACCACAAAGACGCACGCGGGGACACATTCGCGGTTCGGCTTGGCGCCGGGCGCCCGCTGGGGCAATGCTGCGTAACCATAACGAAACTAGGAGACCCCCTTTGAGCGCCATCGTCATCGCCGCCGCCGCGCGCACCGCCGTCGGCTCGTTCAGCGGCGCGTTCGCGAACACGCCGGCCCATGAGCTCGGCAAGACCGCGATCCAGGCTGCGCTCGCGCGCGCCAAGGTCGACGCCAAGGAGGTCTCCGAGGTCGTGCTTGGCCAGGTCCTTTCGGCGAACCAGGGCATGAACCCCGCCCGCCAGGCGAGCCGCGCGGCCGGTATTCCGGACGAGGCGCCGGCCTGGGGCGTCAACCAGGTGTGCGGCTCGGGCCTGCGCGCGGTGGCGATCGGCTACCAGCAGATCAAGGCGGGCGACGCGTCGATCGTCGTCGCCGGCGGCCAGGAGAACATGAGCCTTGCGCCGCACGTCGCGCACCTGCGGTCCGGCCAGAAGATGGGGTCGCTCGAATTCGCCGACACCATGCTCAAGGACGGCCTGACGGACGTCTTCAACGGCTACCACATGGGCATCACGGCCGAGAACGTCGCCGAGAAGTGGCAGATCACCCGCGAGCAGCAGGACGCCTTCGCCACCGCCTCGCAGAACAAGGCTGAAGCCGCGCGCGCCGGCGGCCGGTTCAAGGACGAGATCGCCCCGGTCACGATCAAGGGCAAGAAGGGCGACACCGTCGTCGATCAGGACGAATACATCCGCGCCGGCGCGACGATCGAAGCCGCTGCGGGCCTGCGTCCGGCCTTCAAGAAGGATGGCACGGTCACCGCCGCCAACGCGTCCGGCATCAATGACGGCGCAGCTGCGCTCGTGATCATGACCGAAGCCGAAGCGCTCAAGCGCGGCCTCGTCCCGCTCGCCCGCATCGCGTCGTGGGCGTCGGCCGGCGTCGATCCTTCGGTGATGGGCACAGGGCCGATCCCGGCGTCGCGCAAGGCGCTCGAAAAGGCCGGGTGGTCGCCCGCTGATCTCGATCTGATCGAGAGCAACGAAGCCTTCGCCGCGCAGGCGCTGGCGGTGACCAAGGACATGGGGTGGAACCCGGAGGTCGTGAACGTCAACGGCGGCGCGATCGCCATCGGCCACCCGATCGGCGCGTCCGGCGCCCGCATCCTCACGACCCTGCTCTTCGAAATGCAGCGCCGCGACGCCAAGAAGGGCCTCGCCACGCTGTGCATCGGCGGCGGCATGGGCATCGCCATGTGCCTGGCGCGCTAACGCCCGCCGGGCGTCACCAATCCTCGCCGACGCGGAGGAATTCCGCGAAGGCGAGGAACACGTGATAGAGCGTCGAGGCCGGAACGTTCGGCGCGACGGGGCGGCCGTCGGCGTCGAATTGGTCGATCCAGGCGCCGCGCGGTTCGACGCCGAGATAGCGGTCAAGCAACAGGTTCGCCGAAGCCGCGGCGCGCGCTTGGGCCGTGCGATCGCCGAGCGCCTCGCGGGCGGCGACGGCGGCCTTGATCCGTTCGGTGTTGGGCCAGGTGCGCGATCCGCGATCGAGCGGCGCCCCGTCGTCGCGCACCGCGTTGAATGTGACCGCACTCGCGGCGTCCACGCCATAACGCTCGGCGAAGTCGATCAAGGCCGCGATGGCCGGACGATGGTCCGGCCCGCCCAGCCGGCGATGCTCCGCAAGGATCCAAGCCCATTCGAACATGTGGCCGGGTTCGATCCAGCGGCCCTTGTCGCCGGACGTGCGTGTCCAATCCGCATCGAAGTATTCGGCGAGCGTGCGGCCGTCGAAAAAGGCCGTCGTGAACAAGCCCGCAAGCGCGTCAGCCTCGGCGGCGAAGCGGTCCGCGCCGCTCGCTGCAAAGCCCGCAAGGCAGGCCTCCATGAGATGCATGTGCGGGTTCTGCTGGCGGGGCCCCGCGCCGGTTTCGTCGTTGCGATAGCCTTGGCGGGACGGATCGGCGAGGCTCGCCTTGACCGCATCGAGGGTCGCCAGCGCCTGCGCCAGGGCCCATGCTTCGCCGGTCGCGCGGTGGAGCCAGGCGAAGGCGAAGATCGCAAACGCGTTGTCGTAGAGGTCGATGGTCGGATCGAGCAGACCGCCAGCGCGATCGAGACGGCGCACGAAGCCCGCCCCGTCCGCCCGCCAGGCGCGATCGACGAGCCAGCGCGCGCCGGCCTGCGCCGCATCGAGGCCATCGGTCCAGCCAAGCATGGCGGCGTGGGAGAACACATAGATCTGGCGGCAGGCGACGCGCGTGCGTTTGAAGGCGACGCCCGCATCGGCGCCGGTGAAATCGAGCGCCTCCACGAACCCGCCGGCCCGATCGATCCCGCGCTCCAGCCAGAATGGAAGGGCCGTATCGAACGTCCAGCTGCGGACGCGTGCGAGGGGCGCAGCAAGGCTCGATTCAGGCATGCTCGCTCCCGCTGACGCGCCGCGGCGCTTGGCGCGATCGGTGTCGGGCGTTAAGCACCCGGGGCAATCAAGGTCAATCATGTGACGATGACGATCATCCCCGCGATCTTGTCCGGCGGCGCAGGCTCGCGCTTGTGGCCGCTCTCGACGCCGGCGCGCCCCAAGCAATTCCATGCGCTCGGCGGCGCCGACAGCCTGATCCAAGCGACCGCGGCGCGATTTCTGGAGGCGCCGATCGGCGTGCGGTTTGCGGCGCCGATCGTGATCGCCAACGTCGCCCACGAGGCCGAGATCCTCGCCCAGTTGAGCGCGATCGGCGTTGCGCCCGCGGCGCTCATTTTGGAGCCGTTCGGGCGCAATACGGCCGCCGCCGCCCTGATCGCTGCGGAAGCGGCGGCCGAGATCGATCCGGACGCCTTGGTGCTGCTCCTCCCGGCCGACCACCGCATCAGTGACCCGGCGGCGTTTCGCGCGGCGGTGGCGCGCGCCGCGCCGGTCGCGCGCTCGCGGATCGTGACGTTCGGCATCGAGCCGACCGGCCCGGAAACCGGCTACGGCTACATCCAGCGCGGCGCCGACCTGGGCGACGGCGCCTTCGAGATCGCCCGTTTCAAGGAAAAACCGGTGCGCGCGCTCGCGGAAGAACTTTGGCGCGACGGTCGCCATTCCTGGAACGCGGGGATCTTCTTTTTCGCGCCTACGGTGGTGCGCGAGGAATTCGCGCACGCGCCGGACGTCCGCGACGGCGCGCTGGCGGCGTGGCGTGCGGCGGCGCGCGATGGCGTCTGCGTGCGCCTGCCCGAAGCCGAATTCGCGGCAACGCCGTCGGCGCCGTTCGACGTCGCCGTGATGGAAAAGACGACGCGGGCTGCGGTCGCGCCATGCGACATCGGCTGGGCCGATCTCGGCGCCTGGGATGAGGTTTGGCGGCTCGCCGACAAGGACGGCGAGGACAACGTCGCGCGCGGACCCGTGGCGCTCAAGGACGCGCGGGGCTGTCTCGTGATCGGCGACGGCGTGAAGGTCGCGGTGAGCGGCGTCGAAGACCTGATCATCGTGGCGACCGCCGACGGCGTCGTGGTTCTGCCGAAAGCGCGCGCCCAGGACGTCAAGGCGCTGCTGGCGATGCTTGAAAAGCGCGCTTAAGCCGAGCAGCGTCGGGCTTCGAGCGCATCCTGGATCGCCGCGAAAAGCACGTCCGGCGTGATCGGCTTGGGGACGTAGCCGTCGCACCCGGCCGCCTCCGCCTCATCCAGATCATGGGGCGCGGCGTCGGCGCTCAGCATCAGGACTGGCGTGCGCGCGCGGCCGTCAGCGGCTTCGAGAGCGCGAATTTCGCGCAACGCCTCAAGGCCGTCCAACACCGGCATGCGTTTGTCCATCAGCACCAGATCAAACGTCGACGCCGCATAGGCCTCGACCGCGAGGCGTCCGTTCTCGGCTGGCGTGATTAACGCGCCGAACGGCTCGAGAATGAGTTCGATCGCCCGCCGGTTCACGGGATGATCCTCGGCGAGAAGGATGCGCAGCGCGTCCGCAGCCGCGTCGGCGCGCGTCTGCGCCCCGGCCCGCGCCTGCCCTTCGACGGCGTCGCCAATGCGTTCGAACGGCGCGGCGAACACGAAGTCCGATCCCTCGCCAATCGTCGATCGCACCGAAATCCCGCCACCCATCAGTTCGGCGAGGGCCTGCGAGATCGACAGGCCAAGGCCCGTGCCCCCCTCGACCGCGGCGCCGGACTCGAGCTGCGAAAAGCGCTTGAACAGGAGATCGCGCGCCGCGGCGCTCATGCCCGGCCCGGTATCGCTCACGGTGACGGCGAGGGTGATCCGCCCGTCGGGGCCGGGAGCTGCGCTCACGCGCACGTCGACCCCGCCGGACTGCGTGAACTTGACCGCGTTCGACGTGAGATTGGCCACGATCTGCCGCAGGCGCAGGGCATCGCCCTTGTAGCGGCCACGCGCCTCGTCCTCGATGGTCAGGGCGAGGTAGAGGCCCTTTTCTTCGGCGCGCGGGCGCTGCGGCAAGGCGGCCGCCTCGATCTCGGCGGCGAGATCGAATTCGGCGGCATTCAGGCCGAGATGCCCCGACTCGATTTTCGCGAGATCGAGCATGCCCGTCACAAGGCGGCGCATGGTTTCGCCCGAGCCGCTGATGAGCGCGACCATTTCCCTTTGCTTGGCGTCGAGCGGCGTGCGTTCGAGCGCGCCCGCGAGCGCCAGCACGCCGTTTAGCGGGGTGCGGATTTCGTGGCTGACGTCAGCGAGGAAGGAATCCTTCGCGCGGCCGGCGGCGCTCAGCGCCTGCGCCGACTGCACCAGCTTTTCATTGCTCCGCAGCATCACGAAGGCGTTGAGCACGATCACGGCGCAGGCGCCGAAGGTCGAAAGACTTGTGAAAAGCGCCACGTGCACAGGGTAGCTGGGCCAGACGTAGGCGAGCACGATCGCCATCAGCGTTATGACTGGCGCCGCGAGGAGCGCGACCACGAGCCGTCGATCGGTGGCGCCGCCATTGGCGGCGTAGAGCGAGACGGAAAACAGAGAGAACAGCGCCGCATAGCGCGCGAGGTCTTCTCCACTGTTCCAAAGGAGCAGCCCGTGCGCCACCCAGACCAATGAACTCGCGAACAGGCAGAAAATGTACGCAGGCCCCCAGCGCAGGTCCGAGGATCGGACCTTGCGCCGAACGATCGCCGAGGCGCCTTCGACCGCCACACTCGTCGCCAGCCAAATCACGCCAATGGCGACGCTGAGGAACTCGAACAGGAAAGAAGAAACGACAGCCGCAATGATCACGCGGACCCAGGCGCGGCCGAAATCGCTGCGCGCATTGCGCACAAGCGGATCGAGTTCCCAGTCGGACTTACTCATCGGCATCAGTCCACCCCAGAGATGCGCCCGCAACCTGCCCTTACGGAAACCACGCTATACATGTTCTGGACTTTAGGGCGCACGGAATGCAGGTCAGATTCTACAGTCGGGTGCAATCCGTGCGTGGTCGCATACGCCAGGGGGCGGCTTGCCGCGCCTTTGGGCAGGACTTCTATTGGGATGCGAAAAGCGGAGGCCTAGGCTCGACCTGCGCTGAGGAGGCGAAGCAAAAACGGCGGCGCGAAGTTCGCGCCGCCGCTTGCGTTCGTCAGGCGCCGGCGGGCGCGGGGTCTGGGCCCTGACCCCAGCGACGCCGCGGATCGTGCGTCTCGGCGTCGTCGATCACCGGCAGAGCCGGCGTCGGCGGCAGCTGGCTCGGCGGCGGCACGTCCGGTCGGTCGAGCTTTTCGCCGCGCAGCACCTTGAGGATCTCGTCCCCGCTGAGCGTTTCGTACTCGAGCAACGCGCGCGCCAGCTTATCCAGGTCGTCGCGCTTCTCGGTGAGGATGCGACGCGCCTCCGCGAACCCGCCGTCAACGAGGCGCTTCACTTCGCTGTCGATCTTGCGGGCCGTCTCTTCGGAGATGTTCTGCTGGCGCGACACCGACATGCCGAGGAACACCTCGTCCTGGTTCTCGCCGTAAGCGACGGTGCCAAGCTCTTCTGAATAGCCCCAGCGCGTGACCATCATCTTGGCCAGGCGGGTCGCCTGCTCGATGTCGCTCGAGGCGCCGGAGGTGATCTTGTCCTTGCCGAACACGACTTCCTCGGCGACGCGGCCGCCGGCGAGCACGGCCAGACGCGAGAGCATCTGTTCGTAGCTCATCGAGAGCTTGTCGCGCTCGGGGAGCTGCATGACCATGCCGAGCGCGCGGCCGCGCGGAATGATCGTCGCCTTATGGACCGGATCGGTGGCTGGAACGCTCAGCGCAACGAGCGCATGGCCGCCCTCGTGAAACGCGGTCAGCGTCTTTTCTTCTTCGGTCATGACCATGGAGCGCCGCTCCGAGCCCATCATGACCTTGTCCTTGGCGTCCTCGAACTCGCGCTGGGTGACGACGCGCTTGCCGCGGCGGGCGGCCAGGAGCGCGGATTCGTTGACCAGATTGGCGAGGTCAGCGCCCGAGAAGCCCGGCGTGCCGCGCGCGATCGTCTTGAGATCGACGTCCGACGCGACGGGGACGTTCTTGGTGTGGACCTTGAGGATTTTTTCGCGGCCGACGACGTCCGGGTTCGGCACCACGATCTGGCGGTCGAAGCGGCCCGGGCGCAAAAGCGCCGGGTCGAGCACGTCCGGCCGGTTGGTGGCGGCGATCAGGATGATGCCTTCATTGGCTTCGAAGCCGTCCATCTCGACGAGCAGCTGGTTGAGCGTTTGTTCGCGCTCATCATTGCCGCCGCCGAGGCCGGCGCCGCGGTGACGACCGACCGCGTCGATTTCGTCGATGAAGATGATGCAGGGCGCGTTCTTTTTGGCCTGCTCGAACATGTCGCGCACGCGGCTCGCGCCGACGCCGACGAACATTTCCACGAAGTCGGAGCCCGAGATCGTGAAGAACGGCACGTTGGCTT
>JBMOIB010000089.1:0-11999 GCA_049317545.1 Caulobacterales bacterium | reverse complement strand
TCGAGATGATGGGCGGCGAGATGGGCTCGAAGAAGCCGGTCCATCCCAACGACCATGTGAACATGAGCCAGTCGTCGAACGACACCTTCCCGACGGCCATGCACATCGCCTGCGCCGAGGAGATCGTCCATCGCCTGATCCCAGCGCTGAAACAGCTCCACGGCGCGCTCGACGACAAGGCGAAGGCGTGGGCCTCGATCATCAAGATCGGGCGCACGCATACCCAGGACGCGACGCCCCTGACGCTCGGCCAGGAGTTTTCCGGCTACGCCCAGCAGATCGAAAACGGCCTTGCACGCATCGAAATGACCCTGCCGATGCTGATGCAATTGGCGCAGGGCGGCACGGCCGTGGGCACCGGGCTGAATGCGCCGGTGGGCTTCGCCGAAGCGGTAGCGGCAAAGATCGCAGCGATCACGGGCCTTGCCTTCACGTCCGCGCCCAACAAGTTCGAAGCGCTCGCGGCGCACGACGCGATGGTGTTCTCGCACGGCGCGATCAACACGGTCGCCGCGAGCCTCTTCAAGATCGCCAACGACATCCGCTTCCTCGGCTCGGGCCCGCGCGCCGGCCTCGGTGAGCTTTCCCTGCCGGAGAACGAGCCGGGCTCCTCGATCATGCCGGGCAAGGTCAATCCGACGCAGTGCGAGGCGCTGACGCAGGTGTGCGTGCAGGTGTTCGGCAATCACGCGGCGATCACCTTCGCCGGCTCGCAAGGCCATTTCGAGCTCAACGTCTTCAACCCGGTGATGGCCTACAATTTCCTGCAGAGCGTGCGCCTTTTGGCGGACGCGGCGGTGAGCTTCACGCAAAACTGCGTCGTCGGCATCGAGCCGCGGGTCGACAACATCAAGGCGGGCGTTGATCGCTCGCTCATGCTCGTCACAGCGCTCGCGCCGAAGTACGGCTACGACCGCGCCGCAAAGATCGCCAAGACCGCCCACAAAAACGGGACGACCTTGCGCGACGAGGCGATCAAGGACGGCATCCCAGCCGACGATTACGACGCGATCGTGCGCCCCGAAAACATGATCGCGCCGGGCTGAACGGGACCCGCGTGACGGCGCTGCGCCCCGCCCTTTTCCTCGACCGCGACGACACGCTCGTGCGCGACAAGGGCTATATGCATCGGCCGGAGGATCTCGTTTGGATGCCCGGCGCGATTGCGGCCGTGAAGGCTGCGAATGACGCCGGTTGGCGCGTCGTCGTGGTCACCAACCAGTCGGGCATCGGGCGCGGATTGTTCAGCGAAGCGCAAATGGACGCCTTTCACGCTGCGATGGCCGCCGATCTCGCCGCACATGGCGCGCAGATCGACGCCTGGTATTTTTGCCCCTACCATCCAGATGCGACGATCCCGGCCTATCGCGTCGCCGACCATCCCGACCGCAAACCAAATCCGGGCATGTTGCAGCGCGCCATCCGCGATCTAGAACTCGATCCGGGCCGCAGCGTCATGATCGGCAATACGACCGACGATGTCGAAGCCGGTCGACGCGCTGGCCTGCGCGCTTTTCAGGTCAAAGAAGGTGAACTCGAAGCCTGCTTTTCAGCCGTGCTCGCAACCGCCTGACACGGCCGCTCACGCGGCCGCGGATTTGCGCCGGGCGGCGAGCGTAGTCGCTTCGATAAGAGCTGCGATCAGGCGCTCGGCGGTCACAGGCTTGGCGACATGGAGATCGCAGCCGGCGGCGCGCGCCTGCTCTTGATGCTCCTTCAGCGCATTGGCGCTGAGCATGATGATCGGCGTCGCCGCACAGGCCCGCGCGCTTTCGAGATCGCGGATCGCACGCGTCGCCGAAACGCCATCCATGACCGGCATCTGCATGTCCATCAGGATGAGATCAAACGGGCCGGTCTTGAAGAGATCGAGCGCTTCAGCGCCGTTGGCGGCGACCGTCACGTCGACGCCGAGCGGCTCAAGCAGAAGCGAGACGACGCGCTGGTTGACTGGATGATCTTCCGCGAGCAGGACGCGCAACCCTTCAAGGCGCGCGCCGGGCTCCTCATCGGCGAGGCTTTCGACGATTCCGTCCGCCTGCGTCGCCGGATCGACGCGCGGCGCCGGCAAACGCACGGTGAACCGGGTTCCGACATCAGGTTCCGACTGCACGTCGATCGACCCGCCCATGGCTTCGCACAGCGACTTGCAGATCGCCAAGCCGAGCCCGCTGCCGCCGTATGTTCGCGTGATCGAAGCGTCGGCTTGCTCGAAGCGTGCAAACAGCCGATCGCGTGCGTCGGCGTTGAAGCCGATGCCCGTGTCGCTCACCTCTATGCTGAGCCAAGAGAGGCCGGCAATGTCCTCGACGTCGACGTCGACGCGCACGCCGCCGGACGCCGTGAATTTGACGGCGTTCGCGGTCAAATTCGAAATGATCTGACGGATCCGAACGGCGTCGCCGAGAAAGGCGCCTTGCGCGCCCACGCCATAGCGGACGTCGAACGCGAGCCCCTTGTCGTCGGCCCGCACCCGCATCACCTGGGCGGCCGTTTCGACCGCCGCGCGCAGATCGAATGGCGCATGTTCGAGCGCAAGCTTGCCCGCTTCGATCCGCGAAGAATCGAGAATGTCGGACAACAGCCGCTCAAGCGTTTCGCCTGAAGAGCGCACCAGTTCGACCATTTCGCGCTGGCGCGGATCGAGGGGCGTCGCGGCGAGAGCCCCGGCGAGCGCAACGACGCCGTTCATCGGCGTGCGAATCTCGTGACTCATGTTGGCGAGAAACGCGGCTTTCGCCAGAACGGCCGCATCGGCGCGCTGCTGGGCTTCGACGAAGTCCGTGACGTCCGTATTGACGCCGAGCACGGTAACGCGCCCCTGCTCCTCGAATGCGGTCGCGTTGCCGACGAGGTGGCGAATGGCGCCGTCTCGGCGGATGATGCGGAATTGAACGGCCAATTGCTGGCGCAGTTCGATCGAACGGCCAAGCGCCTCGCGCGCTGGGGCAAGATCTTCGGGATGAACTGCGTCGGCCCAGTCTTTGATGACGCCGCCGAAGTCCGCCGGATTGACGCCGAACAGGTCGAACATGACGTCGTCCCAGCGCAGAACGCCGGTCTGGGGATCAAATTCCCAAAAGCCGATATTGGCGGCGCCAGCGGCGAGGCCGAGGCGGCGGCTGAGCGCTTCAGCGGCGTCGATCGCCGTGCGCAACTCGCGCTCCTTCTGGACCATGTCCGTCACGTCGCTCGCGAATTCGTGCATGAGCGTCGCACCGCCAAGAAGCGGCTCGGGTCGAGCGATGACCCGCAACGCGATCTCGCCGCGCAAGGGGTGATCATACCGAACGGTCGTGGAGAACGGCTTTAGGTCGACGGCGGCCATCGCCAATTCATCGAGATAACGCGCGCGATCATCTGCGGCGAGGCGCGCGAGGTAGGCGCGCGGTTCGCTCACCATGCGGCTCGGCGAAAGGCCGAAGAGGTCCTCCGCGCCATGACTGGCGTAGCGATGGCTGAGTTCCCCGTTCGGTGCGAACACGGACTGGAATAGAACCCCCGGCACCGTATCGGCGAGGCGAGCGAGCCGCAGCCCCTCTTTTTGCGCTTCGCGCGCTTCGGTTTCGGCGACGTCGCGCGCGCGCTGCTCATCAGTGACGTCGTGGACGTAAACGGCGATCTGCACGTCGCCGTCGGGCGAACGGTGCGCGCGACCAAACAATTCATGCCAGCGTTCGCCGCGCGTCGGGTGCAGATAGCGGAAGCGCGCCGTCACCGGCGCCTTCGGCGCGGCGTGCAGATTTTTCAGGATGGGCGCGAAATCTTCCATGGAGACGCGCGTGATCGCTTCCGAGAGCCCAGTTTCACGCACGTCATAGCCAGCAAGCGCCGAAAACGAGGCGCTGGCGTTGGAGAGTGAGATGGACAGATCCGCCCCGACTTCGAACAGCGCCAAAGCGCCGGGCAGGTTCGCCGCCAGCCGATCGAGGTCGGCCTTGGCTCGGGCCAGTTCGATGAAGGCCATCTTTTCGGCAGTCACATCGATGAAGCTGACGGACAGATGGCCGGTCTTGGTGCGGACCGCATCGACCCGGAACCAGGCGGCCAGTCCATCAAGGAAATATTCGACGTCGAACGCGATGGGTTCGCCTGTGTCGATGACTTGGGCATAGCGGGCGAAGACGTCGGTTTCGACGGCGCCGGGAAAGAGTTCAAGCATCGTTGCGCCGATCAGTTCGGCGCGGCTGCGTTGCAGGAGGCGCTCGGCCGCCGGATTGACTTCGACCCAGCGAAAATCACGCACGCGACCATCGGCGCCGAAGATCGCCTTGCCCATCCAGATGCCCACGCCGGACGCGTCGACGAGCGCCTTGGCGAGGTCGCGTCGCATCTCGAGGTCGTTTTCGCGCTGGCGACGCAACGTGATTTCGCGCTGGGTGGCGATGAAGTGGGTAATGACGCCATCCGGCCCGCACACGGGGCGCATGTCGATCTCGACGTCGTAGAGCCGACCGGACTTGTGATAATTGACGATCTCGACGCGCGTGGCGCGACCTTCGCGCCGCGCAGCGCTTAGCTCGGCGCGCGCGGCGGAATCGCTGGCGCGGCCCTGCAGAATGGCGCCCGGCTTTTGCCCGACGAGATCGGCCAGGGTATAGCCGCTCATCGCCTCGAACGCCTGGTTGACCCAAAGGAAATTGCCGTCCGCGTCGGTCACGACCATGGAGTCGCCGGCATGCTCGGCGACCAAGACGGCGTAGCCGCCAGCGTCCAGCGCCGGCGGGATGGGAGAGCGATTGGAATGGTCCAACGAAGCGCCCAAACTGAGTTCCTGTAAGAATTCATGTGTTGAAATCAGTTACTGAATGGTAATTGCGCGATCGCAGGTTGGCCGATGCGCGGATGGCAGGCGCAGAAATCGCGCCGTTTGGCGCCTCAATCGTCGGCGCGGGCGCGTCGGACGAGCGCCGACGTAGATTGGCCGGCGACCAGATCGATGAGCGCGACGCGCCCGCCTGCGGCCTTGACCAGGTCGCCGCCGACGACATCCGCCTCAGCGTAATCGGCGCCCTTGAAGAGCACATCTGGAATGAGTTTCGCGATGAGATCGTAGGGCGTCGGCTCTGAAAACACGGTGACGAGGTCGATGCCTCTAAGGCCAGCGAGCACGAAGGCGCGCGCCGCTTCCGTCTGCACAGGGCGCTGCGGGCCCTTGAGCGCAGACACCGAGGCGTCGCTGTTGATCGCCACGATCAGCCGGTCGACCTGCGCGGCGGCGCGCTGCAGCAGGGTGACATGACCGGGATGGAGAAGATCAAAGCAGCCGTTGGCGAACCCGACTTTGAGGCCCTTGGCCTTCCAGGCGGCGCGGCGTTGGGCCGCTTCCTCCCAAGTGGCGGGAATAGGCGCCGCCTCGCCTGCGTCCACGGGAGCCTCGAGCGCGGCGGCGAGTTCCTCGGCCGTGCACACGGCGGTGCCGAGCTTGCCGACGACGACGCCGGCCGCGGCGTTGGCGAGCGCCATGGCCACATCGACGGGCAAGCCTGCGCCCAAACCACAGGCGAGCGCCGCGACGACCGTGTCGCCGGCGCCGGAGACGTCAAAGACTTCGCGCGCCAGCGTCGGCAGATGGATCGGCGCCTGCCCGGCCCGAAACAGCGACATGCCTTTTTCCGAGCGCGTGAGCAGGATCGCCGCACCGCAGGACTCGATCGCGCGGGCTGCCGCCGCAGCGGTCTCTGCATCCGTCTCCGTCGGTAGGCCAACCGCGGCCTCAAGCTCGCGGCGGTTCGGTGTGATGATCGCCGCGCCCCGGTAGTCAGCGAAGTTGAGCCGTTTGGGATCGACGATCACGGGCTTGGCGGCGCGGCGCGCGGCCTCGAACGCGGCCTCGAGCACCGCATCGCCCAGGACGCCTTTGCCGTAGTCGGAGAGGACCACGACGTCGCAGGCGGCGATCGCTGCGGCGACGCGTTGCGTCAGATCCGCGATCGTCTCTGCGCCATGTGGCGCGCGCATCTCGCGGTCGACGCGCACGATCTGCTGGCGGTCGCCCAGATAGCGCGTTTTGATGATGGTGGCGTGCGTCCGGCTCGCCGCCATGTCGGGCTCGATCGCGGCGAGGTCGGCGATGAGCGCGCGCAACCTGTCGGCGGCTGGATCCTCGCCCACGATCCCGCAAAGCCGCGCGAAGCCGCCGAGTGCTGCGATGTTGGCCGCGACATTGGCGGCGCCGCCGAGAACGTATCGCTCGCCCGCGACGTGAAGAACCGGCACCGGCGCCTCGGGCGAAATGCGCTGCACGGCGCCATAAACGTAATGATCGACCATGACGTCGCCGATCACGGCGACGCGGGCCGATTTCAGCGCGGCGACGAAGGCCTCAGTGAGCATGGCGATCTCCGATCTCCGACGTCATGTGCTCAAAGCGGCACGTTGCGTTGCAGATCGTCGAGCCAGACGTCAGCGCGGCCATCGCTTGGCGCGCGCCAATCCCCGCGCGGCGACAAGGCGCCGCCGCCGCTGACCTTTGGACCATTGGGCAAAGCCGAGCGCTTGAACTGGTTGGCGAAGAAGCGGCGCAAAAACACGGTGAGCCATTTGACGATCGTCGCGCGGTCGTAGGCGACGCGGTCTTGTTCCGGCACGCCCGGCGGCCAGGCGCCGCGCGCGGCGTCGCTCCAGGCCATTTCGGCGAGGTAGGCGATCTTCGACGGGCGGAACCCAAAACGCAGCAGGTGATACAGCGCAAAATCATGCAGGGCGTAAGGCCC
The DNA here is from genome assembly GCA_049317545.1 of Caulobacterales bacterium. Lineage (GTDB taxonomy): Bacteria > Pseudomonadota > Alphaproteobacteria > Caulobacterales > Aquidulcibacteraceae > REEB506. The sequence continues at coordinate 5,283 of JBMOIB010000089.1, read as the reverse complement.
GATCGCGTCCTGCGTCGACTGCATCTTGCCGTCCGGGCCCGCCGGCACGAGCTCGGGGCTGATCTCCTGGGCGAGGATGCGCGTGAGCGTTGCGCTCGTTTCGGCGTCATAGCGCCCGGAAGCTGCGCACCAGGCGATCAGGTGCTGGATGAGCGTTTTGGGGACGCCCGCATTGACGTTGTAGTGCGACATGTGATCGCCAACGCCATAGGTGCACCAGCCGAGCGCAAGTTCGGAAAGATCGCCCGTGCCGACGACAATCGCCTGGCGCTGGTTGGCGGCGCGGAAGAGATAGTCGGTGCGCAGCCCTGCCTGGACGTTTTCGAACGTGACGTCATGGAGGGCCTCGCCGCGTGCGAAGGCATGGCCAAGATCGCCGAGCATTTGATTGGCGGCGGGGCGAATGTCGATCTCCTCGGCCGTGACGCCGAGCGCCGTCATCAGTGCGTGCGCCTGGGCGCGCGATTCAACCCCCGTTGCGAACCCCGGCAGCGAAAACGCCAAAATGTCCGACCGCGGACGATCGAGCCGATCGAAGGTTTTGGCTGCGACGATCAGGGCATGGGTCGAATCCAGCCCGCCCGAAACGCCGATGACGACGCGCGGCGCGCCGCTGGCGACGAGCCGCGTCATCAGTCCCTGAACCTGGATTTCATACGCCTCGTAGCAATCGGCATCGAGACGCGCCGGGTCGGCGGGAACATAGGGAAAGCGATCGATCGAGCGGGCGAGCGCAAGAGGCGTCGTCGGCGGCGCGAAGTCGGCGGCGACCCGGCGGAACGGCGGGATGGCGTTTGCGGCGGCGGCGTCGCGGAAGGTGCCGGTGCGCATGCGTTCTTGACGTATGCGGTCCAGGTCGAGATCGCTGACGAGCAGCGTCGGCTCCTGCGGGAAGCGCTCGCCCTCGGCGAGCAAAGCGCCGAGTTCGAACACCGCGGCCTGACCGTCCCAGGCGACGTCGGTCGTGCTCTCCCCGGGCCCGGCGGCCGAATAAACGTAGGCCGCGGCGCAGGCGGCCGACCGCGCGCTGCAGAGCAGCTTGCGCTCGGCGGCCTTGCCGATCGTCACGTTCGAGGCGGAAAGGTTGAGCAGCACGGTGGCGCCCGCCAGGGCCTGGAAAGTCGAGGGCGGGATCGGCGCCCAGACGTCCTCGCAGATTTCGATCCCGAGCGTTGCGCCGGGAACCGCGGGCAAGTCGACGAGAATGTCGGTCCCGAATGGCGCCGATTGACCCGCAACGGCGATCTCGCCGCCCGCAACGCCGCGCCCCGAGGCGAACCAGCGCTTTTCGTAGTACTCCCGATAATTGGGCAGATAGGTCTTGGGCGTCACGGCCAGCACCCGCCCGCCTTGCAGTGCGACCGCGCAGTTGTAAACGGCCCCGCGCCACCGCAGCGGCGCGCCGACGATCAGAACCGGGGCGAGGCTTCGGGTCTCATTCGCCAAATCGGCGAGTGCGCGATCGACCGCGTCGAGCAGCGCGTCCTGCAGGTGCAGATCGTCGAGCGAATAGCCCGACATCGACAATTCCGGAAAGAGAACCACGCCCGCCCCCTCGCCGGCCGCCCGCCCTGCAAGGACAGCTGCCGCCTGGCGATTGGCGTCGGGCGCGCCGAGCGCGAGCCTGGGCGTTGCGACCGCGACCCGAAGGAAGCCGTGGCGGTAGGGGGAGAGGTAGGGAAGCGTCACAACCAGACCTCGCGTCAGTGCGGATCGCCAACCGATGCGAGGCGGCGCCGATCGCCGCTTCGACTTGGCGCCGCGCCGGCGACCGATGGTTTGGCGCGGGTCCGCCCGTCGACAAACCTAACGCCTTGCCGCAAAAAGGCGACGGGCACGCTTGGCGCGTCCTCGTTCAAGCCCATTACACGCGCGGCGAAACACGAACAATAGGCGCCAGTTTGAGTCGGGTCCTTCTCACAGGAGCTACGGGCTTTGTCGGCCGTGCAACCGCGCAAGCATTAACCGCAAGCGGCTTTAAGCTTCGCACTGCGGGCCGCCGCAGCCCCGTCGGCGCTGAGGACCATGTCTCCATCCCTGACCTGGCCGAGCGCGTCGACTGGTCTCTCGCGCTGGACGGCGTCGACGTGGTCGTCCATCTCGCCGCCCTCGCCCACGCGTCCGCGCGCGCCGAGCTGATCGAGGCTGTTAACGTTCAGGCGCCGATCCGCTTGGCCGCCGCCGCCAAGGCAGCCGGGGTGCAAAGGCTGGTGTTTGTGAGCTCGGTGAAGGCGGTAGGCGAAGACAGCGGCGCCGCCGTCTGGACCGAGGATCAGCCCGCAACGCCTTCGTCCGTTTATGGTCGCGCCAAGCGCGCTGCGGAATTGGCGCTCCAGGACGCCGCCGGGATTGAAACGATCATTCTGCGCCCGCCGCTCGTGCATGGGCCCGATGCCCGGGCCAATTTCGCGCGGCTCCTCGAGCTTGCGGCCCTGCCAGTGCCGCCGCCGCTCGGTGGAATCGCGAACAAGCGCAGCTTGATCTCCAAACCGGGGCTGGCGGCGCGGATCGCCGAGGCGGCCCATCCGGGTGGTCCAACCGGCGTCTTCTTCGTCGCCGACGACCCGCCCGTGTCGACGTCGGAGCTCATGCGGGCGCTGCGCCGCGGACTTGGCCGGTCCGACGTCTTGGCGCCCGCGCCGCCGCCGATCCTGCGGGTCGGCCCGCTGCGCCAAATCTACGGGTCGCTCGCCGTTTCGGAAGCGAAGTTTCGCGACGCATTTCCGAACCTCGCCGTCCGCGATGCCGTTGGAGCGCTCGAGGAGACCGCGCGGGAATGGGCGTGGGTGCGCGCCCGATGATCGCCGGCGCGCGCTCGCTCCTGTTCGTCGCGACCGAGGATTGGTTCATCGCCTCGCATTTCGAGCCTATGGTTGAACGCGCGCTTGCGGACGGCTGGCGCGTGACGATCGCAGCGAGACCGTCCGGCGCGCATCATCGTCTTGAGGCCAAGGGCGCCCATTTCGTCGCGCTCGACATCGGCCGCACCGCAATGGGCCCGCAAGCGGTGGTCCGCGACGCCCGCGCCCTGCAGAAGATCATCGACCGCATTCGCCCCGATGTCCTCCATGCCATCGCCCTTAAGCCGGCGGCGCTTGCGACGCTGACGCGTGGACCGCGGCTCGTTCTGGCCGTGACCGGGCTCGGCTATTTGTCGACGTCAAAGGCGCTGAAAGACCAGATCGCCCGGCGCGCAGCGCTCGCCATGATCGGGACGGCCGTGCGATCCGGTCGAGGCGCGGCGCTGTTCGAGAACCGCGACGATTGCGCGGCCGTGGCCGCCGCGTCTGGACCGTTGCCCGATCGGCGCGTCGCATTCGCGCCGGGCGCCGGCGTCGATCCGCAAAGACTCGCCCCATTGCCGGACCCTGACGATGCGACGCTGCACGTCGGCCTGGTCGCGCGGATGATCCGGTCCAAGGGCGTCGACGTCGCAGCCGAAGCAGTCCGGCGCTTGCGCGACCAAGGCCTCGATGTCGATCTCACGCTCGCCGGCGCGCCGGACCCGGACAATCCCGGCGCAATCGCGGCGAGCACGCTCCAAGCCTGGCGCGCGCAGGGCGGCGTCACTTGGCTTGGTCGGGTCGAAGACGTGGCGGGCTTCTGGACCGGCATGCACATCGCGTGTCTCCCCTCCCGCGGCGGCGAGGGCCTGCCGCGCAGTCTCCTGGAGGCGGCCGCACACGCGCGCGCCATCGTGACCACCAATGTGCCGGGCTGCCGCGATTTGGTCCGTCAAGGGATAGAAGGCCTGATCGCGCCGCCCGACGACGTCGACGCGCTCGCCGCCGCCATCTCCACACTCGCCGCCGACCCGGCGCGCCGCCGTGCGATGGCGGCCGCCGCGCGTCGACGTATCGAAGAGGGCTTCACGATCACGCACGTGCAGGCGGCCGCCGCTGCGGCTTGGGCGGCCGCGCTCGAGACCACGCAGCGTAAGGCCGCATCATGACCGCGTCGCCGCACCCTCCGACAGGCGCACGCCGCCTTTCAATTGCGATGGCTTTGACCTTCGGGCTGGGCGCCGTCGCCTCGGCTGGGGGTAGACTCGCGATGGCGCCCATTGTTGGCGTCTCCGGACTGATCGCCGGACCTTGGAAACTAGCGGCGGCGCGGCTGCGACGACCGCAAATTGCGCTTTGGCTCGGGTTTGCGCTTGTCGCTTGGCTGGCGCTTTCCATCGCTTGGACGCCGACAACGCATGCGGCGGAGCGCATGGGACGTGCGCTCGCTGCAGTCGGCGGCGGCCTTCTCCTCGTTCTCGCGGCGCAAACCCGCGCGACGGCTACCGCTGCCTGGATCGCGCGGGCGGGCGTCGCACTGCTCGCCGTGTTGCTCACGATCGAAGCCTTGTTGGGGTTGCCGCTCAATCGACTGGCGCAACCGCACGCAGAGGCCGATTGGCTCCTGGCGCGCAACACTGCGAAAGGCGCAGCCGTCCTCGCGCTTTTCATTTGGGGCGCCACGCTTGGACTGGCGCGGGACGTGCGCGGACAGACGCTCATCGCGATCGGCGCAGCCTTTTCGACCGCGGCGCTTGGGTGGGCCTTCGATATGTGGGCGGCGTCGGTTGCAGCGGTCCTGGGCCTCGGCGCCTGGATGCTGGGCCTGATCGCGCCGCGATGGGCGGTGCGCGCCGTCGCCGGCGCGCTCGCCGCCCTGATCGTCGCCGCGCCGATATTGGGCGCCCAAATGAGCGCGCTCGCCGGCCTGCAGGCGCGCGCGCTACCGTTTTCATGGCGTGACCGGCTCGACATTTGGGCCTCGGCTGCCGGCTATATCGGCGACCGGCCGATCCTGGGTTATGGCTTCGACGCCTCTCGCTCGTTTTCGACCGCGCATATCATCGACGGCGCATCCCGCGCCGCCATTCCCCTGCATCCGCACAATCTCGGCTTGCAAATTTGGCTGGAAGGCGGCGCGCCAGCAGCGCTGATGGCGGCGGCTCTCGCGCTCCTGGCAGCCGAACGGGTGGCGCGGGGGGCTGACAAGGCGACGATGCGCGCGATCGCAGCTCTGGGAGCGGCCTGGGCGACGTTCGCCAATCTGAGCTTCGGCGCTTGGCAGGAATGGTGGATCGCGTGCTTCGCCGCCGCAGCAGCGCTTATTGCGCTCAATCGGCCAGCGCGAACGCCTTAGGCGCAGACCAGCGGTAAACGCGCGGCGCCCGCCTCAGGTCGCTTCTTTGCGACTGGGCAAGCGGTGCAATTGACCGCCCCCCGTGGCAAGGCTACGGGACGGCGCGCCATGGAAAGGGCCCCCATGCTCCTCTTTCTCGACACC
>JBMOIB010000088.1:0-12081 GCA_049317545.1 Caulobacterales bacterium | reverse complement strand
GAAGGCGAGGGCCTGCTCGTCGGCGAAATCGTCGATGCGAAATGCTGGTTCGGCGCCATGCGGCCGGGCTACGGCAAGACCCACAAAAGCTGCGCGGCGCTGTGCGTGGAGGGACGCCTGCCGCTCGCCTTTTGCACGGACGGGCAATGCGCGTCAGCGGACGAGGCGCCGCTCCTGGTCAATAGCTGCGGGCTGGCGCACGGTCCCGCGCTCGCCCCGTTCGTCGCGGACCCGGTCGTCGCGACCGGCCGCTTTGTCAGGATCGACGGGATTTTGACGTTTCGCGCCGACGTCGCCGACATCCGCCGCATTTGACCACGTCTCGCGCCGTCTATTCGGCGGCGACCGCCGGTGCAGGCGCAGCTTCCGGAAGGCGCGCGGGACGACGCTCGTTCGCGGTCGAAAACCGCATGACGCCATCGGCGATCGGCGCATAGCGGAACCCGATCATGTCGCGCCAATAATTCTGGTGCGCACGCCAGGGGTCGCGATCGCCTTGTTTGGGAAACTTCTCCATGGCGCGCGTGACGTACCCCGACGAGAAATCAAGCCAGGGCGCCGGCTTCATGACGCCGTCGTCGAGGGTCGGCCGGCATTCGACGTAGCCGTGGCGGTCCATATGGTCGAGCAGGCGACACACATATTCCGCCGTCAGATCGGCCTTCAACGTCCATGACGCATTGGTGTAGCCGAACGTCGAGGCGAGGTTCGGAACGCCGGAATACATGATGCCTTTGTAGGAAAAGGCCTTGGAATAATCGACGCGCGCGTCATCGACGATCGTGTCGAGCCCGCTCAGCACCTGAAGGTCAAGCCCTGTCGCGGTCACGATGACGTCGGCTTCCAGCACCTCGCCAGATTTCAGCTCGATGCCGCGCTCGACGAAACGGGCGATATGGTCGGTGACGACCGACGCCTTGCCTGAACCAATCGCTTTGAACAGATCCGCATCCGGAACAAGGCAAAGCCGCTGGTCCCAAGGGTTGTAGGCGGGCGTAAAGTGCTTGGCGATCTGGTCGGCGCTGAGATGCGCCTGCAGAAGCCCGAGCAGACGTTCTTTGGTCTTTTCCGGTCTCGTGCGGGCAAGATTGTAGAAGATGGACTGGAACACGACGTTCCGCCAACGGATGACGTCATAGGCAAGTTGGGCGGGCAGCGTCTTGCGCAGCCAATTGGCGAAACCATCCTCGGCGGGGCGCGACACGACATAGGTCGGCGACCGCTGCAACATCGTCACATGCGCCGCCTTGTCGGCCATCGCGGGCACGAGCGTCACGGCCGTCGCGCCGCTGCCAATGACGACGATCCGTTTCCCGGAATAATCGAAGTTCTCCGGCCAGAACTGCGGGTGGATGACGTCGCCCTTGAAGGACGCCTCGTTGGGGAATTCCGGGCGATGGCCCTGTGCGTAATTGTAATAGCCCGTGCACATGTAGACGAAGCTGCATGTCACCTGCTCACGGACCTTCTCGGGCCCGCGCTCGACATCCACGGTCCAGCGGGCCCGGGATGAGTCCCATGCAGCGCGGGTGACGCGGCGCTGAAAACGGATATGGCGCTCTGCGCCGATCTCGCGCGCGGTGTCCTTAACGTAGCGGAGGATCGAAGGGCCATCAGCGATCGCTTTGGCCTCGGTCCAGGGACGGAAGGCGTAGCCCAAGGTGAACATGTCCGAATCGGAGCGGATGCCAGGGTAACGGAACAGGTCCCAGGTGCCGCCAATCGCGTCGCGCGCCTCGAAAATCGCAAACGACTTGCCGGGCAAACGGCGCATCAAATGACGCGCAGCGCCGATGCCGGACAGGCCAGCGCCGACGATCAGGACGTCAAAATGCTCCATGGACGCGCTCCCCAGCGGCCGCTCTCTAGGGCCGACTGGCGAATCATAAATGACGGCGCGTCATCCGACAAATGCGCTCGCTTGGCCGCCGGGGACAAAGGCCCCCGAGGCCGGCCGAGCCACTTACGGACGCCAGGGCTGCGCCAGGCGTCGCCGCTCTTCGAAGGCGGTGATCGCGGGGTCGCGCGTCAACGTCAGACCGATGTCGTCGAGGCCTTCGAGGAGCTTGCGCTTACGGCCTGGGTCGATGTCGAAGGCGTAGGCCTTTCCCGACGGCGCAATGACCGTTTGGCGTTCGAGATCGACCGAAAAGACGTGATTGCCGCCACGGGCCTCACTTGTCAGCTCATCGACCGCGTCTTGCGGGAGGACGATCGGCAACAGGCCGTTGTTGAAGCAATTGTTGTAGAAGATGTCGGCGAAGCCCGCCGAGATCACGCACGTTATGCCGAAGTCCATGAGCGCCCAGGGGGCATGCTCGCGCGATGAACCGCAACCGAAATTAGGCCCCGTGATCAGCACCTTGGCGCCCTGATACTCAGGACGGTGGAGAACGAATTCGGGCTTCGGCTCGCCAGCCGGATCAAAGCGCATGTCGTAGAACAGGCCTTTGGCCAGACCCGAACGTGCCACGGTGGATAGAAATTGCTTCGGGATGATCTGGTCGGTGTCGATATTGGCGATCGGCAGCGGCGCCGCCGGCGCGGTCAGCGTCGTGAAGGGCTTCATTGTTCGGCTCGCGAAGGCGGTTGGACGACGATCGTGGGAATGCCGGCAGGCGCGTCACGCACCGTGAAGACGCGCGTTCCAGGCTTGCGGCCGGTGCGAACCTCAGAACAATCGAAACCGGCCGCGACGATCCGCGCATGGGCGGCGTCGGCGTCCTCGGCCCGCCAGGATAGGCCCCATAGGCTGTCTGGACCGTCGCCGGCTTGGCCAAGGCCGTGCGCGATCTCCAAGATGGCGTCGCCACAGCGGAAGAATTGCAAGCGCGCGCCCCATTCGGAATGGGTGCGGTCAAGCCGCAGATCAAGGCCAAGCCGTGCGCCATAGAGCGCCAAGGCGCGCTCGGGCGCGGGGGTGCGCACGACGAGATGGTCTAGCCCGGCAATCGCGGGCTCCGCGGTGCGCGATGCCTTAGGCCAATCGAAATTTGCGGCGGCGTCGATCAGGAATGCGCGCAGGCCGGCAAGGTCATTCAGCGGCAAGGTCGCCATCGTCCAGTAGCGCTTCTCCGTCCCGCCCTCGCGCGTCGCACGGATGCGCCCGATGTCGGAAGGGTTAAGCCCGCGATTGGCGAGGAGCCTGCGCGCCTTTTCCAGAGCAGGCGCTGCAAACGCGACAGCCCAAATGCCTTCGCCGTGCGCATGCAGATGCGCCGTGATCTGGTCGCCGGTCAGTCCGGGACCGGTCGGCGCTATGACGTCCAGCGCCATATTGTCCAGCTGGAACCAAGCGTGCCGCGCGCCGCCGTCTGCGCCAACCCATTCAGGCGTGCGTCCTAGAAGAGCTTCGAAACGCGCTTGTACGGCGTCGAGATCGCGAACGGCGAGGGCGATGTGGTCGAAGCCCGTGATCACAGGGAGCGCACATCGACGAGTGCGCCGGCGATCGCAGCGGCGGCGGCCATGGCGGGGCTGACGAGATGAGTGCGCCCGCCGCGGCCCTGGCGCCCCTCGAAGTTGCGGTTCGACGTTGAGGCGCAGCGCTCGCCGGGCGCGAGTCTGTCCGGGTTCATGCCGAGGCACATGGAGCATCCCGGCTCGCGCCATTCGAATCCTGCGGCCCGAAAAACCTCGTCGAGCCCTTCAGCCTCGGCCTGCGCGCGCACAAGCCCCGACCCCGGCACGACCATGGCGCGCACATGCGCTGCGACGCTCCGATCCCGGACGATTTCGGCGGCGGCGCGCAGGTCCTCGATACGGCTGTTGGTGCACGAACCGATGAAGACGCGGTCGATCTTGAGGCCCAACAGGGGCTGGCCGGGCGTCAGGTCCATATAGGCGAGCGCGCGCCGGGCGGCTTCACGGGCGATCGGATCGGCGATGGCGTCGGGATCAGGCGCAGCTGCGTCGATCGCGAGCGCCTGGTCCGGGCTCGTCCCCCACGTCAGCGTGGGCGCGATAGCGGAGGCGTCGATGACGATCTCTCGATCGAAACGCGCATCCGGATCAGACACGCACGCGCGCCACGCACTCTCTGCGATCCCGAACCCGGCGCCCTTCGGTGCGGCTGGGCGCCCGCGGAGATAGTCGATCGTGACGTCGTCGACGCCGATGAGGCCAGCGCGGGCGCCGGCTTCGATGGACATGTTGCAAAGCGTCATGCGCCCTTCCATCGACAGTGCGCGGATGGCCGGGCCGGCGTATTCGATCACGCAGCCGTTGGCGCCGCCGGCCCCGAGGGCTGCGATCATGTGCAGCGCCATGTCCTTGGCGGTGACGCCGCGCCCGAGTGCGCCCTCGAACGTGAGCCGCATGGTTTTGGCCTTGCGCGCCCGCAGGGTCTGCGTGGCGAGAACGTGCTCGACTTCGCTCGTGCCGATGCCGTGCGCGAGCGCCCCGAAGGCCCCGTGGGTCGAGGTATGGCTGTCGCCGCAGACGATCGTCATGCCGGGCTGGGTGCGCCCCTGCTCGGGTCCAACGACATGAACGATGCCATTGTTGACGTCGCCCATGGGGAAAAACGCGATGCCGGCTTCGGCGACGTTGCGGGCGAGCGTCTCAAGTTGCACCCGCGCCTCGGGATCCTTGACGCCGGCGACGCCGAGCGCCTGCCCTTCGGTGGGTGTGTTGTGGTCGGCGACCGCGAGCGTGAGATCGGTTCGCCTGACCGTGCGGCCTGCGGCCTTAAGGCCCGCGAAGGCCTGTGGGGTCGTGACCTCATGGATCAGATGGAGGTCGATATAGAGCAGCGCGGTGCCGTCGGGCTCTTCGCAGACGACATGGGCCGCCCAGATTTTTTCGTAAAGCGTCTGTCCGGGCATGACGACGTCTTAGCGGGCGCAGACGGGAAAAGGAACAGCGCGGCGAGACGCCCAGAGGCAAGAAAAAGGGGCGGCCCTCACGGGCCGCCCCCAAAGAGGCCTTGGGGGGAGCCTCAACCGTCGATGTTGTTGTTCCTGGTCTCCGGCACGAACAGGAGCCCGATCACCAAGGTCACCGCGGCGATGACGATCGGATACCAGAGGCCGAAATAGATGTTTCCGTTGTTGGTGATCATCATGAAGGTGATCGCCGGGAGCAGGCCGCCGGCCCAGCCGTTGCCGATATGGTAGGGCAGCGACATCGAGGTGTAGCGGATGCGGGTCGGGAACATTTCGACGAGCATGGCGGCGATTGGGCCGTAGACCATCGTCACGTAAAACACGAGCAACGCGAGGATCGCCACCACGATCGGGCGGTTGATCGCCGCGCTGTCGGCCTTGGCCGGATAGCCCGCCGTCTTGAGCGCTGCGCCGACGCCGTCATTGAATGCCTTCTGCGCCGCCTTGGACGCGTCCGGCGAAAGACCGGTTCCCTCATAGCTCGTGACGGCCACGCCGCCGATCTTAATCTCGGCAATCGAACCGGCGGGCGCGGCGACGTTTTGATACGAAACGCCCGCTTTGGTCAGATACGACTTGGCGATGTCGCATGACTTGAGGAACTTGGCCTTGCCCACCGGATCGAACTGCGACGAGCATTGCGCCGGGTCGGCGACGACTGTCACCGGCGCCGATTGCTGGGCGGCGTAGAGCGCCGGGTTCGCATATTGGGTCAACGCCTGGAACAGCGGGAAGTAGGTGACGATCGCAAGCGCGAGGCCAGCCATGATGATCGGCTTTCGGCCGATCTTGTCGGACAGCCAGCCGAAGAACAGGAACCCTGGCGTGCCGATCAGAAGACCAAGCGCGATCAGCTGATAGGAGACGTTGCTGTCGACCTTCAGGACCTTTTCCAGAAAGAAAAGGGCGTAGAACTGGCCCGTATACCAAACGACCGCCTGACCCGCGACGACGCCGAACAAGGCCAGAAGAACGACTTTCAAATTCGCCCATTTGCCGAACGCGTCCGCCAGCGGCGCCTTGGATTGCGTCCCCTCGTCCTTCATGGCTTTAAAAACCGGGCTCTCTTCGAGCTGCATGCGAATCCACAAGGACACGCCGAGCAGGGCCATCGAGAACAGGAACGGCACCCGCCAGCCCCATTCCTTGAAGGCGTCTTCGCTCATGTTCATCCGCGTCAGCATGATCACGCCGAGCGCCAGGAACAGACCAAGCGTCGCGGTGGTCTGGATCCAGGCCGTGTAGGCGCCACGTTTGTTGTTCGGCGCATGCTCGGCCACATAGGTCGCGGCGCCGCCGTACTCGCCGCCGAGCGCCAAACCCTGGACCAACCGCAGGGCGACGAGGATGATCGGCGCGGCGATGCCGATCTGGGCATAGGTGGGCAATACCCCGACCAGGAAGGTCGAAACGCCCATCAGCCCCATCGTGACGAGGAAGGTGTATTTGCGCCCGACCATGTCGCCGAGGCGGCCGAACACCAGCGCCCCGAACGGGCGCACCAAGAACCCCGCCGCAAACGCCAGCAAAGCGAAAATGAAGGCTGTGGCCTCATTGATGCCTTTGGCTTCGAAGAAGTGCGCGCCCATGATCGAGGCGAGCGTTCCGAAAATATAGAAATCGTACCATTCGAACACAGTGCCGAGCGACGAGGCGCCGATCACGAGCTTTTCGCTTCGGGTCGCCTTGTGATGCTTCGGCAAGGCGCCGACCGAAACTTCGGCCATAAATGCCTCCCGCAAATCCGCTGCCGGGCGGATGAAATCGCCGCCCACGCTGACCGTACGATGAGCACCGTTCGGCGGTCTAACGCGACTTTGGTCGAGGCGGCCGGCCTGAATTGGGGCGCCTTGGTCCAAACCGGTTGGTCTGATCCTTCCCAATTTGTCCGACGCGCCGCCCTGTTCCCCGCTGCCGACATGGGGCCAAGTCGTCCGCTCGATCCGGCTTGGCGCGGCTGCTAGGTCTAATCCCGGGACCGTTGGTTATCGCCCCGGCGACGTCGGCGGCGAGGCGCGCCGGTCGCCCAAGGAGGCGATGGATGACCGAACAAATGCTCAGCGGCGTGCGCGTCGTCGACATGACGACGGTGGTGTTTGGCCCCTACGCCACGCAGACCTTGGCCGATCTCGGCGCCGATGTGATCAAGGTCGAGCAGCCTGGCGGCGACATGTTCCGCTACGCAGGCAAGCCGGCCGTCACCCAGGGCATGGGCCCGAGCCATATGAACCTCAATCGCGGCAAGCGATCGATCGTGCTCGACCTCAAGTCGCCGGACGATTCCGCGACGATGCGCGACCTGATCTCATTCGCCGACATCTTCATCCACAATGTGCGCGGCGATGCGATCGCGCGCCTTGGCTTCGGGCCGGAGGCGGCGCGCGCCCTCAATCCGGGCCTCATCTACATCCACTGCGTTGGCTTCGGCTCCGGCGGCCCGTACGAGGATCTGCAGGCCTATGATGACGTGATCCAGGCGGCGACCGGGACGACGTCGCTCGCCGGTCGCGTCGATGGCGGCGGCGGCGCACGCTACCTGCCGTCCCTGCTCGCCGACAAGGTGGCGGGGCTACTCGGCGCGCAGGCTGCGCTCGCCGCCTACGTGCACAAGCTGCGCACCGGGCAAGGCCAGTTCGTCGAAGTGCCGATGTTCGAAGGCTTTGCGCAATTCATGCTCGTCGAACATTTCGGCGGCCTGGTCTTCGATCCGCCCAATGCGCCCGTCTGTTATCCGCGCCAGATCGATCCGAACCGCCAGCCCTTCCCCACCAAGGACGGCTTCGTCAGCATCGTGCCGTACACGCTTGCGTCGCTCCCGATCGTCTTCGACGTACTTGGCGACAATGCGTTTCTGGAGCGACCCGAATTTGCGAGCCCCGCGCTGATGGCGGCGAACATGGCGCTGCTCTATCGCCGGATCGCGGAACTCACCCCGGCGCGCCCGTCCGCCGAGTGGGTCGAATTGTTCGCCGCGGCGCGCATTCCCTGTATGGCCGCGCGCGACATCGGCGACATTCTGGAAGATCCGCACTTACAAGCGGCGGGGTTCTTCCGGCGACGCACGCATCCGACGGAAGGCGCCTATATCGCCCTCCGCCCGCCGGTCCAGTACAGCGCCTACCAGCCAGCGGAGCCGCGCCCGGCGCCGCTGGTCGGCGAGCATGGATCAGAGGTCCGCGCCGAACTCGCGCGCTTGAAGTCCGCGCGGGACGCTTAGTAGGCGCGCGGCAGACCCAGGACGTGCTCAGCGACGTAGGAAAGGATCATGTTGGTGGAGATCGGCGCCACCTGATAGAGGCGCGCTTCGCGGTACTTGCGCTCGACGTCATATTCCTCGGCGAACCCGAACCCGCCAAAGGTCTGGACGCAGGCCTCGCCGGCGGCCCAGGAAGCGTCAGCGGCGAGCATTTTGGCCATGTTCGCTTCCGCGCCGACATTGGCGCCGGTCTCGTAAAGGCGAGCCGCCTCGTGAACCATCAGGTCGGCGGCGCGCATCTGGGCGTAGGCGCGAGCGATCGGGAATTGCACGCCCTGGTTCTGACCGATCGGGCGCCCGAACAGCACCCGCTCGCGCGCATAGGCCGACGCCTTTTCGATGAACCATTTGGCGTCGCCGATGCATTCGGCGGCGATCAGGATTCGCTCTGCGTTCATGCCTGATAAGATGTAGCGGAACCCCTGACCTTCCTCGCCGATCAGGTTCTGCGCCGGCACCTCGAGCTGGTCGAAGAACACCTCGGTGGTGGAATGGTTCATCATCGTCCGGATCGGGCGGATTGTGAGCCCCTTCCCGAGGGCGGCGCGCATGTCGACCAGGAAGATCGAGAGACCCTCGGCCTTCTTCGCAACCTGGTCGCGTGGCGTGGTGCGGGCGAGCAGCAGCATGAGGTCGGAATGTTCAGCGCGCGACGTCCAGATTTTCTGGCCATCGACGACATAAGCGTCGCCGCGACGCACCGCCGTCGTGCGCAGGTTCAGCGTGTCGCTGCCTGAGGTCGGTTCCGTCACGCCAAAGGCCTGCAGACGCAGCTCGCCGCGTGCGATCAGCGGGAGATAGGCGTCCTTCTGTGCGGGGCTGCCGTGCCTCAGGATCGTGTTCATGATGTACATCTGGGCGTGGCAGGCCGCTCCGTTGCAGCCGCTCGCCTGGATCTCCTCCATGATCACGCAGGCCGCGCGCAGCGACAGACCCGCGCCCCCATAGGCTTCGGGGATCAGCGCGGCGAGGAACCCCGCCTGCGTCAAAGCGGCGACGAAATCGCTCGGATAGGCCCGCTCGCGGTCCGCCTCGCGCCAATAGGCGCCCGGGAACCCGTCGCACAGCGCGCGAACGGAACGGCGGATTTCGGCGAGGTCGGCATCTTCGGCAGGCGCTGCGGCGGACATGTCTGATGCTCAAGGAATGGGGTGGGTGGGACGACCTGCCGATACAGCCGGCCGGCTGCCCGGGGCAAGACCGCCAGAACATTCGCCTCTGGACTGACGCAACGGCGGGCCGGAAAGATGGACGCAAAGGGAGGCGCCAATGGAAAAGCGGATTTCAGTTTCGATCAATGACGGCGTTGCGGACGTGCGGATGGTGCGCGTCGACAAGATGAACGCCCTCGACGACGGCATGTTCGATGCCCTGATCACGACCGGCGAGCGGTTGAAGGCCGAAAAAGGCGTCCGCGCGGTCGTACTTTCCGGCGAAGGGCGCGCCTTCTGCGCCGGCCTCGACACCGGCAACTTCCAGAAGATGGCGTCCGGGGAGCGCCGCGGGGGCGCGGGCTTGGTCGGCGAGCGCACCCCCGGGGGCGCCAACCGCGCCCAGCACGCCGTGCTGGTATGGCGCGAGGTGCCCGTCCCGGTTATCGCCGCGGTGCATGGCGTTGCCTACGGCGGCGGGTTCCAGCTCACGCTCGGCGCAGATGTGCGCCTCGTGACGCCCGACGTGAAGCTCTCGGTCATGGAGATCGAATGGGGTCTGGTGCCGGATATGGGGGCGTTCGTTCTGGCCCCACGTCTCATCCGCGACGACCTGTTTCGCGAGCTGACCTATTCGGGGCGCGTATTCAACGGCGCCGAAGCCGTTTCGCTCGGCCTTGCGACCCGCGTGTGTACAGACCCCCATGCCGAGGCGCTGGCGCTTGCCGCGGGCATCGCCGCGCGCAGTCCGCACGCAATCCGCGCCGCCAAACGGCTGTTCGCCCTCGACCCCAGCGATCGTCTCGGCGTCCTTAAATCCGAATCTGAGGAACAGGCGGCGTTGATCGGCGCCCCCAATCAGGTCGAGGCGGTCGTTTCCAAGATGCAGAAGCGCCCCTCGAAGTTCGCCGACGTTGAATGAAGGAGAGGGCCTTGAGGCGAGGTCTCCGCAAGGGTGCGCCGAACTAAGGCCTGGTTCTGCGCTGCGGTCCGATTGCGGCGGCTTGCGAACCGCACAGGATTGACAACTCGCCGCCGCCAGCCCGGCGCCTGCGGCGCAAGGGTGCGGTTGGAGACATGCGCGCGTAGGCGCCCAGCCGCATCGCCGCTCACTTCTTGAGCCTCAGGCGGCAATGGCTTTAAGGGATCGAGATGAACGAGGCCCCGAGACAAGCCCGGAGCCGATTGCTAAGCCGGCCGACATGGATACTCTCGACGTCGCCTTCGCTGAAGTTCGCCGCTATCTCGCCTCGCTTGACACCCGCCCGGTGGCCTCTCGCGGGGCGCCCGAAGACATGCGCGCGCCGTTGCCGGGTAGCTTCCCAGCCGCTGGCATGCCGGCGGTCGACGTGGTCCGCGCCATCGCCGCGGCGGCCGAGCCGGGCCTGACCGGCAACGCCGGCGGCCGGTTTTTCGCCTGGGTCAAGGGCGGCGCGCTGCCGGCGGCGCTCGCTACGGACATCATGTGTTCGGGCTGGGACCAGAACGCTGTCCTCGCCTCGACGAGCCCTGCCGGCGCTGTTTTGGAGGAGGTCGCCGGGAAGTTCCTTCTCGAGGCGCTGCGCCTGCCCGCCGACGCGAGCTTCGCCTTCGTCACCGGTTGCCAGATGGCGCATACGACCGCGCTGGCGGCGGCGCGGCATGCCGTGCTGGCGCGCGTCGGCTGGGACGTCGAAGCTGACGGGCTCAACGGCGCACCGGCGATCCGCGTGCTCGCCAACGCATATCACCATGCGTCCGTGACCCGGGCGCTGCGCCTCCTTGGACTGGGCGCGAACTGCATCGTCCCGCTCGGCGGTGAGACGCCGGGCAAGGTCGGCGCAGACGTGCTGCGGTCGGCGCTGGCGGAGGCTTCCGGCGCCCCCACGATCGTCGTGCTCAACGCCGGTGACCTGAACATCGGCGCATGCGACGATTTTGAGACGCTCTGCCTCATCGCGCACCAGGCCGGCGCCTGGGTGCATGTGGACGGCGCCTTCGGATTATGGGCCAACGCTAGTCCGCGCCTTGCGCCGCTGGTCGCCGGCGTTGAACACGCCGACAGCTGGGCGACCGACGGCCACAAATGGCTGAACACGCCCTACGACTGCGGCATGGCGATCACGCGCGACCCGGCTGCTCACCGCGCCGCAATGCACTTGACCGCCGCCTATCTGACGACGGGCGGCGCAGTCCGCGATCCCATGGACTTCACGCCAGAATGGTCGCGCCGCGCGCGGGCGATCCCCGCGCTTGCAGCGCTCATGGAATTAGGGCGGGACGGACTGGCCGCGATGATTGAACGCTGTTGCGATCACGCAGCTGCGATTTATGACGGCGTCGCCGCTTTCCGCGGCGCGACGGGCATTGCCCGGCCGACAATGAACCAAGGCCTGATCCGCTTCGACGACGCCAAGGGCGCCAATATCAGCGATGCCGTCATCGCCGCCATCAACGCCAGCGGCGAAGCGTTCGTGTCGGGCGGCGCCTGGAACGGCGAGCGCGTGATGCGCATCAGCGTCTGCGGCTGGAACACCACCGCCGAAGACGTTGCGCGCACGGTCGCCGCCGCCGAAGCGGCCTTGGCCCGGCTGCGCTGAGGCGCGGCAGGGGCGGCGACGGCCGAAAAAAGGGGGGGTGCGCCCAGGTGACTCGAAGAGTGCGAGATTTCCGTTGCACGTCAGAGGCTTCTGAAAACTCCGAACTCGGAGTTTTTCCAACATGCCAACAGAGTGACCCTGTTCGCGTCCCCCAGTCACATTTGACCGCTGCATCGCGCATTTTTCGAGCAGTGTTGCTGATCCAACAC
>JBMOIB010000087.1:0-12133 GCA_049317545.1 Caulobacterales bacterium | reverse complement strand
GCGCACCTCCGGCTGCGGGCCAGCGATCTGATCTACGCCCCCGCGGACGCGCTCGACGAGATCGTCCTGGTAGAGCGCAAATTTGATCGACGAGGAGCCGACATTGAGGGTCAGGATCATGCGGGCCTCGTGGACCAGGTGAGCGGACGTCGTTGTGGAAGCGCGGCGATCAATAGCACGCGAGGCTCAAACCGCCCTGCCCTGACCAGATCGACGTTCGTGCAAAGTGGCCATCGCTGTGTTGACGGTGGCGCGGCGCGCCTCTAACCATCGCGCCGCTGGGCGGAGCGTGATCGCGGGGATGTCGCGCGCCACAGCGGGTCATGCGTTGATTATGGACAGAATAGCCGGCGCCCTCCTCTCCGGGCTCGCGATCCTCGCCCTCGTCTCTTCGTCTGCGCACGCGCAGGACGCCAAGGCGACACTGCTCGAACGCACGGAAAAGCTGCACGTTGAACGCCCGGGCGCAGCGTCACTGGGCAAAGGTTCGTTCAAGCTGGGCGAATTCGGCGGAGTGGGTGGAACGGCCGGCCGTTCGGTCACGACGACCAAATACCTCGATGGCGCCTTTAGCCAGGTCAAGCAAAAGATCAGGGGCAAGTTCGCGGTCTTGCTGCCAGGACAAACGGAGCAAGTCACGGTCGAATGCGCGGGCGGCGAAGCGCGAAGCAACATCGGCTGGGTGACCTTCAAGCGATCAACACTTGCCTATCATTGCGACTTCGTCGGCGGTGGCGTGCCGGCCGGTACGCGCCTCGATCTCGTTTTGTCGGAGACGGGCGGGCTCATGAAGGCGTGGGAGCAGCCCCAGCGCGCCGGCGAGTTCATCATGGGCGACATCGTCCTGCGGGCCGAGACGCGGCAAGTCGACACCAAGCAGATCGCTAGCCCTGGTGTGCTGGGATACGTCATCTCGAAGGACGGCGTCGACATCGCCGGCCTCAGCTTTGCGGGCTTCAAGAAGTCGATCTACCTGCCCAAAGCCGACGATCCCAACCGCACCGCAAGCGCCCTGCTGGCGCTGTCGCTGCTCTTTTTCAACGATCCGTCGAACGGGTAAGCGGGGCCGGCGCGCCGTTCCCGATGATGATGCGACACATTCGAGCGCGGTCGCAGGCGGGCCGGCGCGCCCTCAACAGCGAGCCATGCTTACGCTACCGCCGACGGGCCGAAACGCCTCGCTTCCGACCCCCTCGACGTCGCCCGCGGTGACCGTCTGGTTCGACGGCGGATGCCCACTTTGCCTGCGGGAGATCGCCCTGATGCGCCGGCTGGACCGGCGGGGCGCGATCGAAGCGAGCGCGCGGGGTTCATCCGTATTTTTCGGTCATTTCAGCATAGGCGCTGGCGATCAATTCCCGCAGCACCGCCTGATCGACGTCGGCGAGCTTGGTGATGTAGAGGCAGGCCTTGCCGACCTTATGTTTGCCGAGTTTTTTCAATAGCGCCGTATCGTTCTCGGCGCCGGGCATCAGATAGACGACCAGCGCATTCTTGCGCGGCGAAAAGCCGACCTTCGGGCTGTCGCCCTCGCGGCCGCTCTCGTACTTGTAGTGGTAGGCGCCGAAGCCGACGATCGCCGAGCCCCACATCGCCGGCGCCTCGCCCGTCACCTCTTGCATCATTTTGACGACCGCTTTGGCGTCGGATTGCCGTGTGGCGTCTTCAACGCTTGCGAGAAAAGCCGCCACGCTGTCCTTAGTCTTGGTGGTCTTGTTGGCGGCCTTGGCCATGGTCGCTTTCCCCTGAGCCTCCGCGCAGACTGCCAATGTGGGGCCGTTGCGTCGATAGGCGCGATGCGCGCCGCCGGTCAGGCCAAGATCTCAAAACCGACCGCAACCGCCGCATTGGCCATGCGCGCATCGAAGGTGGCGAGGCTTGCGCCGAGCCGTTGGGCGATCGCGATGTGGAGCGCGTCCGGACCACGCAGGACGAGATCGGGGCGACGGACGAGATTGGTCGCTACGCGGACGTCGCTGCGCGTGGTTTCGGCTTCAACAGCTGCGCGCCCGCGCCATAAATCAAAGTCGCCCAGGATCCTCAGCGCCTCCTCAGCGGTGAGCGCTTGGATCCGGACGCGGCGGGCGATGACGTTCGACACCTCGAGCCCAGCCCAGTCCGATATCACCACCGTCAAGTCCGGCGTTCGAAGCAGGCTCTCGGCGCGCGGGGTGAACGGATCGGCGAGAAACAGAGGAACTATGACGCTGGCGTCGAGATAGGCCTTCAAGCCTCGTCCTCGTCGCGCAACGCGGCAAGGCTTTGGCTGGGCGTCTCAACCCCGGGGCGCGCGGGGATGCGGCGCGCGGCCAGCCAATCGATATCTGCGGCCGAAACCGTTGCGGGCGCTGGTTTCACCGCCCGCACCTCCACCACCGGCGCGCCATGCCGCGTGATGACCACATCGTCCCCGTCGAGGGCGCGGTCGATCAGTTCCGAAAGGTTGTTTTTCGCTTCCGCGACGCTGTAGGTGACCATCCCCCAATTATAGCCAACGAATGGCCATAAATCCAGACGGCGCTCGTTGAGGCGTCGCGGCGGTCGTTCCTTGGCGCTCTCGCTCTACTTGGTTGGTTGCGCCGCTGACGGCGCTTCGAAAGGCCCCACCTCCTGTCCCCTACTCCATCCTCCGTCCCAACCGTCACCGTCTGGTTCGACGGCGGATGCCCGCTCTGCCGCCGCGAGATCGCGCTGATGCGCCGGCTCGACGCGCGCCGCGGGGCGATCGCGTTCGTCGATCTCGAGGGGGGCGAGGCCTGCCCGATTGACCGTGCGGCGCTGCTCGCGCGGTTCCACGCCCAGGAGGCCGGAGGGCCGCTGGTGTCGGGGGCCGAAGCGTTCGCGGCCATGTGGCGGGCGATTCCGGCGCTGCGCTGGCTCGGCCTGATCGCCCGCTGGCGCCCGGCGCTCTGGCTCATGGAGCGGGTCTACATCGCCTGGCTCAAGGTCCGGCCGGCCCTGCAAAGGGCACTCGCGCGCGGGGAGAGCCGCATCATCTAGGCCCGGCGCAGTTTCGATTGACGCCTCCCCTCCGTCGCGTTTATAGACCCGCTCCCCCGCCCGCGACCTCGGTCACGGGCGGTCCGCATTTCGTTGACGGGTGAGTTCCGATGTTCGCGGTGATCAAGACCGGCGGGAAGCAGTATCGCGTGGCGCAAGATGACGTGATCGTCATCGAGAAGCTGCCTGCCGAAGCCGGCGCAACGGTGACGTTCGAGGACGTCCTGATGGTTGGCGCGGGCGCCGAAGTGAAGGTCGGTGCGCCGATCGTCGTCGGAGCCAAGGTCACGGGCGAGCTCGTGGCGCAGCAAAAGGGCGAGAAGGTGAAGGTGTTCAAGAAGCGCCGCCGCTCGACCTACCGCCGCAAGCGCGGTCATCGCCAGAACGAGAGCGTGGTGAAAATCACCTCGATCGTGGCGTAACCGAGTTTCAGTTTCTGTAGTTTAAGTCGATCGCAGACCAAGGTTCGGGGATCTTCCCATGGCGCATAAAAAAGCAGGCGGCAGCTCTCGCAACGGTCGCGACTCGCCGGGTCAGCGCCTCGGCGTGAAGCGTTTCGGCGGCGAGCAAGTTCTCGCCGGAAGCATCATCGTGCGTCAGCGCGGCACCAAGTTCCATCCGGGCGTCAATGTCGGGATCGGCAAGGACCATACGCTGTTCGCCACCGCCAACGGCGCCGTGTCGTTCCGCAAGAAGCGCGACGGCAAGTGCTTCGTATCGATTCTGCCGCTCATGGCGGCTGAATAGGCGAACCGGACATCTCCCGGCTCGCCTGAACCATCAAGGCGATCCGGGATCCGAGACCATGCGCGGGGGAGCCGGAACGCCGGCTCCCCTGTTTCGTTCAGGGCGCTTTTCTCCTCCCCACGCGCAGGCCACGAGGGAGGCCCTTATGGGCGCCGAACTGAGAACCGAACGCCTGACCCTGCGCCCGCTCGCGCTCAGCGATGCGTCGCGCCTGTCCGCGATCACGAGCGATCCGGCTGTGGCTCGCATGGTGGCCCGCGTTCCCTGCCCGAACCCGATGGTGGCCGTGGAAGGCTTCATCCTCATCATGCAGGCGCGCGCGCCTCTCGGTACGGACCACGTCTTCGCGATGGAGCTTCCAGGCGAAGGCGCGATCGGCTGCATTGGCGCCCACGGCGCATCGCCCAATGGGCCCTTCGAGCTCGGCTATTATGTCGGGCGCGACTGGTGGGGCCGCGGCTACGCCACCGAGGCGGCGTCGGCGATCACGCGGTACATGGATTCCAACGGCGCGACGCATCTCGAAGCCGGCCACTTCCTCGACAACCCGGCCTCGGGCCGCGTTCTGGAAAAGACGGGCTTCGTGGCGACCGGCGAAATCGTGCCGCGCTACAGCCTCGGCCGCTGCGAGGCCGCGCCGTTGCGGCGCATGACGCGGCTGGTGCAATGACCTGCGCCTCAGCCCAGCTTCGCGCGGAAGAAGCCGATGACTTCATCGACGGCTTTGCGCGTCGGCTCGCCGGCGGCGTCGATCAGATCGCCGGTGAAAACGCTGTGCGACGGCTTGCGGCCCGCGGGATTGCCGGCTTCGTCGGGAAGGACGGTCCCGGTGAACCCGTCGCCGAGCGCGCGCTGGTAAGCCTCGAACCTGGCGGCGCGGCAAAGATCGTCGCCCGCGAACCGATAGCCGCGGACCTGCAGCCCCTCGTCCCGCACGCGTCGCTGCACGACGTCCAGGTCGCCCGGCGAAATGCCGAGACCGCCTGGCTTGTTGACGGGCAATCCGGGTTGGGCCGCGACCGGCGCCAGCACGACGGGTTCGACGGCCATCGACAAGGCGAAATTGCCGGACAGGCACATGCCGATGACGCCCACGCCCTTGCCGCCGCATTCGGCATGGGCTGTGCGGGCCACGGCCTTGAGCCACTCGACGATCGGGCTCGTCTTGCCGTCGGCGAACAGCACGAATTCCCGCGACACGCAGATCTTTATCAGCTGGCCGAGGTCGGGCTTGGTTTTGGCTTCGCCGTCGTCGCGCCCATACAGGACCGGCAGATAGACGCGGAACCCGGCGTCGCGCACCCAGCGCGCGAAGCGGATCAGTTCCGGCGTGACGCCGAAGATCTCATGGATGGCCACCACCGCCGGCCCGGCGCTCCCGGTCACCAGAACCGGGCGGGATTTTCCGTCGTGATCGATCACGCGGCGCGAGAAATCCGCGGGCGGTTGCGGCATGATCAACTCCTCTTTGTCTCAATCCGGCCGACGCTGATGAAGTTCCCCCGCGCGCGCAAGCCGAACGCCGAACTCCCGGAAGGCCGGGTTGACGGCCGTCCGCGCGCGCTGCGCAATCGCCACAGCCTACCCTCCCCCAGCGGGGGAGGGCCGGGAGGGGGAGATGGGCGCTGCGGCGCGAGTTTTTCTCGACGAACGGTCGGCGCGATCTCTCCCCACCCTTTGCCCCTCCCCGCTGGGGAGGGGAACGCAGATCTCCGCCGGCGGAGGAGCGTTGGGAGGGCGAGAGGAGCAATTCCGCGTGGTCAGCACGCTCTCTTCCCACCCCTGACCGACGCCTTCAGCCAGAATTCCCGAAAGTCCGCCCGATGAAGTTCCTCGACCAGTGCAAGATTTTCGTCCGTTCCGGCGACGGCGGCGGCGGGTCGGTATCGTTCCGGCGCGAGAAGTTCATCGAGTATGGCGGGCCGGACGGCGGCGACGGCGGCCGCGGCGGCGACGTCTGGATCATTGCGGTCGACGGCCTCAACACCCTGATCGATTACCGCTATCAGCAGCATTACAAGGCCAAGACCGGCGGCCACGGCATGGGGCAAAACCGCCACGGCGCCGCCGGCGAGGACGTCATCCTGCGCGTGCCTGTGGGCACCCAGGTGCTCGATGAAGATCGCGAGACCATCATCGCCGACCTGACGACCGCCGGCGAACGCGCCTTGATCGCCAAGGGCGGAAATGGCGGCTTCGGCAACGCCCACTTCAAAGGCCCGGTCAATCGCGCGCCGCGCCACGCCAATCCCGGCCTCGAGGGTCAGGAACGCTGGCTCTGGCTGCGCCTCAAGCTGATCGCGGACGCCGGCCTGATCGGGCTGCCGAACGCCGGCAAGAGCACGTTCCTTCGCGCCGTGAGCGCGGCAACGCCGAAGGTCGCCGCCTATCCGTTCACGACTCTGCATCCGCACCTGGGCGTCGTCACGGTGTCCGAGAGCGAGCGCTACGTGCTCGCCGATATTCCCGGCCTCATCGAGGGCGCAGCTGAAGGCGCGGGCCTCGGCACGCGCTTTTTGGGCCATGTCGAACGATGCGCGGTTCTTCTGCACCTGATCGACGCGACGCAGGAGGGCGCGACGGCCGCCTACCGCACTGTGCGGCGCGAGATCGAGGATTACGGCGAAGGCCTCGCCGAAAAGCCGGAGATCATCGCGCTCAACAAGATCGACGCAATGACGCCCGCAGAGGCGAACCGCAAGCGCTCGGCGCTGTCGCGCGCGATCGGCAAAGAGGTGATGCTGGTCTCCGGCGTCGCCGGTACGGGCGTGCGTGAGATCGTGCATGCGCTCGGCGCGCAGATCCGCGGCGAACGCGCCGCCGCTGCGCAACCGGCCGAATCGGAAACGGAGTGGAGCCCGTGAGCTCGCCGCTCGCATCGGCGCGACGGCTGGTCGTCAAGGTCGGCTCGGCGCTGATCGCCGACGCGGCGACGGGCGCTGCGAACGATGCTTGGCTCGCGAGCCTGGCAGCCGATCTCGCTGATCTGCGTGCACGTGACGTGCAGGTGCTGATCGTTTCATCCGGCGCCGTCGCTTTGGGCCGCGGCGCGCTGGGCCTCAAGGGCAAACTCAAGCTCGAAGAGAAACAGGCCGCCGCCGCCGCGGGACAATCGCGTCTCATGCGCGCCTGGGAGGCGGCGCTTGCGCCTTACGGCGTGCCGGTCGCGCAGGCGCTTCTGACGCCAGAAGACACCGAAAACCGCCGCCGCTGGCTCAACGGCCGCGCAACGCTGGAAACGCTCTTGGCGCTCGGCGCGGCGCCGGTGATCAACGAGAACGACACGGTCGCCACCATCGAGATCCGCTACGGGGACAACGACCGTCTCGCCGCGCGCGTGGCGCAAATGGCCAGCGCCGACGCCCTCATCCTATTGTCCGACGTCGATGGCCTCTACACCGCCGATCCGCGCGTTGATCCGGATGCGGCGCATATTCCCGAGGTCCGCACGATCACCCCGGCGATCGAGGCGATGGCCGGCGGCGCCAATCTCAAGGCTGGCGTCGGTTCCGGCGGAATGCGCACCAAGATCGAAGCCGCCAAGATCGCCAACGCCGCGGGTTGCGCGGTGGCGGTGACGCGCGGAGACGTGGAGCGCCCCTTGGCGCGCCTCGCCGCCGGCGGCCGCGCCACCTGGTTCCTGCCCGCCGCCGAGCCGCGCGCCGCCTACAAGGCCTGGATCGCTGGAACTTTGGCGCCGACGGGATCGGTGAGCATCGATTTCGGCGCGATCGCGGCTTTGCGCCGCGGTGCAAGCCTCCTGCCCGCAGGCGTGCGCGCGGTGGCTGGCGCGTTCCAGAAGGGCGACGCCGTGCGCATCCTCGGGCCTGACGGCGCCGAAATCGGCCGCGGCCTCGCCCGCTACGATTCCACCGACGCAGCCTCGATCCAGGGCTTGCGCTCGGTCGAGATCGAAGCCGCGCTCGGCTATATGGATGGCGCGACCTTGATCCACGCCGACGATCTCGTGATCACCGCACATTTCGAGGACTGAGCCCATGAACGCCCCCGCCGCGCCGCCGCTCGAAGCCGTCATGCTCGACATGGGTCGCCGCGCCCGCGCCGCCGCTGCGGCGCTGCGCCTGACCACACCGGCCGCGCGCTCCGCGGGGTTGGCCGCGATCGCCGCCGCGTTGCGCGCCGCCGCGCCCGACATCCTCGCCGCGAATGCTGAAGACGTCGCCGCCGCCGCGCGCGACGGCATGGCGCCGGCCATGATCGATCGTCTGTCGCTCGATGCGGCGCGCGTGGAGGGCATCGCCCGCGCCGTCGATGAAACGGCCGCCTTCCCCGACCCCGTCGGTGCGGTCATGGCGGAATGGACGCGGCCGAACGGCTTGGCGTTTCAGCGCGTGCGCACGCCGCTAGGTGTGATCGGCGTGATCTTCGAGAGCCGCCCAAATGTCGCCGCCGACGCCGGCGCGCTGTGCCTCCGAGCGGGCAATGCCGTGATCCTGCGCGGCGGATCGGATTCGGCGCGCTCGGTGGCGGCGATCGGCAAGGCGCTGCGCGCCGCGCTCCTGGCGAGCGGGTTGCCCGAGGATGCGATCCAGATCGTTCCGACCACGGACCGTTCCGCCGTCGGCATGATGCTCGCGGGGCTCGGCGGCGCGCTCGATGTGATCGTGCCGCGCGGCGGCAAGAGCCTGGTGGCGCGCGTCCAGGCCGAAGCGCGCGTGCCGGTATTCGCGCACCTTGAAGGCCTCTGCCACACCTACGTCCATACCGGCGCCGATCCCGAGAAGGCCGTCGCGCTGACGGTCAACGCCAAGATGCGCCGCGTGTCGGTGTGCGGCTCGACGGAAACCCTGCTGATCGACCGTGCGATCGCCCCTGCCCTGCTGCCGAAGATCGCCGCGGCTCTCACAGCCAAGGGCTGCGAACTGCGCGGCGACGCGGACGCACGCGCCCTCGTTGCGATGGCCGAGGCGGTGGAGGACGATTGGCGTACGGAATATCTGGCGCCGATCCTCGCCGTGCGCGTCGTCGACGGGATCGAGGCTGCGATGGCGCATATCGCGACCTACGGCTCCGGCCATACCGACGCGATCGTCACCGAGGACGCCGCCGCGGCCGAGCGCTTCCTCGCCGAAGTCGATAGCGCCATCGTGCTGGTCAACGCCTCGACGCAATTCGCCGACGGCGGCGAGTTCGGTTTCGGCGGCGAGATCGGCATCGCCACCGGGCGGATGCATGCGCGCGGCCCCGTCGGCGCCGAACAACTCACGACGTTCAAATACGTCGTGCGCGGAACGGGCCAAATCCGCCCATGAAGCGCGGGCTGCCCCGCGCCTATCCGGGCATGCGCATCGGCCTGTTCGGCGGCAGCTTCGATCCCGCGCATTCCGGGCACGCGCATGTCGCGGAGACGGCGCGCAAACGGCTCGGCCTGGATCGCGTCTGGTGGCTCGTCTCGCCGCAGAATCCGCTGAAGCCGCGATCGAGCCCCCTCTCCGCCCGGCTGTCGAGCGCGCGCGCCCAAGCCCGCGGGCGCGGCATGGTGGTGAGCGATCTCGAGACGCGGCTTAGGCTCGTCTACACCGCCGATACGCTCGCGGGTCTGCGACGGCGCCATCCGGGCGTGCGGTTCGTCTTTCTCATGGGCGAGGACAATATGGCCGGTTTCCAGCGCTGGCGGCGCTGGCCGGCGATCTTCGCGCAGGCGCCGATCGCGATCGTCACCCGCCCGCTCGCCGGCGCCAAGGCGCGGTTCGGCAAAGCGTTCCAACGATTCGCGCATGCCCGCCGCACGGCTGGCGCCTTGATCGGGCCAGCGCCGCGCTGGGCGATCCTGCCGGCCCGTTTCGACGCGGCGAACTCGACGGCGCTGCGGGCGGCGGGCGAGGCCCCTCGTCATCCCGGGCGAGCGTGAGCGAGACCCGGGACCTCGTTCCAGGTCCTGAACAGGGTCCCCGCTCTCGCTGCGCTCGGCGGGGATGACGAGGGGGCCATGGCCGGCGGCAGCGCCACATGGCGCACGACCCGTTCGTGTGCTAGCGTCGCTTCGCTGGATCAACCGCGGAAGGACCGCCACCCCTGGCACAGACACCCGAGCGCCGACCGGGCCCGCGCGCGAGCGCGGCGGCGCGCAGAAGTCCCGGCGCTGACGCCGTCGCACTCGCTGAAGCCGAGCCTGCGGCCCCTTCGCTCGATGCGACCGTCCTTGAGGCGCTGGTGCGCGTCTCGCTTGAGGACGACAAGGCCGAGGACATCCTCTCCTTCGATATTCGCGGAAAATCTTCGGTCGCCGACATGCTGATCGTGGCCAGCGGTCGCTCGCAACGGCACGTGGGCGCGCTCGCCGACCATGTCGTGCGCCGTCTCAAAGAGGCCGGCGTGGGCCAGGTCCGCGTCGAGGGCCTGCCGCACTGCGATTGGGTGCTGGTCGACGCCGGCGATCTGGTCGTCCACCTGTTCCGCCCCGAAGTGCGCAGCTTCTACGCCATCGAGAAAATCTGGTCGCCGACGAAGGGCGCGCCCGCGAGCGCCTGATGCGGATCCTGATCGCGGCCGTCGGGCGGCTGCGCGGCGGACCGGAAGCCGATCTCACCGCCGACTATCTGACGCGCGCGACCCAGGCCGGCCGGGCGATTGCGCTTGGCCCTTGCGCGCTCAGCGAGGTCGAAGCCCCGGTTTCAGGCGATCCCGAACGCGAAGCCGAGCTGCTCGCCAAAGTGATCCCGAAGGGAGCTGTGCGCGTGGCCCTGGACGAACGCGGCGACGCGCTCGCGTCGCGCGCATTCAGCCGCAAGCTCGCCCAATGGCGCGACCAGGGCGCGCCGGCGGCGGCGTTTCTGATCGGCGGCCCGAATGGACTGACGCCGGATTTGCGCGAGAGCGCCGACGCGGTGCTGGCCTTTGGCCCCCAGACGTGGCCGCACCGCCTCGTCCGGGTCATGCTCGCAGAGCAGATTTATCGCGCCATCACGATCGAAACCGGCGGCCCCTATCATCGCGACTGATCGGGCAATCGCTTACGCGCGTTAAGCTTAAGTCTTTGGCCGTGAAGATTAACCTTACGGGTTAACGCGGTTCTGAGAGGCGCCGGGTTAGCGTTGCGCCGATGCGGCTTCACGCCCTCCCCCTTTTTGCTCCGGCCTTCGCGCTGGCGATCGCAGCAGCCTGCGCGGCGCCCGCGTCAGCAGGCGCCGTCTCGCCCGCAGCTCTGGAACGCACGGCGCGGACCGCCGCGGCCCAGGCCAAGGCGGCAGACGCTGCGCTCCGCGAGGCGCAGGCGCGTCGACTTGATCTGGAAGCCCGAATCGCCGCGTCCGCCGCCCAGCGCCAAGGCGCCCAGGTTGCGTGGAGCGCCGACCGCGACGCCCTCGAACGCGCCCTCGCCGGCCTCAGCCTATCGGCGCGCGGCGCTTCTGCGCCAAGCGATCTCGCCTCAGCCCCGGCGCTCGCCGCTTTGGCCGGCGGGTTCGGCGCTCGGGCGGCGGCGGCCAAAGCGCTCGTCGACGACGATCAGGTCCGCGCCAGCGGGCTCGCCGCCGACCTCGCCGCACTGACGCAAACCATCTCGGCCTTGCGCGCCGAGAGTCATGCCCTGAAATTCGCCGCGGACGTCGCACGCCGCGAGGCGGATGCGCGGCCGAAAGCGACCGCCGGGATCCCGACCTGGCGCGCGCCGGTGACCGCAACCGCCGTGCGGATCGATGACCACCGATCTGGCGTTATATTCGCCGCCAAAGCAGGCGCCGTCGTCCGCGCACCGGTCGATGGGCGAATCTCTTACGCTGGACTGTTCAGAACATACGGCCAGGTCTTGATCCTGGACGCGCCGGGTGGTTACGCTTTCGTTCTTTCAGGAATGGATCGAATCCATGCAGCGACGGGTCAGGTCGTGCGTCGCGGAGACCGTCTTGGGGCCCTTGCCCCGCAAGGCAATCCGCAGCTCGGCCTGGAATTGCGGAAAAATGGGAAACCGCTCACCGCAAATCGCTGGACGAAAGACGAAATTAAGCCCCGAACGGGTGTGAGTATAGCTGATCGCCGAGAGACGGGCCGGTTCCAGACAGGAAGCCGGCGGGAGTGACGAAGATGCGGATTGGTTGGGTCGTTGCGCCGGTTGTTGGGGTCGCCGCCTGCGTGGGAGCGCTGGCCTGGTCGGCTCAAGAAAGCACGACGCCGCGTTCCGACACATACCGTCAGCTCGAGCTGTTCGCCGACGTGCTCGTGCGAGTGAAATCCGAATACGTGACCGAGGTGAACGATTCCGAGGTCATGCAAGCGGCCATCCAGGGCATGCTGACCTCGCTCGATCCGCACTCGAGCTATCTCGCGCCCGACGAATTCAAGGACATGCAGGTCCAAACGCGCGGCGAATACGGCGGCCTCGGCATCGAAGTGACGATGGACGACAGCGTCGTGAAGGTCGTCTCCC
>JBMOIB010000086.1:0-12432 GCA_049317545.1 Caulobacterales bacterium | reverse complement strand
CGCGACAGCGCGATCCGGAAGGTCAAAAAGGCGACCCGGGAAAACTCGATGTGAGGTCGGCCTGGCGCGGTTAGGCCAGTTTCACTGCGGTTCCGTAAGCGAGCACCTCGGTCGCCAGTCCCTGGGCGGCGTCGTTGGTTTCGAAACGCAACCCGA
Source organism: Caulobacterales bacterium (assembly GCA_049317545.1). GTDB lineage: Bacteria > Pseudomonadota > Alphaproteobacteria > Caulobacterales > Aquidulcibacteraceae > REEB506. The sequence goes on along the minus strand of JBMOIB010000086.1, from coordinate 12,276 downwards.
TGATGGCGTCGGCGCCGAGGCCGCGCGCATCTTCGATCATCCGGTCAAGCGCCTGCTCCCGGCTCTCGGCGAGAAGCTTCGTGTATTCATGGATTTCGCCGCCCACGATCATGCGTAGGCTCGCGACGATGTTGCGGCCGAAGAAGCGCGAGCGGACGACATTGCCGCGCGCGAGGCCCAGGTGGGCGCTGATCGTGCGTCCCGCGACGTCGAACGTGGTCGAAAGGATCATGAGCCGCCCTCAGCGATGGATGTTCTTGGAATAGCGATCGCCACGGCTTTGATCGACGATCACCCGGACGATGATCCAAATGATCCCGACGCCGGCGAACGCCATTCCCGCCAAACCCGCGAGCGGCACCATGATCGTCGCTGCGACGCCGCCGGCCATGGCGGCGGGCGCATCGCCGGAAAGCGCCAGCGCCGCGATCCCGCCAAAGCCAAGCGCCCAGGCCAGCCCCATCAGCGCAAATCCGATCACGAGGCAGAGCAGCGCCGTGTTCGATCGCGCTTCCAAGTTGGGCGTTTCAGCCATGCGCGTATCTCGTAACCCCGTCCGGTCCCGCTTGCCTCGTCGCACGCCCGCGCGCGACGAGGCAATTCAAATGGGCGAGCGTCTCGCCGGTCGCCATGCCGAGCACGTCCGGACCAATCGAGCGCGCAAACAGCGCTCCGAATAAGTCGACAACGCGGCGCGGCTCGACGGCGAGGCGGCGTTCGATGCGCGCAAGCGCCCGCTCGTGGCCCTCGATCAGATTATCCAGCCGTGCGTGCAGGCCGTAAAAGGGCTCGTTGTGCGAGGGCAGGACAAGCGTTTCGGCCGGCAGCGCCGCCTTGAGTTTGGCGCACGATGAAAGCCAATCCGTAAGCGGATCGGCGTCGGGCTCGGTTGGAAACACCGACACGTTTGACGAGATGCGCGGCAAGACTTGGTCGCCGGAAATCAACAGGTTGAGGTCCGGCTGCCAAAGGCAGGCGTGTTCCGGGCTGTGCCCGCATCCCGTCACGACCTGCCAATCATGCGCGCCAATACGCACCACGTCGCCGTCACTGAGCCGGCGATAGGAATCGGGTAGGCGCGAGACCGCTTTTCCAAAGCCGCCGAACTTCACCCGGTAGCTGTCGAGCGCGTCTTCGTCCCAGCCGGCCGCCTTGTAAAACCTCACGCCGTCATCCGGCGCCTCGCGGCCGGTATCGGCGACCAGCATACGGCAGGTCACATATTCCAGCCTCGTCATCCAGAGCGGGCAATCGAACTTGCGCGTGATCCATCCCGCGAGACCCAGATGGTCAGGATGCATGTGCGTAACGAAGACGCGTGTGATCGGACGGCCGCCGAGCGGGCCGGCGAAAATCGTGCGCCAAGTCTCGCGCGACACCTCCGTGCCGACGCCCGTGTCGACCAGCGCCCAGCCAGGCCCATCTTCGATCAGCCAGACATTGATCCACTTAAGGGCGAACGGCAGCGGCAGTCGCGCCCACAAAACGCCCGGCGCAACCTCGACGACAGCCCCCAGTTCGGGCGGCTCCGCAAACGGGTACTCGAGTTTCGGGCGCGCCGGCGCTTCGCGCTCGGCATCGTCTAGGCCGTCCATGGCGGTCATCATCGTCTCCTGTCGCCAGGGTGGCGCCGGACGCGTCCCGGGTCAAAGCCGCGTCTGGCTTCGCAACGTTCGCTCCGGTATGGTGCGCCGTCGTCGCGGGGGCGGCGACTTGGGGACATCGCGCATGAAGAAGCGCATCGCCGTTTGCATGGATGGCACCTGGTCGCGTCTGAACCAGAAGGCGCCGACCAATATCGCCAAGCTTGCTCGAAGCGTCGATCACGAATCTGCCGACGGCGCCAAACAGATCGTTGTGTATACGCCTGGTGTTGGCGCCGCAGACGACCTGAAGGCTAGCGCCTCTGGCGCCCTGGCGGGCGGCTTGTTCGGCGAGGGGCTCGAGCAGGACATCGTCCAAACCTATGTTCGCCTTTCGCTGAACTATCAGGCGGGCGACGAAATCTACATCTTTGGGTATTCGCGTGGCGCGTTCTCGGCGCGAAGCCTCGGCGCGATGATCCGCCGCTGCGGTGTATTGCGGCGGCGTCACGTGGACCAAGGCAAGGCGGCCTTTGATCTCTATCGAACTGGAAAGCCCGCCGACCACCCGGATTGCGTCGCGTTTCGCAATAAGTTCGGCAAGTCCGCAAGCGGCGGGCCCGATGGTTCAGGCCCCAAGCCGGATATCGAGATCGCCTTCGTAGGTCTCTTCGACACGGTCGGTCAGCGCGGGTTGCCGTCCGGTCTTGGCTTCTTCACCGACTGGATGAATCGTAAGTATGAGTTCCACGACGTGACGCTTGGCCAGCACGTTAAAGCCGCACGCCATGCCTGTGCGATCGACGAGGCGCGGTTCGCGTTTCCGCCGACCCTGTGGACCAATCTGGACGAGTTGAACGCAGCGCACGTCGCAAAAGGCGTTGCGCCGCTTGATCTTCCCTATCAGCAGCGCTGGTTTCCCGGCACCCACGGCGACATCGGCGGCGGGGCCCCCGGCGCCAAGCTCGCGAACTTCAGCCTGCAATGGATCGCCGAGGGCGCCGAGCGCGCCGGCATGCGGTTCGATCGCTCGGATGGGTCGCCGCTTGCGGCTTCTTTGACGAGCGAAGAATTGGATCCGCTAGCAAAGCTGGTGGCGCCCAATGGACCGTCTGGCATTCGTCCGCGGAACATCGTCTCGCTGCCGAAGGGCCAAAAAACGGTCCCGGTTGACGTCGCCGCGATCGTGCTCCACGAGGTGGCCGCCGTTCGCGCCATGCGTTCGCAGCCGCCGTATCGCCCTCGCTCGTTGAAAAGATTCCGCACAGCGTTGCGGGAAATCGCGGAAAAACTCGACGAGAACGGCCCGCCCTGGCGGCGCGGCTAGACTTGCCCACAATTTAAGCGCCTAAGCGCTACGCCCAAAGGTGGGCGGAAAGTGTTCGTGTGGAGTATTCAGCACACTTCGCGAATCGTTTCACATGCGTCAGCGGGCATGACAACCCTGGCGTCGCGCGTGTACAACGACCGAGCGAGGGGCGGGTCTGAAATGCGCGTAATGCGCACGTTGGGCTCGAGCGACGGGATCGTAGCATGAGCGGGACGCATGCTTTGGCCATTGGAATTGGGCGGTTTGAGACCCTTCGGGCTCATATCGCGGCGGGTGCATCGCCGCGGCTGCACGCTGCCTTGGTTTGCGGGGATGGCGAAGGCCTGGGCATCGAAGTCCTCGGCCAGGCGCGTGACGCCGAACACCTGATCGCAGCGCGTGACCCGGACTCGATCGCGACTGTGGTCGTGCTCGATCCGCTTGCAGACCTCGCAATCACTCTGGGATCTTTGCTGCGTTTGGCGAGCGCCGGTCGGCGCGTCGTGCGCAGGCCTGACGCCGGCGAGTGGCTCGATCTGCCGAGCGCCGTGCGCGCCAATGCAGGCGCCGTCAACGTCAAGACGCTCCTCGGGCGCGATCCCGTGCCGATGGCCTGCCTCGACGGTGCGGCGTTGGTGGAGGGCGAACGCGTTCTCGTCACAGGCGCCGGCGGCAGCATCGGGTCCGAAATTGCTGTAATGCTGGCGCGTTCTGGATGCGCCCACCTGACGCTTGTCGACAATTGCGAGCACAACCTGTTCTCGATCGAGCGCAGGATCCGCGACATCGCGCCGAACTCGCCCGTGCGCGCTTTGCTTCTCGACGTGCGGGACCGCCGCCACGTGTTCACGGCGATCGCCCGCGACAAGCCGAGCTACGTTTTCCACGCTGCGGCGCTGAAGCATGTGCCCATGGTCGAGGCGCATCCAAGCCAGGGCGTCCTTACCAACTTGATCGGCACCCGGAACGTCGTCGACGCCTGCGCCGCCGCCGGCGTGCGTGCGATGACGTTCATCTCAACAGACAAAGCCGTTCAGCCCGCGAGCGTCATGGGCCTGACGAAGCGTCTCGCCGAAGACTACGTCCGCAGCCGTGACAACGACGGCGCCGCGTCTGGCGGCGCCCGGTTCGTGACGGTTCGGTTCGGCAATGTGCTCGGCACCAGCGGATCGGTCGCGCCGATTTTCGCCGAACAGATTGCGCGGGGCGGACCGGTCACGATCACCCACCCGGACATGGAACGCTACTTCATGTCTTCGGACGAAGCCGTGCGGCTCACGTTGCGGGCGACGGCGCTAGGCATCGCGGATGTTGAGCGCGCCTGCGGTCTCTTCGTCCTGGAAATGGGCGATCCGATTCGCATCATCGAGTTCGCCCGCCGCATGATCGATGCGTTCGGTTTGGCGCCAGGCCGCGACGTTCCAATTACGGTTGTTGGCGCGCGCCCAGGCGAAAAGTTGACGGAAGCTCTGGTCGACGATGACGAGCATGGCGCGCAAAGCGGCGTTGCCGGCATCTTGGAAGTCGCGTCGGATACGGTGGGGCTCGCGCCCGACGTTCTGGCGCGCCTGGAAGCGGCTGCACGCGACCAGGACGACGCTCTCGTGCTGCGCCTTCTCGACGATATCTGCGCGCGTCGCCGCCGTTCCGCCGTCGCCTGAATCTGCGAGCGGCCCGACCGATCAATCCATTTCAATCCAACGAAGCGAAGCGGCCTGATCTTTCGATCCGGCCGCCGCGCCTTTCGTCCGCAGTTGTTGGTGATCAATGATCGGCCAATGCGGGTAAACAATTGGTTAAGGCGTCACAAGACCGTCAACATACTCGCGACGAGCGGGTGGCGAACGATGTCGCGGTCGGCGAGGCGAACCACGGCGATGTCCTTGAGTTCCTCAAGGCGATTGGCGGCGTCGGCGAGACCCGACAATTCCGGCAGAAGGTCGGTCTGAGCCGGGTCGCCGGTAACGACCATGGTCGAGTGCCATCCCAGCCGCGTGAGCAGCATTTTGATCTGACCGAACGTGCAATTCTGCGCTTCGTCGATGACGACGAAAGCATTGTTGAGCGTGCGACCGCGCATGAAGCCGACCGGGGCGATCTCGATCAGGCCTTCCGCCATCATCGCCTTCAGCCGCTTCGGCGACAGCCGATCGGACAGCGCATCGTAGAGCGGGCGCAGATAGGGCGCGAGCTTGTCTTCCATCGCGCCAGGCAGATAGCCCAGCGATTCGCCGGCTTCGACAGCGGGACGCGATAGAACGATGCGGCCAACGCGGCCCGCCTCAAGCGCCTCAACGGCTTTGGCGATCGCGAGATACGTTTTGCCCGTGCCGGCCGGTCCGAGCGCCATCACGAGATGATGCTCGTCGATCGCGCGCATCAGTTCCTCTTGGCCTTTGCTCTTGGCCTTGATTGTCTTCAGGTAGGTCTGCTCGCGATCGACGGGCTGCGCCGCCTCTCCGGCCGGGTCCCATCCGCCTTGAACGACCTGCAAATTGCGCCGGCCGCGCGTAACCCGAGCTTCGCTCGGCTCGGTCCGCGACGTCTGTCTTTTGAGCGCTCGTTTGGCCATGGTCGTCTCCTTCAAGGATGCAACGCAAAAACGCCGCCGACCAAGGGCCGACGGCGGTACAAGGAACGGCGATGAAAACCAGGGGGCGGAGCTGCGGAACCCGCAGCCGGGACGCTTCGACCGATAAAGCGGCGTGAAGACCGCAGGTGGAGCGACACGCGCACCCTCCCTTCTCGGGCGGCGACCTCGGATCGTCCAGGGGCGCCGGATGCTTTATGATTACGCCACTGCGGTTAACGCGAGATTGATGCTGCATTTGCGAAAGGGTCACGAATGACCGTCTACCGACTGGCCGACGCCGATCTTGAGGTCGAAGATCCCGATGCCTTTTGGGTCGCCCCGACCGCGGTGCTGATCGGGCGCGTCGTCCTCAAACGCAACGCGTCCATTTGGTTCGGCGCAGTGCTGCGCGGCGACAACGAGCCGATCGTTGTGGGTGAAAACTCCAACATCCAGGACGGGTCCATTTTGCACACCGACATGGGCGCGCCGCTGACGATCGGGGCGTACGTGACGGTCGGCCATCAGGCCATGCTGCACGGGTGCGTCATCGGCGACAATTCGCTGGTCGGTATCAAGTCGACAGTGCTGAATTACGCCGTCATCGCACGCGAATCGCTGGTCGGCGCCCATGCGCTGGTCACCGAGCGCAAGGCCTTCCCGGAGCGGTCGCTGCTGACCGGCGCGCCGGCGCAGGTTGCGCGCACGCTTGACGAGCGCCAAGTTCAGGTGATCGCCGGTTCGGCGCTCCATTATGTAGAGAACTGGCGTCGCTATCGGCGCGATCTGGCGCCGAGCCGCGTCGCTCCGTAGTCGGACGATATCAATCGTTGGCAGGCGAGAGGGACGCCACCGCGCGAAACAGATCGCGCAGACGCGCTTCCGTCGTGGGGCCGAGATTGCGCCAGCCGACCAAACGATCGGTCACGGCGCTGAGGAACATCCGATCCGAGGTCGTCAGAACGCTGGCGAGACGGGTGCGGACTTCCGACATCGGCTTGGTCGTGCGCACGATCCACATGCCGTGTTCGAGCTGCACCAAAGGCCCGAGCGCCACGAGCGCGGCGAGGAAGTCGTTTTCGACGAAGCTCGCGATTTTGGCCCAGACGACGATGGCGATCTGCGGCTCCTCGAACGTTTCGTGTTCGTCTTCAATAGACGGCTCCCGCTCGGCGAGCGCCGCAGCGAGGAATGGAACATGCTGGGCTTCGCGCCAATCTTCGCCGGAACGGCACACCAGCGTATCGGCGGCGATCCGGCCTTCGCTGACGAAGTCGGCCATGCGCGCGGGCGCAAACGGCCCATACCGCTTTCCGGACGTCTCCACCCACCACAGCTCGCCGGGGCGGAAACCTTTGGGATCGTAGTGTGTCACTTCGGCGCCCTCGCGTTTGCAGGCTTGTTCGCTGGGCGAGGCGAGCAAGACTCGCGCCAGGCGCGGCGCCCGATTACGGTGGCGGCCTTTCGGGAGGAGCTGCAATGACCGAATTTTCGAGCGTAGAGAAAAACGGCCCGGTCTGGACGATCACCATTAATCGCCCGGAGAATATGAATGCGCTGCATCCGCCGGCGAACCATGAACTCGCTAAAGTATTCGACGACTTCGCTGCGGATCCGGGGGCGTGGGTTGCGATCCTCACCGGCGCGGGCGATCGTGCCTTCTGCGCCGGGAATGATCTCAAGTATCAAGCCAGCGGCGGCGCCATGTCGGTCCCGGATTCAGGCTTTGCGGGGCTGACCTCGCGGTTCGACCTCGCCAAACCGGTCATTGCGGCCGTTAACGGCGTCGCAATGGGCGGCGGCTTCGAAATCGCGCTGGCCTGCGATCTGATCATCGCCTCCGACACCGCGACGTTTGCGCTGCCGGAGCCGCGCGTCGGTCTGGCGGCGCTCGCCGGCGGGCTCCACCGTCTGCCGCGGCAGATCGGGCTCAAGCAGGCGATGGGCATGATCCTCACCGGTCGCCGTGTTTCCGCAGCGGAAGGGCAGACGCTCGGGTTCGTCAATGAGGTCGTAGCGCCCGCAGACCTCATGGCGGCTGCGAAACGATGGGCCGATCTGATCCTGGAATGCTCGCCGATGTCGATCCGCGCATCGAAGCAAGCGGTGATGTCCGGGCTTAATGAAGCCAACGTCGCCGACGCCATCCGTGGGCAGAACAAATATCCGGCCATCGCGGCGATGTTCCGCAGCGCCGATTTGATCGAGGGTCCGCTCGCCTTTGCGCAGAAGCGCAAACCGAAATGGTCCGGCGCCTAGCGCCCTAGTCGAACGGCCCGCGGACCGGCGCACCCGTCGTCGCGTTGCGCGGGCCGAAATCGACGGCGAACCCGCCATCAATAAAGCGTGCGACGCGACCATAGGTTGCGCCGACTTTGACCCAAGCGCCGAGCGGCGGACGCAGCCTCTGCGTTCGAAGCGCCACGCCGAGAAGCGAAAAGTCGAGGACCTCGCACTCGAACCCGCGCCCGTCTGCGGTCTCGACCAGAACCGTGCGCCCGGCGCCGTCATATCGGCGCGTGAGAGGCGCCTCGTCGAGTTCTTCGCAGAACTGCGGATTGGCTTTCAATGTGAGTGTTTCGGCCAGGCGCTCTCGCTTCACCAGCGTAAGATCGAAGCGGACGCCCAGACCGTGGCCGGCGACGTGGCGCACGACGGCCCCTGGGAGTCGGCCCAGTTCGCGCGACACCAGGATCAGACGCTCCCCGACAGCCGGCCAGTCGGCCGCCTCAAGCAAGGCGCCGCCGCACGAGACGTCGATCGTTCGACAAGGCGTCTCTTCGTTGGCCGCAAGAAAGCGCGCCCCGATCCCGGCGCGAATCCGACGATGGCGCCGACGCTCGGCAGGGCCGTGGGCATTTGAATCGACTTGCGCCGCAAGCGCGGCGGCATGAGCGTTACGCAAGGGCCAACTCCTACCGTAGCGTTAACGCTGTGCTGGTGAAGGAAGTCTTGACGCGCGCGCGTTGCGTCCGCCTTGTCATCGCCGGAGCGCCCCGCTGCAATGGGGATACGCCAGCGAGCGTCGGGAGGATTCGGTGCAGAGCGAGACGGGTGTTTTCGATTACGTCATCGTCGGGGCCGGGAGCGCAGGCTGTGTGCTCGCCAACCGGCTGAGCGCCGATCCCAGCGTGCGCGTCTGCCTGCTTGAGGCGGGCGGGCGCGACAACAGCATTCTGATCAAAATGCCGGCCGGCGCGGGCGAACTGTTCAAGGCCAAAGGCCCTCACAATTGGGGCTTCGAGACGGCCCCGCAGGCGCACATGGACGGCCGCCGCCTATGGTGGCCGCGCGGCAAGGGCTGGGGCGGCTCATCCTCGATCAACGGCATGATCTACATTCGCGGCCACGCCCGCGATTACGACCAATGGCGCCAACTCGGCCTCGCCGGCTGGGGATATCGCGACGTGCTGCCGTACTTCAAACGCTCCGAGACCCTCGAATCGGGCGACGATTCCTGGCACGGCGGCGAAGGGCCTTTGTGGGTTTCGCACGCACGCTCCGGGCACCCCCTTTATCGCGCCTTCATCAAGGCGGGGCGCGAGGCCGGTCATCCGTACACGAAGGATTTCAACGGTCGCCAGCAGGAAGGGTTTGGACCTTACCAGCTCACCATCAAGGATTCCGAGCGGTGGAGCGCGTCCGCCGGCTATTTGCGCCCGATCGTCGGCGCCCGCCCCAATCTGACCGTCCTTTCTGAGGCGATGACGACCAAAGTGCTGATCGAGAAGGGCCGCGCGGTCGGCGTGCAATACGCGCAGGGTCGCGGCAAACCCGCACAAGAAGTGCGCGCCGCGCGCGAGGTGATCGTTTGCGCTGGCGCGGTCCAGAGCCCGCAAATCTTGATGCTGTCCGGCGTTGGCCCCGCGGCGGCGCTCGCCGCCGCCGGCATTCCCGTCGTTGTCGACAGCCCTGACGTCGGCAAGAATCTTCAGGACCATCTCGACGTTTGCGTGATCCGCGAATGCACGCAGCCGATCACGGCCTATTCAGGCCAGCGTGGGTGGCGCAAGCCGGTCGTCGGTCTCAACTACATGCTGCGCAAGCAGGGGCTCGGTCGCTACAATCACCTCGAAGCCGGCGCCTTCCTGAAGACGAGGCCCGAACTCGATCGGCCTGACATTCAGCTGCACTTCGTCAATGCGATCATGATGGATCATGCGCGCGTTACGGTCGAAAAAGACGGCTTCACCGTGCACGCCTGTCAATTGAGGCCCGAGAGCCGCGGCGAGGTCCGCCTCGCGAGCGCCGATCCGTTCGCGGATCCGATCATCGATCCCAATTATCTGGCGACCGAACTCGACCGACGCACGATGCGGGATTCTGTTCGTCTTGTTCGTGAGGTGCTTGAGCAGCCGGCCCTCGCCGATTATCGCGGGCCGGAAATGCGTCCCGGGCCGGGCGTGACGTCCGACGCCGAGATCGACGCCTTCGTGCGCACGTCCGGCGAGACGATCTATCACCCCGTAGGCACCTGCCGGATGGGCGCCGACGACCGCGCGGTTCTCGATGCCGAACTTCGCGTACGCGGCGTCGAAGGTTTGCGGGTTGTCGATGCGTCGGCGATGCCGCTCCTCATTGGCGGCAACACGAATGCGCCGACCATCATGATGGCCGAGAAGGCGGCCGACATGATCCTCGGGCGCGCGGCGCTCGCGCCGGACGATGCGCCGATCGCCGAGGACGAGGCGACCCGCGCCGCCTGATCAGGAATTGGAAACGACGAGGCGAAGCGCAGGGCGCGGCCGCAGCGGCGTTGAAGACGCTGGCGTCAGCATCGTGTTGATCGTCAGGCGCGTCGCAATCGCGGGCGCGCTGGGCGTGATGGCGACGGCGTGGCCAAGGAAGCGATCCCCGCGGCTCCAGAATGCCGGCAGGGGGCTGAGCATGAGTTCAACCTCGACGCGCGCGCTGTCGCGGCTCAGCCCGTGCGCGCGGATCACGCCGGGCTCGCCGGCCATGGCCACGGCGTCGAGCAGCGCGAGGATTAGACGCCGCTCCGGCGGGCTGAACAGGCGGCCAAAGTCGGCCGTCCGATCTGGCGCGGCGAACAACAGGTCGAGCCCATCGCCCATCACGTCGAGACCGTCGTCCGCGCGCCGGTTGGTTACGAACAGCCGGTCGGCGGCGCCGAGGCCGTCCTTGCCGAGACGGGGCGTGTCCTCGCCGCGCATCATAGCGCGGGCGTAGGCGAGCATGGCGCGCGTGGCGCCGCAGCAGGAATCTTCACCGATCATGGCGGGGCCTACGCACGGGCCGTGCCGGACCTCGCCTCGCCTCGTCGGTGCTGTGGTTCGCCTCTCGCGGGGCGCCGGCTTAAACCGGTTCGCGTGCGGGGCGCGCCTGGCGCTGTGCATGTGCCGGGCAGGCACAGCGGCTGCCGGACTTCAGGTCAATCCGCGCCAACCGATGTCCCGCCGGCAGAAACCGCCCGGCCAGTCGATCCGGTCGACCCCGGCATAGGCGCGCGAGACCGCCTCCGCGAGGGTCGCACCCGTCGCTGTGACATTAAGCACGCGCCCCCCCGCGGCGCGGAGAGCGCCGTCGCTGTCGGCCTTTGTCCCGGCGTGGAACACCACGACTGATGGGGCGGCGCCGGCGTCGGCGACGCCGCGGATGATCGAGCCGGTAAGCGGCGTGTCGGGATAGCCCTGCGCCGCCATGACGATCGCTGCGGCGCTCTCCGCCGCGAATTCCGGCGCCTCGGCCAGCGCCAGCTTGCCCGTAGCGCAGGCGAGCAGCAGGGGCGCGAGGTCGCTTGTCATGCGGCGCATCAGGGTTTGGCACTCGGGGTCGCCGAACCGGACGTTGTATTCGATGAGCTTGGGGCCATCGGGAGACACCATAAGCCCGGCGAACAGGACGCCGCGGAACGGCCGGCCTTCGGCGGCGAGGCCGCGAACGGTTGGGCCGATGATGTCACGCATCACAATGTCGGCGACCTCGGGCGTCACGATCGGCGCCGGGGAGTAGGCGCCCATGCCGCCGGTGTTGGGCCCCTTGTCCCCGTCGAACGCGCGCTTGTGGTCCTGCGCCGCGCCGAACGGGATCGCCGTTTGGCCGTCGCACAGCGCAAAGAAGCTCGCCTCCTCGCCGGGCAGGAAGTCCTCGATGACGATCCTTTGCCCTGCCGTGCCGAACTTTTTCAGGAACAGGATTTCGTCGACCGCGGCGTCGGCTTCCCGCCGGGTCTGGGCGATCACAACGCCTTTGCCCGCGGCGAGGCCGTCGGCCTTGATGACGAACGGCGGGCTGCGCTCGCCCAGATGCGCCTTGGCGCTCACGGCGTCGTCGAACACCCGAAACGCCGCCGTCGGGATCGCGTGGCGGGCGCAGAAGTCTTTGGTGAAGGCCTTGGAGGCTTCCAGTTCGGCCGCCGCTTTGGATGGGCCGAAGCAGGCGATTCCCGCCTCTTGCAGCGCATCGGCGAGGCCCGCCGCGAGCGCCACCTCCGGTCCCGCCACGACGAGATCGACCGCCTGCGCAACCGCCAGCGCCGTGAGGCCCGCCACATCGTCGGCTTTGACGTCGAAACACTGACCCAATGCGGCGAGGCCCGGATTGCCCGGCGCTGCGATCAGGGCTTCGACGAGCGGGCTTTGCCGCAGCTTCCAGCCCAGCGCGTGCTCGCGCCCGCCGGATCCGACGATGAGGATCTTCATCAACAAGCGTTGGCGTGCTGCGCGGGGGAGCGTCAAGTGTCGAGGCCGCCTGGTCGCATCTCAGATTGAAGCGGCGGCTAGGGGCCGGCGGCTGGAACCGACGCCGAACCAGACGGTCGTCAACGGGGATCGCGATGGAAGCTTTTCGCC
>JBMOIB010000085.1:0-12783 GCA_049317545.1 Caulobacterales bacterium | reverse complement strand
GACTACGAATCTGAGGGTCAGGAGTTCGAATCTCTTCGGGCGCGCCATTTTCTTGAACCGTTAGCGATACGCCATGCTGGCCTCGCAAGGTCGCAGTCTTGCGATTGTGGCGCCCCGCCTCAGCGTTAGACCGCATGCGCCGCGACCGTTGTCCGGGCGTAGTCCCGTCGAACGGCCTCGGCCGCCGGAACCTAACCGTGCGCTCAATCGTTGGAGGATCGTAGAGGCATTGGGCCGCTGCTGCACCGGTTCGCGAGAGCAGATCATGACAATGGACCATTCGGGCGGCCGCGTTGGCCCGCCGCGCCTTGATATGCAGCCGAGAAGAGCGGTCCGACATCGCGCTGGGACGCTGAGCGCGAGCGGCGCGCGGCAGGCGGCCAGCGCGCTTGTGATCGGCTTGGCGATGACCGCGTGCACGCCGTCGTCCAAACCGGCGGCGCCGGACCAGATCCCGCCGAAAACGACGATGGAAGATGCTGCGCCGCTCGGCGGCGTACAGGCGAGCGTCGTCGAGCGTACCGGGCTCGCGGCGTCGAATGTCGACGTCGCCTTTAGTGCGGGGCAATTCCTGGTGACGATCAGGAACGGTCCGCTCAATGCCGGCTCGCATAGCGAGCGGAATGATCAAGCGCGCGTCATCGTCAATGCGATCACCAGTGCGATTGCCGGCATGCCGCAATTCGCCGCTGCGACGAGCGTTCACGTCAACTACGTCACGCGTCCCGTCGGCGGCGGCGACGCCGTCGTCGACGGTATCGATTTCCGCAAAGACGCGTCCGGCTTGTTCGCATTGCATACGACCTGACGGCGTCGCCACTGCAACGCGACAAGCTGGAATCGAGCATTTGCGCAGCGCCTCGACCGGCTCCGAAGGCGTCGCGCGGTCGTCAGGTTGCCGTCAGACGGATCTTCTAGAACCGCGCCCATAAGGAGGCCCTGATGCCCGAAACTTTCAAGCCGTCGCCGCGCCTGATCCGAGTCTGGGATCCCGGCGTGCGCCTATTTCATTGGCTTTTGGTGGTCGCGGTTGCGATTGCGTTTCTGTCGTCGGAGGAGGAAAGCGCGCTTTCAGCGTGGCATATTCCGATCGGCTGGTTTGCGGCGATGTTGATCGTCTTCCGGCTGGTTTGGGGCTTCGTCGGCGGCGAGCATGCGCGCTTCGCCAATTTCATCCGACCCTCGCGGATCGGCGCGCACGTGCGCGAACTCCTGAAGGGCAGAGCGCAGCCGTCGATCGGGCACAATCCGCTCGGCGCGTTGGCGGTCCTTGCGCTGCTCGGTCTTACGGGCGCGACGATCGTCACGGGCGCAACAGGCGGCGAGGGGGCGCATGAAGCGATCGCCTACGCGCTTCTGGGGCTCGTCGCGGTCCACATCGTTGCGGTGCTCGTGATGTCGCATCTGGCCAAGGACAATCTGATCCTTGCGATGGCGACCGGCAAAAAGCACGCGGATCGCTATCCCGACGCCCATGACGCGGCGCCGCCCGCGCGCCTTGCGATCCCTGTGGCCGCAATTGCCGTGGGCGCAGCCGCCTACGGCGCGACCCGCGTCGACCCGCAGGCGTTCACACCCCACGCAGGCGCTGAAGCCGGCGAGACTGGCGAATCCGGCGGCCAAGGCGGCGCCGAACGCGACGACGATTGAATCACGCTTTCACCAGCAGAAAGGAAACCGACATGCGAAAATTCCCGATCTTGGCGGCGGCTGCGGCGACGGCGATCATCCTCTTCAGCCCGCCGGCTTTGGCGTCCGATGCTTATTCCTGTCAGTCTCGCGCGGACCGCGCCGAACTCGACGAAGCCGCACTGGCTCGGGCCCTGGCGAGCGCCGGCCTGACCCGGATCGGCGCCTGGGAGCGCGAGGAAGCCTGCCTTGAGACGCGGGCGCGGGCGGCCGACGGCCGCACCACCGAAGTGGTCCTTGATCCAGCGACCGGAACGATCCTTCATCGCGACGACGTCCGCGGCGACGGCAAGCGACACGACACTGAGGCGCAAGGACAGGGTCATGAGAAGCAACGGGAGCGGACTGATCGGCCTTCTTGAGAGGCAGTCGTGCGGATCCTGATCGTTGAGGATGCCGTGCGCATCGCAGCCCTCTTGAGCGAAGCGCTGGCGAAGCACGGCTTCGTCAGCGATCGCGCGTCGACCCTCGCCGCAGCCGACGATGCGCTCGCCGCAGCCGACTATGAAGCGGTCGTTCTCGATCTTGGACTGCCCGACGGCGACGGGCTCGACTGGCTCAGGCGCAAGAAAGGCGCGGTCATGCCGCCGATCCTTGCTTTGACGGCGCGTGCGACCCTGGATGCGCGCATTGCGGGCCTCGACGCCGGCGTCGACGATTATCTCGTCAAGCCGTTTGCAGCTGAGGAGGTCGCTGCACGCCTTCGCGCGCTGATGCGACGACCGGGCCCGCGCGCGGCGCCGGTGCTGCAGTCGGGGCCCTTGAGCCTCGACGTCGCGGCGCGCCGGGCTTGGGTTTCGGGCGCCCCGCTCGACCTGTCGCGCCGCGAACTTGACCTCCTGGAACTTCTCCTACGCCGCGCGGGCGCAGTCGTTTCGCGAGAGGCGATCGAGACGGCGCTCTATTCGTTCAATGATGAGGTGACGCCGAACGCCGTCGAGGCGGCGGTTTCGCGCCTGCGCAGGCATCTCGACGAGGCGGGAGCCTCAGGCATGCTCCATACCGTGCGCGGGGTCGGCTATATCCTGGAAGATCGCGCATGATCCGCATGCAGAGCTTTTCACGCTCGCTGCGCGGACGCCTGGCGCTGGGGCTCGGCCTCGTCGCGCTTGTAGGCACGGTGGTTCTTTTTGGGCTCGTTGCGCTGGAATATGTCGTCGGCGCCGATGAGCCGCTGACGGGAGCGCAGCTTGCGCATGAAGTGGCTGACCATGTCGCGGCGCCGGTCATCGTGCTGCTCGGGCTGGTGGCTTTGGCTGGATCATTGGTGATCAAGATGGCCCTGCGCCCGCTCGCAAGCGCGGCCGCGGACGTCGACCGCGCCGCGCAGACGGCGCCGCGTGGCGTGCGGATAGATTTCTCTGGCTTTCCACTCGAAGCACAACCTTTCGCCGCGGCTATAAACCGCCTGCTTGAGCGCCTCGACGCCGCTGCGCAGGCGCAGGAAGCCTTCGCGTCGGACGCCGCGCATGAACTCAAGACCCCGCTCACGATCCTCTCCCTGGAGTTGGAGCGGCTGGACGGGGAAGGCATCGCAGCGTTGCGCGAAGACGTGGCCGCGCTGAACCGCCTTGTCGATCAACTGCTCCTGCTGGCGCGCCTTGACGCACAATCCGCGGCGGCGCCGCCGCTTGAATTGGTCGACCCCGGATCGATCGCGACCGAGCTCGCCGCGGCGTTTGCGCCGCTTGCGCTGAAGGCCTCGCGAAACATCGCATTGGAGGCGCGCGAATGCGCGTCGTTCCTCGCGCACCGCGAAGCGGTCGCGGCGGCTTTGCGGAACTTGGTCGACAATGCGCTGCGCGTCACGCCGCCGGGCGGGACCGTGACTTTGATTGCCGGGCCGGGCGCGCGGCTCGCCGTGCGCGATGAAGGCGCAGGGCTTTCTCCTGAACGCCTGGCGGAGCTGGCGCACCGTGGGCGACGGGCCGACCACGCCAGCGCCACTGGCGCGGGGCTTGGCCTTTCGATCGTCGCCAAGATCATGGCGGCGCATGCCGGCGCGATACGGACAGATCCAGTGCGACGTGAACTGATCCTCGAGTTCCAGCCGCGAGAAGGACCCTCCACATGAGTCGCTTGAAAGCCCACGCCGAGCGCCACGCGATCGACCGCATTGGATGGCTGCGCGCCGCCGTGCTCGGCGCCAACGACGGCATCGTCTCCACCGCGAGCCTGATCGTCGGCGTCGCGGCGGCCGCTGCGACGCGCGGCGATATTCTCATTGCCGGGACCGCAGGGCTGGTCGCCGGCGCCATGTCCATGGCGGCCGGCGAATATGTCTCGGTCAGTTCGCAGTCGGACACCGAAACGGCCGATCTCGCCCGTGAAGCGCAAGAGCTGAAGGACGATCCGGCTGCAGAGCGCCAGGAACTCATCGCCATCTACGTCAAGCGCGGTCTTGACCAGGCGCTCGCAGCGCAGGTGGCGGATCAACTGACCGCGCGGGATGCGTTGGCCGCGCATGCGCGCGACGAACTGCACATTTCCGACATGACGGCTGCGCGCCCCGTGCAGGCTGCGCTGACGTCGGCTGCGACGTTTTCTGTTGGCGCAGCGCTTCCGCTCGGCTTGGTATTCGTGACGCCGCTGAATGTGCTCGTTCCGGCGGTTTCGATCGCGTCCCTCCTGTTCCTTGCGCTGCTTGGCGCGGTGGGCGCGCGTGCGGGCGGCGCAGACGCTGGAACAGCTATCGTTCGGGTGACCTTCTGGGGCGCGATCGCCATGGCGCTGACGGCCGGCATTGGCCGTCTGTTCGGCGCCGTCGTTTGAGCCGAGCGGCGCCCCCCTCGATCACCGGATTGTCGCAAGGCGAAGCCCGCGACGCCTTGGCGCGCGTCGGGCCCAATGAAACGCCCCGGGCGGCGAGGCGGAACCTGCTCAACATCATGCAGGAAACTTTGCGGGAACCGATGTTCCTGCTGCTGATCGGCGCGGGTCTCCAAACGCCTGGCGCGCGGCTCGGAGGCCAGCCGGCCGCGCATGAGCGCCCTTTACGACAATCGCGCCGATGAGCATCGGCTGCCTCGGATTGCCGCGCCGCTGACCCCGTTCTGGATGCGCATTCGGGCGCAGCGGACCCTGAGCCTGTGCTTTCGTGACCACATCGGCCAGTCAATGCTGCGGTCCGGCATCGCGGGCGCTCCGCGTTCGCTTGCAAAGTTGGTATGTTCTTTCCAGGGTTGTGACTGACAGATCGCCGTCGTGAAACGGCCCGTCAGGGGAGATCCGGGATGAACTATCGTCGCGTTTTGTATACCAGCGCCGTTGCCGCAGCGGCCATGGTCGGCGGGGCGATGCCCCAGGTTGCGTTCGCCCAGCAGGCGCCCGCCGCCGCCAGCGACGACGCCGATATCGTGGTGACCGCCCGTAAGCGGGAAGAAGACCTGCAGCGCGTGCCTCTGGCGATCGACGCCTTCTCGGCCAAAGAGATCAAGGACGCCAAGATCGAGCGGCTTTCCGACCTCGCCAAGCTCGCGCCCGGCCTCAACTACACGCCGCTGTTCGGCGCGCAAAACCAGCTGCCGATCATCCGGGGCGCGGCCCAGACGTTCGGCCAGTTGAACGTCGGGGTCTTCCTTGACGGCATCTATCTGAGCGGAAAGGCCGCGGCCGACCTCGAGCTCAATGATCTGGAACGCGTCGAAATCGTCAAAGGCCCGCAATCGGCGCTTTACGGACGCAACACGTTCGCCGGCGCGATCAATTACATCACCAAGCGCCCGAGCGAGGCGTTCGAAGGCGAGGTCGAGGCGACGTTCGGCGAGCACGGCCTGTTCAAGACCCAGGCGAGCGTCTCCGGGCCGATCTCGGAGTCGGTTCGGGTCCGCGTCGGCGGTTTCGTTCGTTCGTCCGACGGCTGGTATAAGAGCGCGATCGACGGCGGCAAGGTCGACTTCGTCGACACCTACGGCGGCATCGTCACCGTTGAGTATGCGCCGACCGATCGGTTCACGGCGACCTTGCGCTTGTCTGGCTCTGACGAGGATTCTGGCCAGCCGGCGGCCAATGTGGTCCGCACCAACGCCTTCCCGAACAACGTCGCCGGCCCCGGCACAACCCGCAACCGGCTTTATGTCGGCGAGGTTCCCGCGCTTGGCGAGAACGCCATTCTGGTCAACACCGTCCGCGACGCCGTGCAGATCGGCGATTTTGGCCAGCGGTCGCAGATCGTGCGCGGCAGCGTCGATCTCTCCTATGACTTCCAATCGTTCAACGCGCGCTCGGTCACGAGCTATAGCCACCGCACGGGCGACTACACGTTCGACGGCGACAACACGCTCTGCCAACCGGGCCCGTGCTTCAATTTCGGACCGCCGATTGCGGCCGGTTCAAGCAGGTTCGGACTGTCTTCGGCCGACGAATCCTTCGTCGACATCAGCCAGGAGCTGCGTCTGACCTCGACGACTGAAGGGCCGGTCGACTGGATCCTCGGGGCCTTCTACTACAGCAACGACACCACGAGCCTGAACCGCAGCCTCTCGCCGGTCACGGCGGCGGCGCGCAACACCTTCGCCTTCGGCAAGACCAAGAACGAAACCCGCAGCGTCGCCGTCTTCGGTTCGCTCGGTTACGATCTGACCGAGCGCCTGACGGTGAATGGCGAAGTGCGCTATGAGCGCGAAGAACAGGACTATGCTCAGCGAGCCACCAATCCGCTCGGGACGCTGCTTGCGCTCAATCTCAGCAATACGTTCGAATTTGTCACGCCGCGGGTGACGCTCGATTACAAGCTTTCGGACGACACGCTGCTGTATGGGACGATCGCCCGCGGCGCCAAAACCGGCGGTTTCAATTCGGCGTCGAACATCACGACGGCGCAACGCCCCTACAATCCCGAATACAGCGTCAATTACGAGCTCGGCGCGAAGACCGAGTGGCTCGACGGACGGGCGCGTTTGAATGCGTCGGCCTATTATGTGGATTGGAAAGACCAGCAGGCGGCCTGCCAAAATCCTGGCATCGGCGCGACCACCAACCGCACCTACACCTGCAACGCCGGCGAGGCGAATGTCACCGGTCTCGAACTGGACGGCCTGTTCAAGTTCACCAAGGCCTTCAGCGTTTCGGGGGCGTACGCCTACACGAACGCCGAGTACACGAAGTTCCTCGACGACAGCCTCAACGCCGTCACCGACTCGCTCGGCCGACCGCGCACCGTGTTCGACGGCAAATCGCTGCCTTACGTGCCGGAGCACAAATTCACGGTCAGCCCGAACGTGAGATTCCCCGTCGCTGAAGGATTGTTCGCGTTCGGACGAGCGGATTTCTCGTACCAGTCGAAGTCCTATGTCCGCGCCGACAATCTCCAATCGTTCGGCGAAAAGACGGTCGTTGATCTGCGCGCCGGCGTGGAAAGCGGCCGCTGGAGACTGCAGGCGTTCGCCGACAACGTCTTCGACGATGACACGCCGGTCGCGGCCGTTCGATTCTTCGACTCGGTGAACTTTTCGGTGGCTGCGCCGCTGGTGTTTGCTGCGCCCCGTCGTCAGATCGGCGCCAGCCTGACGTATCGCTTCGGCGGCTCGTAAGCTCGACCCCCATGGCGCGGCTCACCGCGCCATGGGGACTCGTATGGCGATGATCAGCGCGCGTTGCGCTGGAACGCGTACGCGCCCGCGCCGGGAACTTTGAAGGCATAGGCGCCGCCTTCGAGCACACCCGCTTCCGCATATTCCAAAGCCGCGTCGCGAACGACGACGCGCGCGGCGATCCCCATTGCGCGTCCTGAGCGCGCGACAATCCTGCAGCGATCGATGGTCGTTTCAGCAACGAAACCGCCAGCTGCGTTGTCGGTGACGGCGAGCGCGCACACTGGTCCGTAGCCGATGAGATCATCCGGCTTCAGCGCCCCGAACGCGCCAGCTTCGGCGCCACGTCCTGCAAACGGCTCCGGCGCGCGGAACGTGAAGAAGTCCATGACGGTCGCGCCGTTCTCGGCGATCCGGAACGACCAGATCCGCTGGCGGCTGATCGGCCCATCCGCGCCGCCGGCGCGCCATTCAAGATAAAGGACGGCCGCGCCGATCGCGGGCGCGTCGACGCGGTGAAAGTGCGCGTGCTGCAGGTCGATCCAATCGTAGGGATGACCGGGCGCGGGCGGACGCAGAAGCGCCGGATCGGCGGCGGCGATCTGGGCGGCGTTGTCGTAGGTTCCGACAATGCGCGCAGCTGCCGTTTCGGGGGTGACCTCGGCCGCCGCCGGCGGGGCGCATGCGAGCGCCGCCGCCAACGTCAACGCGCAGACGCCGCGCACGGCGCTCAATTTCCCGCCGGGGCCTTGATCTCGCCTTTGCGGACGAGGTCGTAATACTTCCAGCTCGTCATGTTGGGACGCGCATCATCAAGCGGCGGCGGATTCCGATAGGCAGGGTAGCGCTGCTCAACCTCGCGACGCATGAGTTCGGAAACGTCCTCCCAGCGGATCGTCTTGCGGCCGGCGGTGTGGAAGTAAAGCATGCCGTCGCGGTCGCCCATGCGCATCCAGGGCAGCCATTGCGACAAGCGAACCCAACCGACCTTGATGTCGGTCGGAACCGTGCGGCGATCGAGAAGGACCGCGTCATCGCCCATGAAATTGAACATTTCGGTGGCGTGATAGATCCCACCGACCTCGGGTTGGTAGGCGCCGCCGAGCGGGTTCGGATAAAAGAGCGGCACGGTCACGGTCCAGAAGAACTGGCCGGCGATGCTCGATCCTTCCCATTTCAACGGCTCGCCCGTGCGCGTCTTGAGGTAAAAGTCAGCGTTCACCGGGTCGTTGGCGACGTGCATCACGTCAACCGCCTGACCTGTCCAGGGATTGGTCCATTTGCCGAGCGGCTGGCCCGTCTTCGGATCGAGATAGATCAGGAGTTCGCGCGAAACGGAGCGGAAGCCTGGACCGCGCTCGGGATCGGTGCGGCGCACGCAGGTGCGCGTATTGAGGCCTTCGACCTTGAACAGCAATTTGTCAGGCTCGCCAGCGCGCCGCGAGTAGACATCGCCGCGCCAGAACCAATAGACGGGCTCGGCGTCCTTCTCGGTGCACCAGATGCGACGCAGTCCATCGACAGCGCCCTGCGGCGTCGAAAGATCAATCTGCGTCGCGCGCCCGCGTGGGCCCTCCGCCGCCTGCGCCGGTGACGCCGCAACCGCCGCTAGCATCGCCAATCCCGCCATCAACGCGCGCATGTCGCCCTCCTTGAGCCTGTCATGGATCGCCACTGGACTGATCGCCCCGTGCGCGGTCAAGATGATATATCAATTGTCTCGATCACGAAGGAGCAGGCCATGGCCAGCGCAGGCGTTCGCAGGATCTTCGGGATCATCGCCGCCGCGATGCTCACAGCAAGCCTCGCCGCCTGCGCGCACGCGGCGCCGGCCACAGCCCCCGTTGAGCGCAATCCGATCGACCTGCGCCGCACCACGCTGATTGTGCGCGACATGGACGCCTCGCTTGCCCTTTACCGCGACGCGCTCGGCATGACGATCGACTATGACGCTCAGCTCACTTCGCCGCGGCTTGAACGCGCGGGCGGCGACGGCGTCAATCGATCCCGCCTGGTGCTTCTTAAGGCCAATGACGGCTTCATCGGAATGCTCGGGCTCTGGCAATTCCTCGACGGCCCGAAAGCGCCGCCGCCTGCGGCGAAGCCCGCCTTCGCTCCTGGCGAGATCGTGCTTCTCTTCAACGCGACCGATCTTGAGACCCGCTTTCCGATGGCGGCCGCCGTTCCCGGCGTCGTCGTTCTTTCCGCGCCGGCTCCGCGCCGCTATCCCGGCCGCGACGGCGGGGCGCCCATCGATGTGACGGTCAGCATGCTGCGCGATCCGGACGGCCACATCGTCGAGCTCAACCATCTCACGTCGGGCCCACCGGCGCGGTGAACGCGCGAACTAGTCGAAAATCGCGCGCAGTTCGCTGGCCAATTCATCGGCGCGCGCCTCGAGGAAACCGTGGCCCCAGTTCGGCTTCTCGATAACGGCGCCGGGCCGCAGCAGCGCGGCGGCGCGAACCGTTTGGGCGTTCAGTTCGTCGGACGGATTGAACACGGTGATCCGATGCGGAAGCGCGCGAAGCGCCGCTGCGAAATCCGTCTCCATGTAATTGAACGCGGCGCGATGTCCCCATTCGTAAGCCTCGCCGCCTTGAAGATTGTCGGAGAAGGATTGCGCCATCATCTCCAAGGTCATGTCATCGCCGCGGAACTGGGCGATCCGCTCCCACATGATCTTGAACCGCGCGCCAGCGGCGTCGAGTGGAATGGGCGCGAAAAAGGCGCGAAAGTCGGCAAGCTCGTTGGGCGTCGCGATCGGGGCCGAGATCAGCGCCAATCGCCGAGCGCGCCCGGGCTGTTGGCGCGCGCACTCCACGGCTACGAGGGACCCGGTGTGAATGCCCACGAGGTCGACGGCCTGAAGCCCCGCCGCATCCGCCGCCGTCCATACGGCACGGGCGTAATCGGCGATCGAAACATGCGGCTCCGGCGGCGCCGGATCAGAGGCGCCATAGCCTGGATAGTCCGGCGCCATCGCAATCCTGTCGGCGCTGAGCGCTTCGAGCACCCGAGTGAAGCTGCGCCCGGATTTCGGGCTCATGTGCAGGCATGCGACGGGCGTTCGCCCGGCATCCTTGTCCGGCCGCGCGATCCGGTAATGGATCTGCCCGAAAGCGCCGTCGGCGTAGGCGCGCCGCACGCGCATCAAAACGGCTTCACGGCGCCGAGGAAGGCGACGCTCAAGATGATGATCCAATAGAGGTAGGCGACGCCGCGGCCGACATTGATCGATTGCTTCAGCTGCGTTTCGACCGCGAGGTTCGGGCCGGCCGCCAGGATGCGAAAGGATTTCTGCCACTCGTGCATGACGAGGCGCAGGATCACGCCGATGATCAGGGCGCAGCCGTAAAGCGTCATTTTGGCGGAATACCAGCGCTGGCCCTCATCCGCCGTCAGCGGTCCGTAGCCAAGCATCGACGCGACGCCAACGCCAATCAGCGTCGGGATCAGGAGATAGCGCGTCCAATCCTCGATGCCCGACAGCGTCGCCCAGATCGGTTTGCCCCGCGTGACGAACGCGCCCCACGTCAGCGCCATCCAGAGCGCCCAGACGATCCACATGCCGACAAGCCATTGCCCGCCGAGCGGTTGCAGGCCCCAGAGGTGGCCCATATGCAACCCGAGCGGGAGGAGCGAGATGATCCCGGTGCGGGCGAGGATGTCGATCCGATAGGCGGTGTCCATGTGGCGCATGCGCTCGTCGAAGGAGAGCGCCGGATTGACGACCTTGTAGGACGTTTGAAACACGCCCCACTCGCCGCCGAGCCAATAGACCATGGCCACGATATGCAGCCACCGCAGGATCGAAAGCTCGTGGTCTGCGAGGAATTCGAACACGGCGGCGCTCCGAGCGGTCGTTCTAGGAAAGATATATCAACTTCGTCAGGGCGCGCGGTCAACGCTCAAGCGTTCTGCGGCTGAAGAACCGCCATACCGCGCTGCACTCCGGGGCGAGCGCCGACGCGTGCGACATAGGCCTGAAGCGCCGGATAAGGCGACAGCGCGCCGGGAAGGCGTCCGGCGCTCACCGCCAGGTGCGGGTAAAGCAGCGCATCGGCGGCGGTGAAACGCTCTCCCACGAGGTAAGGTGTGCGCGCCAGGTGGGCGTCGAATGCTGAAAGGCTTCGCCCGGCCGCTGCGGCGAAGGCGTCGATCGCCCATTCGATGGGTTCGGGCGCAAGGCGAGCGTGCCAGAAATGTGCTGCGAGCGCGGCGGCGAGGCTCGAATTGACCGCGTAGCACCAGAAGTCGAAGGTCGCCTGCTCGCGCGGGCCGCTCGGGCCGAATTGCCCGGTCTTGCGCATGAGGTAGAGCACGATTGCGCCGGACTCGCCCAAGGCGAGCGGCGCGCCGCCTGGGCCGTCCGGATCGATCATGGCGGGAAGTTTTCCGAGCGGGTTGATCGCCAGGAGACGCGCGCTGCGGTGCTCGCCGGCGACAAGATCGACCGCCTCGGCTCGGTAGGGCAGGCCCGTCTCTTCGAGCATGATGTGGCACTTCTGACCGTTCGCCGTCGGCGTGGAATAGAGTTCGATCATGGCGCTCCCCAGTGATGCGCGGGCGGCGATCGCGAACTGACGTTCGATGCGGAAACTGTGGGCAGGGCGCGCCCAAAACCGGAGGGCCGGCGACCCCGCCCGCTCCTTCTGCGACGTCGGTACTGGCGCCGCAAACGAGATGGTATACCCTTTTGTCGAAGGCCCGAAAGTGGCCCTGGCGCTCTGTGGAGAAACGACATGGCCGACGATGCGACGCGCGCAGAAGGCGAATTCAAGCGGGGTTGGCCCGTGGTGTTCTCCGCCGCGATCGGGATCGGGCTCGGCCTGTCGCCGTTGCCGTTCTACACGATCGGCGTATTCGTCGGCCCGCTGTCGCAGCCGATTGAGGCGGGCGGGCTGGGCCTGAGCCCTGCGCAGATCATGCTCGCTTTGCCGGTCTATACGATCGGCGCGCTGATCATGAGCCCGATCATCGGGTTCCTGGCCGACCGGGTGGGCGTGCGCCGGGTTGCGATCATCTCGATCGTCATGTTCTCGCTCTCGCTGGCTCTCCTGGGGCTCAACACGGGCTCGCTGCCCCTGTTCGTCGCTACCTGGGCGTTCATGGCGGTCGCCGGCGCCGGAACGCTCCCGATCACCTTCACCCGCGCCGTCAACAATTGGTTCTTCGAGAAGCGCGGCGTCGCGCTCGGCATGGCGTTGATCGCGACAGGCCTCTACGGCGCACTGGCGAAACTCCTGGCGCAGCAGGTGACGAGCGAGTTCGGCTGGCGTGCGGGCTATATGGCGGTGGCGCTCCTGCCTCTGCTGATTTCGTTGCCGGTGGCGCTGGTGGCCTTTCGCGACGTGCGCGACAAGCCGGCTGCGGAGGCGCTGACGACGCGGCTGAAGCCATTGCTGATGGCGATCGCGCTCGTGTGCGGTCTAGCGCTCGCCGCCGCGGCCTTCGCGTTCGTCATCCCGCAGATCCAAGCGCGCGGACCACGTCCCGAACTGATCATCGCTTTGATCTTCGCCGTGCTTTCGATCCTTCCGCTCCTGGGGCTCGCGTTCGG
>JBMOIB010000084.1:0-13106 GCA_049317545.1 Caulobacterales bacterium | reverse complement strand
AAGGCGCTCGAACTTGCCGAGCAGGCGCGTCGTCATTTCCCGCACCTCAAGGTGCTCGCGCGCGCCTACGACCGCGGCCACGCCTATGAGCTCATGCGGCGCGACGTCCACGGCGTCGAGCGCGAGACGTTCGAGGGGGGCGTAAAGCTTGGCGTCAAGGCGCTCGAACTCCTCGGCAAGCCGGCGCATTTCGCGAACCGCGCCGGCGGTCTTTTCCGTCGCCACGACGAACGGCTTCTGGTGGAAATGTCCAAACATTGGGGCGACATGGACGCCTACCGCGCGGCAGTGCGCGGACGCCAGGGCATGGTCGAAGACCTGATGAAGCGCGATCTGAAGACCTTCACAGGCGCGCGGATCGATCCGGCGTGGGACACCACGAGCCTAGACGCCGAAGCGCGGGCCCGGGCTCCAAAATCGAACGTCGACTGACGGTCTTCAGCGCGCGCGCCGCGGCCAGTGCGCCAGATAGCGGGCGAAGACGCGCGCCTGTTCGAGACGGCCGACGCCATGGGCGCGCACCACGTCCGGATAAAAGTCGGTCCGGCGCAGCGCGCGCCAATAGAGCCAGCCGTAGGGATGGTAGCCGTCGACGAGCCAGGGCTTGTTGCGGCCGGTGTAGTGAATGATGCCCGGCTGCGCCGACGGCGCTGGCATCATCTCGCGCGGCACATCAGGCGCAGCGCCGCCGAGCAGCATCGTGTGCTGAACGTTCCAGACAGCATCTAGCGGGCGCCAGCGTCCCCAATGGGCGATGTTGAGCGCGTCCTGGTCCATGTAGGTCAACGCGTTGGCGCGCAGGAGGTCGATTGCGCGATCGAACGTTCCCTCGCGCCGCACCCGGTCGAGATCGATCAAAAGCACGCCGGCGTTGAAATAGGGGCCCTGGGCCGCGGGCAGGTTCCAGGCGGCGGCGAACGGTTTCCAGTCCATGCCGGAATCGCAGACTGCGGCCAGCGCCGCGCCGCGCATGTCGCATTTCCAAAGCTCCTGAACGTCGCGCATGACGATCAGGTCGCTGTCGAGATAGAGCACGCGCTGCGTCGTCGCCGGGGCGATCCGCGGCAGGGCGAGACGGAAGAAGGTCGCGCGGCTGATATGGCCGCGGCCAGTCATCGCCAGCAGTTCTTCATCGTCGACGCGCGCCCAGGTGAAGCCGTCGCGTGGCGCAATCTTTTCCACACGCGCCTGCGCCGCTGCCTCGACGCCCTCATGGACGACGATGAAGTGGAACCGCGAGGTAGGGCTTGCGGCGCGCACGGATGCAACGGTCGCGGCGAGATGGGGCACATAGGATCCGTCGACGCCAAACGCGACGACGATCGCCGACGGGTCGATCGACGTTCGGCCAATTGGGGCGGGCGCGATCTCGTCGAGAAGCGGTCCCAAGGGAGCGGTCAGGTTCATCATGTGCGCCAAACACCTAGCCGTGCAATGCCCCGCGGCGTCGCGAGCCGTGCGGATTGATCGATGGAAACGACGATCTCGGAGAGTTGGATCGGAGCGACAGTACTCATCATGCGACGCCCTCTGTCGCCGGCGCTGCCGCCGCAAGCGGCCTGCAGACTTGGAACGCCGGTCCCGCATATGAAGCTGGGGTTGCCGCGGGCGCGCCGAGGCGACGCCTTACGGCGCCCGCAACGAAGCGGCGGGCACGGGCGTCCTCGAACCAGAACGGATTGGCGAGGAAGGCAATCGACGCATAGTGCAGGAGAGCACGCCAATTGCCCGAACGCCGAAGCCGCGGGAGGTACCAGATGAGGCCGCGGGTTCGTGCGCGGGCGAAACTGATCGCCGCCAGCTTCGGTCCCGAGCGCTGCATTTCGGCGACGATGCGCACGTGGGCGTCGCACATTTCCGCGCTCCGCGTTGCG
This sequence comes from Caulobacterales bacterium, assembly GCA_049317545.1. Lineage (GTDB taxonomy): Bacteria > Pseudomonadota > Alphaproteobacteria > Caulobacterales > Aquidulcibacteraceae > REEB506. Next base: position 11,232 of record JBMOIB010000084.1, on the reverse strand, counting down.
GAGAAGGTCGCAGCGCTCTGCCGATAGCCGATGAGATAAGAGGGTACACAGACGAAAGCGGCCATCGCAGCCAGCTTCAGCGTCAGCAACCAATCTTCGCCGCCGCCGCAATACCGCTCGTCGTAACCGCCGATCGCCTCGAGCGCGGCGCGTCGAAAGACGCAGGCGCTGCCATTGCCGATGAAATTGTCTTCGAGGAGCGCCTGGTACGTGCACACAGGCGGCTTGTCATCGGAGGGCGGGGCGAGAATGCGGTCGTCGGCATCGATCCACAAGGAACGGGCGAACGCAAAGGCGGCGTCGGGGCGCGCCATCAGAGCCGCGGCTTGCTGCGCGAGATTGTCCGGCGCCCAAAGGTCGTCGGCGTCCACCGGCGCCACGAACACGCCCCGGCATTCGCGCAGGCCCCGGTTGCGGGCGACGGCCGGCCCCGCATTGGTCTGGCGGACCAGTCGGATCCGGCGATCGGCCGCGGCGGCGCGCTCGACCCTGACGACGGTGTCGTCGGATGAGCCGTCGTCGACGACGATGATCTCGATCTCGCGCCACGTCTGACCCTGGATCGACGCAAGCGTGCGGTCGATCCAGCGGCCCGCATTGTAGGCGGGAACGACGACGGAAATGAGGGGGTGCGCCATAGCCATAGGTGTCTCGCCGGCATCGGGTGCAAGGCGCGCGCCACCTGGTCGGCGCGCAGGCGGCGACGTTTATATGCGATTAACCTTTGGCGTGGTTGCCCTGGGTCGAGATTAATCCGTATTCGCCCCAATCCGGCACACGTTCCAGAAACCCTCTGCGGTCCAAACTGTGCGAGTCGCCGGCCATCGTTGCCGTGCGCGCTGCGGAGGATCAATGAGCGTCACCGTGATCATCGCGGCCTTCGAGGCGGCGGCGACGCTCGCCCGGGCGATCGCGAGCGCGCTCGCTGATCCGGAAGCCTCCGAAATTGTCGTGGTCGACGATTGCTCGAAAGACGAGACCTTCGGCTGCGCCCGCGCGGCGTCGCAGGGCTCTCCGCGCGTCCATCTAATCCGCTTTGATCGCAACCAGGGGCCGTCTGCGGCGCGCAACGCCGCGCTGGCGGCCAGTTCGGCCCCGTTCGCCACCATTCTCGACGCCGACGACTTCGTTCGACCTGGGCGCTTGCGTGCGCTCCTGCCCCTCATGGACGGGTGCGATTTTGTCGCCGACGATTTGCTGCGCGTCGAGGAGGGCCGTGAGGACAGCCCCGCGACGCCGATGGCCGGCATCGCCAAGGCCGTTGACCTTTCGTTTACCGATTTCATTCTTGCGAATGTACCGGATCCGGCGCGGCCGCGCGGTGAGCTGGGCTTTCTCAAACCCGTCATGCGCCGCGCGTTCCTGCAGCGCCATGGCCTTGCGTACGACGAACGGATCCGGCTCGGAGAGGACTATGACCTCTACGCGCGCGCGCTCGCGAGCGGCGCTCGCTTTCAGATCGTGCCGGCGCAGGGTTACATCAGCGTCGTGCGGGCGGGCTCCCTGAGCGGGCGCCATTCAATCGACGATCTCGCCCGGCTGCGCGACGTCGACGACCGTCTCCTTTCGGACTTTCAGCTCGACGCCGCGGCGAGAGCCGCTGTTCGGCGCCATCGCGTATCGACCGACAAGCGGCTGCAATGGCGTCGGGTGATCGATGCGTGGAAGGGACGTGATGCGCTCGGCTTTGCGCGCCCGTTCTTCGCCGGCCCGGAAGTCGCCGGACATCTCGCCGGGCAATTGTGGCGCGATGTTGAAACGAGAATCCTCCGGCGCGGAGAGGCGGCATGATCCCCCGCGTCACAATCCTCACACCTGCGTTTGACGCGGCCCGCTTCATCGCGCGCGCCTATGACAGCGTCCGGCGCCAGACGATCGAAGATTGGGAATGGGTCGTCGTCGACGACGCCTCGCGCGACGACACCGTTGCGCGCCTTACCGATCTGGCGCGCATCGACCCGCGTGTTCGCGTGATCTCTTCGCCGCGCAATGGCGGGCCGGCGGCGGCGCGCAATCTCGGCCTCGACGCGGCGCGCGGCGATTTCGTTGCGGTGTTCGACATCGACGATCTTATGGAACCTTGGCGTTTGGAGCGGCTCCTCGCAGTGGCGGCAGACGCCCAGGCCGATATCGTGGCCGATGATTTGCGGATCGCGCCGGAAGCGGAGCTCTCCGGCGCCGGCGAGCCGTTCCTGAGCCTGCGGGCCGATCTCGGGCCGCAGGCGGTTAGTCTTGACGCCTTCCTCCGCGCCAATGTGCTGTTCGGCCCGCCCCGTCAGACAGGTTACCTCAAGCCGATGTTCCGGCGCGCGTTCCTCGAAGCGCGTGCAATCCGCTACGACGCGCGCCTGCGGATCGGCGAAGACTTCGCTCTCGTTGCGACCGCCCTGGCCTCCGGCGCGCGTTTCGTCATCGATCCGTCGATCGGATATCGCTACGGGGTGCGCGAAGGGTCGATTTCCCGCGAAATGCGGCCAGAAGACGTAGAAGCGCTCCTCGCCGCCGACGCCGATCTCGCTGCGCGGCATCCGCACCTCTCCGTCGGCGAGACTGGCGCGGCGCTCGCCGTGCGGCGGCGGTCCTTCCTCGACGGGCTCGCCTATATGCGCGCCATCGCAGCGCTGAAGCGCCGAGATTTGGAGGCCGCAGCTCGTGCGCTGATGAGGCGCCCGGGCTCCTTGGCGTTGATGCGATTGCCGCTGCTGGCGAGGATCGCACGCTTGAGGTCGCGTGCGCCGGCCCCGCCGCGCGTCCGTCCGGACGCCGTTGTTGATCCGGCGCGCGTGCTCGTGGTCATTCCCACCCTCAACGAGGGCAACTGCATCGCGCATGTGCTGGCGCAGCTCACCGCTGGCGATCCGCGCATGCGTTCGGTGCGAGTCGTCGTCGCCGACGGCGGGTCGACAGATTCCACCCGCGAAAAGGTCGCCGCGATCGCCGCCATGCAGCCGAACATCGCGCTCATCGACAATCCCGCACGCCTGCAGAGTGCAGCGATCAATCGGGCCGCCGCGGCATTCGGCGCGGATGCCGACATCCTGGTCCGCTGCGACGCGCACGCCGAATATCCGGCCACTTATGTGCTCGACGTCGCCACGGCGCTGCTGCAGCGCGATGTCGATTCACTCGTCGTCGCGATGGATGCGGTCGGTGGGACGTGTTTCCAGAGGGCGGTGGCCTGGATCGTCGATACGCCACTGGGCGCTGGCGGCGCCGCACACCGTGGAGGGCGCGTCAGCCGGGCCGTCGATCACGGCCATCATGCCGCATTCCGGATGCGTCGCTTCCTCGAGCTTGGCGGCTACGACGAGACGTTTTCCCACAATGAAGACGCCGAATACGATCGCCGTTTGCACGCCGCCGGGGGGCGAATTTTCCTGGAGGCGGGGGTGCGCAAAATCTACCACCCGCGCGCGACCGTGGCGGCGCTTTGGCGTCAATATAGAAACTATGGCGCCGGCCGGGCGCGCACGCTCCTCAAGCATGGCGGCAGCCCCGCCTTGCGCCAGATGATCCCGGTGATCAATCTGGCTGGTCTCGCCGGCGCGCTCGCGCTCGCGCCGCTCGCGCCGATTACTCTCGCCGCGCCGGGCGTCTACCTTGGCGCGCTCGCCCTGGCCTCGATCGCCACGGCCATTCTGCGCCGGTCCCCGTGCGGCCTGGGCGCTGGCGCAGCGCTCGCGGTGATCCACAATGCTTGGGCGATCGGCTTCATCGAAACGGTTGCGAGGTCCGGTTCGCTCAAGCGGCCTGGAGCGTCGGCTCGACCGCACGTCGCGTGAAGCGCTCAACGACGCTCGCGGCCTCGTCGCGGGACTGGAGGAAGAGCGCCTGCGGCGCATCCAGAAGAGCGCGTCGCGCGTCCTGGAGCCGCTCGGTTGTCATTGATGCGATGAAGGCTGGAAGGGTTTCTTCGAGAGGTTCGTCCAGCGCGAAGCCGAGATTGTGCTCTGCAAGCCAGCGCCCGGTCTGCGAGCCCGCGGGTGCGATCGGTGGCGCGCCAAAATAGCCGCCTTCGTAAAGGCGGTTTGGCAAGAGCCAGGCGGAATTGGCGTCGGCGTCGTGGAAGTCGCCGGCCCAGATGAGGTCGACGGCGCCGTAGATTTCAGCGAGCCCGTGGGGATAGGCGTAGCGTCCCCCGAAGGCCATGCCCGGCTCGGCGGCGACCTGGGCCTCGAAATTCGGGATTTCGGTCAGCGCCGGATAGCCGCGCAGCACCACACGCACATTCGGAAGACGTGAAATCGAACGCATCAAGGCGAGCGAGCGGCGGCAACGCAGATTGCCGAACCAGCCGATCGTCAAGGGGCGATCCGGGCGCGGGGCCAACATCTGCGGACGCGGCGGCAGGGCAAGTCCATAGGCGAGACGGTTCTCGATGAGCACCATTTTGGAAGCGGCGCCGAACTGGGGAACGAAATAATTCTCAACGAAGCCGGACGAACTCACCACGACTCCCGAGCTCGCTGAAAGGACTCCGTTTTCCAGGGCGCGCATCGCCGCGCCGAGTGCGTCTTTGCGGGTCATGAAGCGATGTATGTCGAGGCATTCGTAAAGCAGTGGCGCCTGGGCGCCAGTCGCGGCGCGCGCGCCGGCGGCGAGCGCCGCCATATCCAGGTTTCGGGCGATCCAGAGGTCCGCGCTTTGGAGAGCGAGGCGATGAGCCATAAGCTTCGGGAAGGCGGCGGCGGCGGCGGCGAGGCGCTGAGCGAACTGGCCGTCGTGCGTGCGTCCGAGGTCAACGTTCGCCCAGGGCGTGTCGACCGCATCGCCGCGACGCATCGAATAGGTCGTAACTTCGCAGCCGATCGCTTGCAGGGTCGCGGCGCGCCGCCGGATCGCCGCATCTTCGATGTTGTGGGCGAAGTAGGCGATCCTGGTCATGCGTTGATCAGCAGCCGTCGCGCCGGGCGAGGACGACGACCGTCTTCAGGAGGATTCGAACGTCGCCAAGGAAGGACCACGTCTGGACATAGTGCCGGTCGAGCGCGACGCGACGGGCGTAGCTCGTCCGATTGCGGCCGCTCACTTGCCAAAGTCCGGTAAGGCCTGGGCGCACGAGGAGGTAGAATTTGCGATCCTTGGCATAGCGCTCAAGCTCTGTACGTGTAACGGGACGCGGGCCGACGAGGCTCATTTCACCGATAAGCACGTTCCACAATTGCGGGAGCTCATCAAGGCTCGTGATCCGCAGGAAGGCGCCGATCGCGGTCACGCGCGGATCCTTGCGGAGCTTCTGGGCGGCTTTCCATTCCTCCGCGGCGGCCGGGTTGGCGGTCAGATGCCGCGCGAGCACCTCGTCGCCGTTCGGGACCATGGTGCGGAACTTCCAGCATGTGAACGGACGACCGTAGCGGCCAACGCGAACGTGGCCGAAGAAGGCCGGGCCGCCATCGGACAGCTTCACTAGAGCCCAAACGACGGCGAGAAACGGCGCCAGCGCGACCAGACCCGCGCCGGCGACGGCCGCATCGAACGCCCGCTTCAGGCCGCCATTGGCGCGCTTCACCGTACGGATCAGGGCGCGATCGGTGATTCGATGGCGGCGCGCATCGTCGCCCATGCCAACCGATCCGCTTTTCGACGCTTGCGCTTTCAGCTCCACGGCGACTGCTCCGGATACGGACTTCGGGCTCATTGCAATCTCTCGCAGGTCGTAGATGCCACCCCGGACATCCAGCTTACGCCGGCGGCCAGAGCCTTCGCGGCTCCCTAAGCAACTTAGGCGCCGCCCGGCGGCTCGCTTGGTCTCGCCTCCACCGAAAGTCGCGCCTGGCGATCGTCTCAGTTTCGTCCACCTACGAGGCCACGAGCTCGTCGGCATGCTTGGATCAAAACGGCGCACGCGACCGATCCGGGCGCCTCGTCGCTGGTGGCGTGCTCCGTGCAAGGGGCGGGGCTCCATCTCACTGCGGCGATTTAGACATCCGATGCGCTTCGCTTTACCCTTCCGCCGTCCGTCGCCAACGCCGCGACCGCCAACCGCGTTCGCGCCGGTGGGCCGTCGCATCTATGCGGTCGGCGACATTCACGGCCGGGCGGACCTGCTGAAGGCGCTCCTCGCCAAGATCGAAACGGACCGGGCGCAAGGTGGTTACGAGGGCAGGGCCATGCTCGTTTTCATCGGCGACTACATCGATCGCGGGCTGCAATCGCGCGACGTCATCGATGCGCTCATTGGGATCGATCGTTCCGTCTACGAACCAATCTACCTAATAGGCAATCATGAGGCCGCACTGCTGAACTTCCTCGAGCGCCCGTCCAGCGGGCGTTTCTGGCTTTCGATCGGCGGCGGCGAGACGATGTTTTCTTATGGCGCGCTTGCTCCGGCTGCGGATGCTGGGGACGCCGAGTTCGAGGTCGCTGCGCAGGCGTTGCGTGATGCAATGCCGGCTTCGCATCACGAATTTCTCGATGGTCTCAAGCTAACCGCGCGCCTGGGCGACTATTTGTTCGTGCATGCCGGCGTTCGACCGGGTCGTGCCCTTGAGGACCAGGACGTCCGCGACCTCCTGCAGGTCCGCGAGTCCTTTCTCAAGGATCGAAGCCATCTTGGGTTCAAGGTCGTTCACGGACATACCCCCGAAACACGCGTGCACAATGACGAACGTCGGATCGGGCTCGATACCGGCGCCTACGCCACGGGTCGCTTGTCCGCGGTCAGGCTCCAGGACGACGGCGTCCAGGTCATTTCGACCTGAAACGGGACGGCGCGTAAGTGCATATACGGTTAATGGCGTTTCGCGTCGGGCCGCCAGGACGCTGACGGCGAATGAACTCGCTGCGACGGAGAAGTTCGTTCACCAAAGCGGCGTAATCAGAGAAAGATCAGTTCACGGACGTTTGGCGCGATTTTCGCATCGGCGTCGAAAAGCTCTCCCCCGTCGATCTCGGCCGGGCGGACGGGCGCATTTTCGGCCGAGTATAGATGAAGGCGATTTGAGATGAAAAGGCTCCTCCTCTCCGCGTCCATGCTCGCCATCGCGGCGGCTCTGGTTCCCATTAACGCCATGGCGCAGGCCCCCGCGCCGCAGCCGAATGTGGCGGTTCTTGATCGCGCCCGGCCAGATTTCGACGCCATCGGAATTCGCGCCGGCGCATTTATGATCCGCCCGCGGATCGATCTGGGCGTCGAGACGAACGATAACGTCTTCGCCACCGAGCGGAACGAGACGAGCGACGTCGTCTATACCGCGCGCCCCCGCGTCGACATCGACAGCCAATGGTCGCGTCACGCGCTGCGTCTCTCGGCCGGCGCCGATACCGCGAAATACCAGGACACGTCTTCGGAAGATCGCACCAATTACAATCTCCGGGCCGACGGGCGGCTGGACGTGCGCCGCGACTCTTATGTGGGCGTCCGCGGATCGTATGAGGACTACAAGGAATCGCGCACGGCGATCGACGCGCGTGCGACTGCGCTTGAGCCCACCACCATCAAGGTTGCGCGGGCAGCGGTTTATGCCGCGGCGACGTTCAATCGCGTGCGCCTGATCGGCACGCTCGATCACGTTGACCTCCAGGCCGAGGATGTGCCGCTCGCCGGCGGCGGCACGCTGGTTCAGTCGACCCGCGACCGAAAGGAAAACTACGGCACGATCCGCGCCGAGTATGCCCTGTCTCCGGACACGCAGATGTTCGCCGAAGCGGTCGCCAACGAGCGCAATTACGAGCGTCAGGTCGCCGGGGTTCCCCGCCGCGACAGCACCGGCCAGACCTATCTCGTCGGCGCCAGCACGTCCTTGTCGCGCGTGGTGAGCGGCGAAGCCGCAATCGGGTACTTCCGCCAGGATTATGACGCCGCCTCCGTCGGCGCCGTCGACGGCCTCGGCGTGCGCGGTCGCGTCCAATGGTACCCGACGCAATTGACGACGGCGACGTTCACCGTGTCGCGTCAGGCGCAGGAAACCGATCTCAATGCGGTCGGCTCCGCGGTGGCCACGAACGCCGGCGTTCAGGTCGATCACGAGCTGCGCCGGGATCTCATCCTCACCGGTCGCGTTGCGACCGGCGCCTACGACTTCCAGGGCTTCGACCGCAGCGACGATCGCGTGGAGGCGGGCCTCGGCGCGACCTTCCTCATTAATCGCAAAGCCAGCGTTTCGGTGAATTATGATTACACCGACAGCCAGTCGAGCGGCGCGCTCCGCGACCGGGACTTCACGGTCAACCGGTTCGGCGTCGGTCTCCAGCTGAAGATCTAAACTGGCGCGGTCCATGCAAGGCGCGAGCGCCACCAAGGAGCAGCATAAAATGGCCGACACCGGCGGAACCCGACCAGCGTTGCCGTTGATGTCGGCGCAGCAAGACCCAAACGACGAGTTGGGTCTTGGCCACCTCATCGACGTCTTTCGCCGTCGGATCTGGGTGTTCGCCGGCGTGGCCGGAATCGTGTTTCTTCTTGTCGCCGCCTCGACCTTCACGGCGACCAAGCTCTACACGGCAGTCGCGCAGATTCAGATCGAAGTGCGCGAAAGTCGCGTACTCGCTGACGTCGAAAGCGTCGTGTCGGGCGTGGGCGGGGACAGTTCCGCGGTCGAAACCGAGACGCAGGTCCTGCAATCGCGCGCGCTGGCGGGGCGTGTTGTCGACCACCTGCAGTTGACGGCCGATCCCGCCTTTTCACCTCCCCCGCGGCCGGGGATGCTCGCGCGCGTTGCGGGCGCTTTCGGCGCCAAGCCGCGCCAGACGGCTGCAGAGGCCGCCATCGCGCTGACGCGGGCCCGCGAAATTGCGATCTCGTCGCTGCTCAATTCAACGCGGATCACGCGCCTCGGCCTGACCTACATCATCGAGATCGCAGTGACTCTGCCCGAGCCTGACAAGGCCGCGCGGATCGCCAACGCCTATGCCGAGCTTTATCTGACCCAGCAGCTCGAGACGAAATACGATACGATCGCGCGCGCCAATGAATGGCTGTCGAAGCGGCTCACGGATCTGCGCGCCGAGGTGCTCGGTAAAGAGCGCGAAGTCGAGATCTACCGGACGCAAAGCGGCCTTTTGTCCGCAGCCGGATCGACCCTGACCGAACAGGCGATCGCCTCGCTGAACCTCGAGCTCGTGCAGAGCCGCGCGGCGCTCGCCGAGCGCACCGCGCGTCTGCGCGGCGTGGAAAATGCGGTCGCCGCCGGCGGCTCGCCGGAATCGGCCGCCGAAGCTCTGTCATCGCCCGTCATCGGCCAGCTGCGCGAGCGCCAGGCTGATCTTGCCCGCGAACGCGCCGAATTGTCGACCAAGCTCGGCCCCAAGCACCCGGACATGCAGCGCATCGCCAAGGAGCAGGCTGACCTTGAAATGCAGCTGCAACGGCAGATCCGCCTCATCGTCGACAACCTCCGCAACGAGGCGGCGATCGCCCGCCAGCGCGTCGTCTCGATCGAAGGCAGCCTCGCTGGCCAGCGCACCAATCTGTCTCAGAACAACCTCGGCGCAGTGAAGCTGGGAGAGCTTGAACGCGAAGCCGAGGCCTCGCGCACGCTCTATGAAGCGTTCCTGAACCGCTTCAAGCAGATCGCCGAACAGTCCGGCATCGAGCAGCCGGATGCGCGCATCCAGTCGCGCGCGGGCATTCCGCTTGGCCCGTCGTCGCCGAATACCACCTTGAACCTCGCCATCGGCGTGGTTCTGGGTCTGGCGCTCGGTGCGGTAGCCGTGTTTCTGATCGAGCTGCTTGAGCGAGGTCTGCGCACCGCCGACGACGTGACGCGTCGCCTCGGCGTGCCTTACCTCGGCGCCGTGCCGTTCCTGGATAAGACGACCCGCATCGTCGACGGCGAACTGGTCGCGGCCGAGAACTACGTCCTCAAACGTCCGGTTTCGGCCTTTGGGGAGGCTTTGCGCAACATCCGCGCAGGCGTCTTCTTCGCCAATCCGGATCGCAGTCTGAAGGTGCTTGCGGTCACGTCCTCGGTGCCTGACGAAGGCAAGACCACGACGTCGCTCGGCCTGGCGCGCATTTCCGCGCTCGCAGGGTCGCGCACCGTGCTCGTCGATTGCGACTTGCGCCGCCGCTCGGCGACGCATGCGCTGGGCCTCGACGTCGAAAAAGGCCTCACCGAGGTTCTGTTCAAGACGGCGACGCTGCAGGACGTCATCCGCAAGGATCCGGGTTCCGGCGCCGATGTCGTGCCGCTCGCGCAGGCGGAATTCACGCCGCGTGACCTGTTCGGATCCGAAGCGATGCGCCAGCTCATCGAAACGCTGCGTTCCAAATACGATGTCGTTATCCTCGACACCGCGCCGGTTCTGCCGCTCGCCGACACCCGCGTGCTCGCCGCGCTGGCCGACAGCGTGCTCGTCGTCGCCCGCTGGGGGCGCACGCCGGCAAACCTCGTCAAAGAAGCCATCGACCAATTGCGCCAGCACAATGCGCGCGTCGGCGGTGTGGTTCTCGAAGCAGTCTCCACAAGCCTGCTCACGCGCCTCTTCTACGACAAGTCCGATTATTACGGCGAACTCTACCAGACCTATTACATCCGCTGAGCGGGAGTGGGAGCGGGGGGCGCGATCGGGAGCGGCGCAAAACGCCGCTCCCGATTTCACGCGCGCATCTGGTTTCAGCGCGGCGGCGGCGCTTCAAGTCTCGGGTTCCAGAACAAGGGCGCGCCCCGATGCTGCCCGCGCGTCATCCACAGCTTGAACCTCGCCGCCGACGCCGGGATAAAGGCGCATGAGCGACAGCCTTCCTTTCAACGCCCGCACCGACCTGCCGCCGGGCTACCAGGTCATGAATTGGACCCGCGGCTTCGGCCGCTCCATCGGGCCGCTCTATGAAAAGTACGAGAACGGCTGGTACACGCGCGCCTTCCTCGTGGAGGAGCACCACACCAACGGCATGCAGAACGCCCACGGCGGCATGCTCATGTCGTTCGCGGACATGGCGTTTGGCCACGCGGTGTCTTTTGAGGCGTCGCACTGGTGGGTGACCGTGCGCCTGATGTGCGACTTCGTCTCAGGCGCCAATCTCGGCGACTGGGTGGAGGGCACGGGCGAGATCGTCGGCTGCGAGGATGGGCTCTTCACTGTGCGCGGGCGTGTCTGGGTGGGCGAGCGGACAATCATGACCGGGGTGGGCGTGTTCAAAGCGCTGAAGCCGCGGCCGCCGCGTCCAGGCGAACGGGCCTTCAGCGCCGAGACCTGACCGTTGGCCTAATAGAGCTCGACGTCGCGCGCGCCGGCGAAACGCCCAGCAGCGCCCAGATGCAGCGCGGCGCGCAAAAGCCAGCGACGGCG
>JBMOIB010000083.1:0-13145 GCA_049317545.1 Caulobacterales bacterium | reverse complement strand
GGGCCTATCTGCTGGCGCCGATCGTCCGGGACCGGAAGGGCGAGTACAAGAAGGAACTCGCCGAGCTCCTGAAGAAGGGCTACCAGCGCGCCAAGATCGACGGCGAATACTACACGCTCGAAGAGGCGCCGGCGCTCGACAAGAAGCTCAAGCACGACATCGATGTGGTGGTCGATCGCATCGCCGTGAAGGCTGGCATCGAGCCGCGTCTGGCCGACAGCCTCGAACAGGCGCTGAAGCTCGCGGACGGCATCGCCGTCGTGGAATTGGCCGATGCCCCCAAGGGCGGCGGCGCGCCCGATCGGATCCTGCTGTCGGCGCGTTTCGCTTGCCCTGTCTCGGGCTTCACGATTCCGGAAATCGAGCCGCGTCTGTTCTCGTTCAACAATCCGGCCGGCGCCTGTCCGGCCTGCGACGGTCTCGGTCAGCAGAACGAATTCGATCCCGACCTCGTCGTGCCGGACAAGGATCGTTCGCTGCAGGAGCAGGCGATCGCGCCGTGGGCCAAGGGGCCGTCGCCGCTCTACACCCAGACATTGATGGCGATCGCCAAGCATTTCGGCGCCTCGATGCAGAAGCCGTGGCGCACGCTGAAGCCCGAGGTCCAGGCGGCGATCCTGCACGGGACCAAGGACGTCATTCAGTTCGTCTACGACGACGGCGTGCGGCGCTACGAAACCAAGAAGGCGTTCGAGGGCGTGATCCCCAATCTCGCGCGGCGCTGGAAAGAGACGGATTCGGCCTGGGTGCGCGAAGACCTCGGCAAGTACCAGTCGGCCGCGCCGTGCCCGACCTGCAAAGGCCAACGCCTTAAGCCGGAAGCCCTGTCGGTGAAGGTCAACGCGCTCGACATCTCGACCGCCACGGCCATGTCCATCCGCACGGCGCGCGAATGGTTCTCGGCGTTGAACGAGACCTTGAAGCCCAAGGACCGCGAGATCGCCGCGCGCATCCTCAAGGAGATCAACGACCGCCTGCGGTTCCTGGTCGACGTCGGGCTTGATTACCTTTCGCTCGGGCGTGCGTCGGGCACGCTGTCGGGCGGCGAGAGCCAGCGCATCCGGCTCGCCTCGCAGATCGGCTCGGGCCTCACGGGCGTGCTGTACGTGCTCGATGAACCTTCGATCGGCCTGCACCAGCGCGACAACACCCGCCTGCTCGAAACGCTGAAGCGCCTGCGCGATCTCGGCAATTCGGTGCTCGTCGTTGAACACGACGAAGAGGCGATCCTGACCGCCGATCACGTCATCGACATGGGCCCCGCCGCCGGCGTCCACGGCGGCCAGGTGATCGCGGAGGGCCCGCCAAAGACGATCATCGCCTCGCCCGACAGCGTCACCGGCGCCTATCTGCGCGGAACCCGGGAAATTCCGATCCCGGAGAAACGCCGCTGGACGCAGAAGACCAAGATGCTGAAGCTCGTCGGCGCGCGCGGCAACAATCTGAAGAACGTCACCGCCGAGATCCCGATCGGCACCTTCACCTGCGTCACCGGCGTCTCCGGCGGCGGCAAGTCGACGCTCACGCTCGAGACGCTCTACAAGGCGGCCGCGCGCCGTATCAACGGCGCGGCCGAAGCGCCGGCGCCGTACGATTCGATCGAAGGGCTCGAGCATTTCGACAAGGTCATCGACATCGACCAGTCGCCGATCGGGCGCACGCCGCGGTCAAATCCGGCGACCTACACCGGCGCCTTCACGCCGATCCGCGATTGGTACGCCGGCCTGCCGGAAAGCAAGGCGCGCGGCTACGGACCCGGACGGTTCTCCTTCAACGTCAAGGGCGGGCGCTGCGAGGCCTGCCAGGGCGACGGCGTCATCAAGATCGAGATGCACTTCCTTCCCGACGTCTACGTCACCTGCGACGCCTGCAAGGGCAAACGCTACAATCGCGAAACGCTCGAGGTCCTGTTCAAGGGCAAGTCGATCGCCGACGTGCTCGACATGACGGTGGAGGAGGCCGCGCTGGTCTTCCACGCCGTGCCCTCGATCCGCGACAAGATGGAGACGCTGACGCGCGTCGGCCTCGATTACGTCAAGGTCGGCCAGCAGGCGACGACGCTGTCCGGCGGCGAAGCCCAGCGCGTGAAGCTCTCGAAGGAATTGGCGCGCCGCGCCACCGGGCGCACGCTCTACATTCTCGACGAGCCGACCACCGGCCTCCACTTCGAGGACACCCGCCGCCTGCTCGAAGTGCTCCACGAACTGGTCGACGCCGGCAATACGGTGGTCGTCATCGAGCACAATCTCGACGTCGTGAAAACTGCCGACTGGATCCTCGATCTCGGCCCCGAAGGCGGGGACGGCGGCGGCCGCATCGTCGCTTCGGGAACGCCGGAGGACGTCGCGCGCGTCCCGGAAAGCTGGACCGGGCGCTACCTCGCCGAAACGCTGCGCCGCCACGAAGAGCGCCGCGCCGCGCGCAACGCGCCTACGCCGAGAAAGCGCAAGGCTGCGCGGGCGTAGGCGCCTTTCTCGTCATCCCCGCCGAGCGAAGCGAGAGCGGGGACCCTGTTCCGCGCCTGGAACGAGGTCCCCGATCTCCGCGCTTCGCGCTCCGTCGGGGATGACGAGGTGGGCAGCGCCCCACCTTCCCCCTTTCCCGGATGCGCGGAATGCGCAGTCCGGGATCCATGACCTCGGGCGTTTCGTGAATGCGCTGTGTTCATGGGCCCCGAACTTGGCCTGCGGCCAACCCGGGGAAGGGCGGAGAGCGGTCGCGCCGCCCGCGATGACCAACAGCGCGCCTTTACTTTCGATGAGCAATAATCAATAACGAAAGCCTAATCCAATCGTCTGCCTTCCCTAGCGGAGATTGAGGCGACGTTTGTGCTCTAGAAAATATAACGTTGCCCGCGACTGAGCGGAACACAGCGACGCTTGCCTGTTTGAACATCGATATTGCGCTTTTCGCCTTTGGCGAAAACGAAACGCGTCCGCATGTGCGGGCGCGAAAGACCCGTGCGCGCTTGCGTGCGCGGGAAGGGAGTGGACCATGATCGGCGTCGGCAGAAGCATCCAGGTGAGCGGCGACTTGCAGGCCGCAATGGCGTTCGCGGCGGACATGACCGCGCATCTCAAGAAGTGGCCCGGCGTCAGCCGCGCCGTGTGCTGGTCAAGCCTGAGCGGTCCGACAGGGACTTTGGTGTTCTTCACAGAGTGCGAGGATCTCGCAACGCTCGACAAGATCAATGCTCACATGATGGCTGACCAGGCCTATTGGGGGAAAATCAACAAGGCGCGCGAGCAGGGCCTGTTCAATATGGCGAGCTCGCAAGACATGATGATGCGTCAGATCGCCTGACGACCGCGTCGCCCCGGGCGCGCGCCCGCGCGACCCGGGGTCCGGCTTCGTCGGCCTGTACCTTTGCCGCCCCCTGAATTACCGTGAAGAGCGTGCGGTTTCGGGGGCCGCGCCGCGGGGGTGGGAACATGAGCCAGGAATTGGCGGGGGCCGAGGCGGATGTCGCGCGGCTGATCGGGATCTATCGGACCGTCACGACGGAATCGCAGCGGCTGCCGGCGTTCTCGCTTGGGCCGTACTTCCGGTTCACCCTGGAAGTGCTGATCGCCTATTTCGGCCTCTTCGTCGAAATCGTCCTGATCCCGTACAATCTGCTCGTTCTCGTTCTGCGCCTGTTCAAGGTCCGCTGGCGCTACATCATTCCGTTCTCCAAGCGGGTGAAGTACGCCGCGATCTGGCTCTGGCGCGGCGAACTGGGCCCGGGCGCGCTGGTCATCCGCCCGATGGTGCGCTGGCAGATCAAGAGCCACGCCTATCGCCGCCTCACGGCGCTCTCCGAAGCGATCTACCTGGCGCCGAACATCGCCGATGCGGAGCGCTTCCGCCTGATCGAGCACATCGACCGCGAGCGCAAATACTGGCAGGCGTCCGACCTCACGCAATTGTCCGTACGCGGCACGTTGCCAACTTTGGCGCTCGCTGGCCTCACCTACGCCTACAACGCCATTCCCGAGGGCGAGGCGAAGGACGCGGTCCTCGCGCTCGCCATTGTCCTGGGCGTCGTGCTCTCGGTCTTCGTGGTCGGCTTCTTCATCGGCTCGATCCCGACCAAGCGCGGTCTGTTCCTGGGCCGCCCAGCGAAATCGGCCGTGTGGCCGGGTGGCGTCGACGGCGCCGGCTATTACGCCGAGGAGCGGGAAATTCTCGAGAAATTCGGCGTGCGCCTGCGCGAATTCCCACTCGACTTCTTCGTCTCGGTCGCGCTTTCCGGGCTCTTTCTCGCGACCATCTCGAGTCTGCAGGCGCTGGAGCAGATGGTCGAGCTCCAGGGGCCGTTCAAACAGGTCGCGGGAACCTTCGCCAGCGTCTACACGCCCGACGACATCATCGTGCAATGGATCACGTTCGGGGTGTCGTCGGTCCTGTGGGTGCTGGTCATCGTCCGCCGCCACATCGCCCAGCGGCTTTAGGCGCGGCGGGGGGCTAAGCGCTAGGTCCGCCACGAAAGCGCTATGATGTCAGGCTTTGTGGGGGCGCCGCCGGCCAAGACGCGGCGCGTGAAGGGGACGTCGAGGTGAAATCATGAACAATCGCCGTTCTCAGGGCTTGCGGCGACGCGAACTCGCAGGCCTCGCGTTGACGGGCCTCGGGCTCCTTTGGGCCGGCCAAGGTCGCGCGCAAGGGCGCTATTTCGGGCCGGAGATCATCGATTCCGTCTCGTCGGAGTTCAATGACATCGAGATCGAGAAGCAGGGCGATCTGATTTCGATGGTCTTCAAGGTCGGGCGCTGCCGCTTCGTCGAAAGCGTCTACGACAGTTCCGATCCAAGCTTCCTGCCGGTCGACTACACCCGATCGATCACCGCCGCGCTCGCCTATCCGCCGGCTCCCAAGCGTCTGCTCGAGATCGGCCTCGGCGGCGGCCGGACGATCTCGTACTTGAATCGTTTCATGCCTGAACTCGACATCACCGGCGTAGAGATCGATCCGGGCGTCGTCGCCATGGCGAAAAAGCATTTCGGCGTTCGCGAGAGCGCGAAGCTGCGCATCCTCGTCGACGACGGCCGCAAGGCGGTGAACGCGGCGAAGGAAAAGTTCGACGTCATCATGGTCGACGCCTATCGCGGCACCTGGGTGCCCGAGACGTTGACCACCGTGGAATTCTTCTCCGAGGTGAAGGCGAAACTCGCGCCGGGCGGCGTCGTTGCGCAAAACGTCGAACCGACGACGCTGTTCTACGATCATCTCCTGGCGACGATCGGCGCCGTCTTCCAGAACGTCGACGCCTACATGACGGGCGCATCGACCGAATACGCCAACACCGTCCTTGTCGGCTATGACGGCCCTGCGCGCACCAACGCCCAGATCACCGCGGTGGGCAAGGCCCTGCAGGCGAAACACAAGTTCCGCCATCCGCTGCCCGACATCCTGCGCAGCCGCCGCCCCGAGCGGCGCCCGTTCCTGGCGGCGCCGTTCCGCGACGGCTTCCCGACCGCCAACAAGGCGCTGATGATCGACAAGGCGAACGACAAGAACACGCCGCGGCAACGCAAAGCGATGTGCTCATGACGGGCGTCATGCGGGCGGTTCTGGGCGCCTGCGCCGCGGCCTTGGCGCTCGGCGCCGCTCCGGCGACGCTCGATCCGAATGCGTCCTATCCGGAAGGCGCCTTCTACCTCGATGGTCGGCTGCTCTATGCCGAAATGGGTGCGGACCGCGTGTCGCAGATCGTCCAGGGGCGCAAGACGACCTTTTGGTCAGAGCCCGGTTGCGGGCCGACGGCGATCGCAACCTACGGGGACGGCGTACTGATCTTCTGCCACATCGGCGAACGCTTCGCCTATGTCGGCAAGGACAGCGTCACGCGACGCCATTTCGGCCGGGCGCCGGATGCGACGGCGCCGGCGGGTCCCGTCGGCAATCCCAATGACGGCATCGCCGACGACAAGGGCGGGGTCTATTATTCCGATCCGGGGCCGTTCTCGAAGCGCGCGGCCCCGCAGGGATATGTGAAACGGCTGGGTCCGGACGGGGCCGTGACGACCGTCGCGGAAGGGCTCTGGTACCCGAACGGGATTTGGTTCGATCGCCGCGCCCAGAAGCTCTATGTGGACGAACACTTGGCGCGTCGGGTGCTGCGCTACGACGTCGCCGCCGACGGATCTCTGCGCAATCGCGAGGTGTTCGCAGCCATCGATCAGATTGCGCCGCCGCCGCCGCCGCCGCGCTTCGCGGAGGCCGGCGTCGATGGTCTCGAGATGGCGCCGAATGGCGATCTCGTCGTGGCGGTGTACGGCGAGGGGCGCCTGCTGCAGATCGCGCCGAACGGGAAACTGCGCCGTGTGATCCCGGTGCCGTTCCGCTACGTGACCAACATCGCCTTCGCCCCGAGCGGCGACGCCGCGATCGTCGGCTCCCTGATCAACGATCAGCCGCCGTTTCCCGGCCAGGTGATCCTGCTGCCCGCCGCGACCTTCGCCGCGCCGCATTGATCGCGCGACGCGTTGGCGCGATCGAGGCGCTCATGTAAGGTGATCGTCTTCGGGGTGTAGCTCAGCCTGGTAGAGCGCCAGCTTTGGGAGCTGGATGTCGAGAGTTCGAATCCCTCCGCCCCGACCATTCTCCCAAACAATTGCACTGCCCGGTTTTGCAGGGCGGCGCTCGATTTACGGGCGTGTCGACCCGTGCGCGTGCGGCTTTGGCCCCGCAGCCGCGGCATTTCGGCGCCTGCGACCAACGGCGAATTGAACGCACTGCCCGCGGCGGCATTGTCTTGGCGGGACGGGGGACGCATGGCGAGCTCGGATTTCAGTGCGCATTTGGAAGGCCCAAGCGGCGTCGTGCATGTCTATGGCAGACGCCTGGACGACGCCTGTGCGGCGGCGGCGGCGGTGGCGCAGGACGCCTCGGGCGCGCTCGTGCGCTTGCACATCGAATCCGGGCCCAACGGCGCCTGCCCTGATCTTATGGAAATGCTCGGCGAAGCCGCTGCAGGCGACGTTGTCGTCATCGCTGCGCGCGCCGACCTCGACGGCGCTCCGAGTCGTGTGCGCACGCGCTTGGCGGCCACGGCGAATGGGCGTGGCGTCGGAATGGCGTTCGCGGACGACGCGGAGGCGATGTCCTGCGTGCTCTCTGGCGGCGCAGGCTCGCTTTCACTCCAAGGCGCGCCGCGCATCGGCCATACGCCGCCGCGGGTTGCATCGCGCCCCGCGCCCGCTTCCGCGCGGCTGGGCGAGCAGGCCGTCCTGCGGTTGCTGCATCAGGGGCGGACCTGGGATCAGGTGCAGCGTACCTTAGGCGTCACGCGGGCCTTCGTTGCAGCCTGCGCGCGGCGGCTTGCGGCCGTCGAAGTGGCGCAGAGCCGCGCCGCCATTCTGGATTCGCGTCAAGACGGCCTTGCAACGTCGCTTGCCGACGACTGAACGGCGTCGCCTCTGCGCCGCGCGGTGCGCGTCGTCGCATTGTCGTTGGCCGCCCGCCCGGCTTTACGGGCCGAACTGAACGGCTGAACGCGCACCACCCGCACACCGCCGCCTTGCGGCTTTGCGGTCAATGGCGATGAATAGGGGCGTGTGCGCATGTTGGCGTCTCCTAGCGTCAGGTGCGCCCAGCGACCTGCGTAACGATGGTAGGGCGCAAGCGCGCGCGATCGAGGATCCGGCGCAAATTCCTGACCTTTTCGCATCCCTCGAAACGGCCTAGATCGGTCCCGCACGACCTGCGGACGTGGCGGAACTGGCAGACGCACTGGATTTAGGTTCCAGCGCCTCACGGCGTGCGGGTTCGACTCCCGCCGTCCGCACCATCGAAATGCGCGCGATGCGGGCGGGTGCGCCTGTTTGGCGGGCGCCTGGGGCTCGAGCGCGGGCGATCGGGGCCGCCCGAATTGAGCGCTTGCCCGGCGCGGCGCTTGGTCCTTGGGACGTTTCCCTCGGAGCCCCCGGCATGACGCGGTCCCCCCGCCCAAGTGCGCTTGAAGCCTATCTCGAAGACCTGCACGCCAGTTGCCGCAGCCTCACCGAAGGCACGGTCGCCGACTACATTCCCGAATTGGGCAAGGCGGATCCGGAATGGTTCGGGCTGGCGATCGCCACCACGGACGGCGAGGTCTACGCGGTCGGCGATGGCGATCAGGCTTTCACGATCCAATCGGTCTCCAAGCCGTTCCTCTATGGGTGCGTCCTGGACGCGCTCGGGCGCGAGCGGGTGCTGCGCCACGTCGGGGTGGAGCCGACCGGTCAGGCGTTCAACGCCACCTTGCTCGACGAGGAGAACAACCGGCCGTTCAATCCGATGGTCAACGCTGGCGCGATTGCGGTCTCGGCGCTCGTCGAAGGGCCGACCTACGCGGTGCGTCGGCGGGTGATGGTGGATGTCCTTTCCCGCTATGCCGGGCGCAGCCTTGAGATCGACGAAACGGTCTTCCATTCCGAGCGCGACACCGGCCAACGCAATCGCGCGATCGCCGCCCTGATGCGTCAGGCCCAGATGCTCGACGGCGATGCGGAGGAAATCCTCGACCTCTATTTCAGCCAGTGCTCGGTGCTCGTGACGTGCAAGGACCTCGCCCTGATGGCGGCGACCCTCGCCAATGGCGGCGTCAATCCGCGCTCCGGGGAACGGGCGATTTCGGCGGATTCCGCGCCTGACGTGCTCAGCGTGATGAATTCCTGCGGCATGTACAATTACGCCGGGCAATGGTCGTTCGAGGTCGGCATTCCCGCCAAAAGCGGCGTGTCCGGCGCCATCGCCGCGATCGTGCCGGGCCAACTCGGCGTCGCGGCCTTCTCGCCGCGGCTGGACCGGGTCGGCAACAGCGTGCGCGCGATCGCCGCCATCAAGCGACTCGCCGACGATTTCGGTCTGCACGTCTTCAAGACGCGCCCGCGCAGCGAAGATGTCGTGCGCAGCATTCTGCGCGGCGACGCGGTGCGCTCGAAACGCCAATGGTCGCTCAGCGAACGCGCCGCGCTCGACGCGATCGGCGGCGCGATTCGGATCATCGAGGCGCAGGGCGCGCTGTTCTTCGCCGCCGCCGAACGGCTGGTGCGCGCGGCCGCGAACGAGCGCCGTGAGGCCGAGCACGTCATTTTGGACTTCCGCCGGGTGATCGACGCCGATCCCGCCGCGGTCACGCTCCTAGCGCGGTTCGCCAACGAGGCCGTCGAAACCGGCGGCGGCCTGCGGTTCGCCCACCTCGAGCCTTCGGGGGCGCTGGCGGGTCTGCGCGCCGCAGTTGGGGCCGAGGCGGTGTTCGCCGATCGCGATGCGGCGCTGGAGGCCTGCGAGGAAGCGCTGCTCGCCCGCCACGCGGCGCGCTTCGCCGGGACGCCGGCGCGCCTGGGCGAGGTGGCGCTGTTCAAGAACCTGCCCGCCCATACGCTTTCGGCGCTCGACGCCCGGGCGCGCCGCGTCCGGTTCGAGCCCGGTGCGCTCATCGTGCGCGAAGGCGACCCCGCCGACAGCGTCTTCGCCATCCTCGAAGGCGCGGCGAGCGTGCGCTTGACCGCGGAAGGGGCGGGCGGCGCCCGTTCGGTGCGGATCGCCGCGCTCGGGCCTGGCGCGACGATCGGCGAGCTGGCGCTGATCGACGGTGTGGTGCGCGCGGCCGACGTCATGGCTGACGCGCCGACCGTGTGCCTCTCCCTGTCGATGGCGGACCTGCGCGCGGCGATGGCGTCGGATCCCTCGCTCGCGCGCACGCTCACCATGAACCTCGCACGCGACCTTGCCGGGCGGCTGCGGGCGGCGAACCGCGAGATCAGAGCACTGGAGTCGTGAACGGCCGGCGCGCGGCCGGAACGCGCGCCGGCGCGGGCTTGGGGCGGAACTGGGCGGCGCCCGTCATGAACGGCAGGCCGAAGGCGGCGAACAGGCAGGCGGCGGCGAGATAATCGGTCATCAGACGGTTCATGGTCGGCTCTCCGGTTCAGGGGCGCGCCGTGCGCCCGACCTCTCGACCCTAGGCGGGGGCCGGATCGGGCGCGGTGACGCCGGTCACACGCCGTTGACCATGTCCTCGCGTGGACAGCCCCAAACGAGCGTGCCATAAGCCCGCGCTTGCGCGGGCCGCCTGGGTGCGGCGCCGCGCGCAGCCGCATTCGCGTTCAGGATCAGGACATGCCCAGCATCGAAACCCAGGTGGACGGCCTTCGCCGCACTTTCCGCGTCGTTATTCCGGTTGCGGACCTGCGCGCCGAGGTCGACGCGAAGATCGCCGAGGCCGCGCCGCGGCTGCAGCTGAAGGGCTTCCGAACGGGCAAAGTGCCGGTCAGCCATGTCCGTAAAGTCTATGGCGCGGCGATTTTCCGCGACGTGGTGAACGAGCAGGTCGAGAAATCCACCAAAGAGACGGTCGGCGAACTGCGCGTCGCTTCCGAGCCGACGTTCGAACTGGAATCCGATCTCGACCAGGTCGAGAAGGGCGCCGCAGATCTCGCCTTCAAAGTGGCCGTCGATCTGATGCCCGAGTTCGATCCGATCGACGTGGCGACGATCGAGATCGAAAAGCCGGTTGCACCGGTCGCGGACGAACAGATCGACGAGACGCTCGCCGAAATCGCCAAGGCCAATCGCCGGTTCGACGCCAAGGAAGGCCCCGCGGCCGATGGCGACGCGCTGACGATCGATTTCCTGGGCAAGATCGACGGCGAAGCTTTTGACGGCGGCGCCGCTGAGAACGCCAATATCGTCATCGGCGACAAGCGCTTCATTCCGGGCTTCGAAGAACAGCTCGTCGGCCTCTCTAAGGACGATGCCCAGACCATCAGCGTGACGTTCCCGGACGATTACCCGGTCGAGGATCTGAAGGGAAAGCCGGCGACGTTCGACGTGACCGTCAAGGACGTCCGCGCCCCGGTCGAGATCGCGATCGACGATGCGCTGGCGACGTCGATGGGCTTCCCCGACCTGGCCGCGCTGCGCACGGCCGTGTCGGAGCGCCTGGGCCAGGACCTGGCTGCCCTGTCGCGGCAGAAGGCCAAGCGCGCGCTGTTCGACCAGCTCGACGCCGCCCATACGTTCGAATTGCCGACGGCGATGGTCGAAGCCGAATTCGCGGGCATCTGGGGCCAGATCGAGAAGGATCGCGAGGCCGGACAGCTGGATTCCGACGACGCCGACAAGAGCGAAGATGAATTGCGCGCCGAATATCGCCGGATCGCCGAGCGCCGCGTGCGCCTCGGCCTCGTGCTGGCCGAGATCGGCCGGCGCGGCAATGTCGAGGTCCGCAACGAGGAATTGGTCGCGGCGATCCAGGCTGAAGCGCGCCGCTTCCCGGGCCGCGAACGCGACGTCGTGACCTTCTATCAGCAGAATCCCGGCGCCGTGGCGCAGATCCGGGCGCCGCTATACGAAGAGAAGGTCGTCGATTTCATCCTCGAACTGGCCAAAGTGACGCAGAAAACCGTCACCCGCGAGGAATTGACGGCCGACTGAAATCGGCTCTCGCCGGCCTTCACGTTCGATTAACGGTCGCGGTGTTGCGTCGCGTAGGACCAACAAGGTCTTGCGCGGCTCGGCGACGCGCCAAATATGTCCTTCTTGACGGCGGCCCGGACGGGGCCGGCCCCATTCCGGAAAGCGTCCGCATGTTCGATCCGCTAGAGCGTTACATGAACCTTGTTCCCATGGTCGTCGAACAGACGAGCCGGGGGGAGCGCGCGTTCGACATTTTCTCGCGGCTGCTCAAGGAGCGGATCATCTTCATGACCGGCCCGGTCGAGGATGGCCTGGCGAGCCTTGTGTGCGCTCAGCTCCTGTGGCTCGAATCGGAAAATCCAAAGCGTGAAATCGCCATGTATATCAATAGCCCGGGCGGCATCGTGACGTCGGGTCTCGCGATCTACGACACCATGCAATACATCCGTTCGCCGGTGTCGACCGTGTGCATCGGTCAGGCCGCGTCGATGGGCTCGCTGCTGCTCACGGCGGGCGAAAAGGGGATGCGAATCGCGCTGCCCAACGCCCGCGTCATGGTGCACCAGCCGTCAGGCGGGTTCCGCGGCCAAGCGAGCGACATCGAGCGCCACGCCGAGGACATCATCGCCACCAAGCGGCGCTTGAACGAAATCTACGTGAAGCACACCGGCCAGCCGTACGAGAAGGTTGAAAAGACCTTGGATCGGGACAGCTTCATGACCGCCGAGGAAGCGAAAGCCTTCGGTTTGGTCGATCGCGTGTACGAAAAGCGCGACGTCGCCGAAGGCGCGGCCTGATATTCAAGCGGCCCTTGGCGGCGAAAGCCGCAACGAGCTTTCGCCTGTCGCTTGCGACAGGCTCGGTCCTATGCTCGTATCTGCGGTGATTTGGGACGGATTGGTAACGAGCGTCGGTCTAGGCTGATGCGAATCGGGGTCACGGCGCTCTTTTTGCACCGTCGACGCCCAGGTCCGGGGAAGCCCCGGACCGGCGAGGAGCACCTATGAGCAAAAGCAATTCTGGGGGTGAATCCAAGAACACCCTGTATTGCTCGTTCTGCGGCAAGAGCCAGCACGAGGTGCGCAAGCTCATCGCGGGACCGACGGTTTTCATCTGCGATGAATGCGTCGAGCTCTGCATGGACATCATTCGCGAGGAGCACAAGACCTCGCTTGTGAAGTCCAAGGAGGGCGTGCCGACGCCGCGCGAGATCAAGGACGTGCTCGACGATTACGTGATCGGCCAGGAGCACGCCAAGCGCGTCCTCTCCGTCGCCGTGCACAACCATTACAAGCGCCTGAGCCATGCGGCGAAGAATCAGGACGTCGAACTCGCCAAGTCGAACATCCTGCTGATCGGCCCGACCGGGTGCGGCAAGACGCTGCTCGCACAGACGCTGGCGCGGATCATTGACGTGCCGTTCACCATGGCCGACGCCACGACGCTCACCGAAGCCGGTTACGTCGGCGAGGACGTCGAGAACATCATTCTGAAGCTGCTGCAGGCGGCCGACTACAACGTCGAGCGCGCGCAGCGCGGCATCGTCTACATCGACGAAGTCGACAAGATCAGCCGCAAGTCGGACAACCCCTCGATCACGCGCGACGTGTCGGGCGAGGGCGTCCAGCAGGCGCTCTTGAAGATCATGGAAGGCACGGTCGCAAGCGTTCCCCCGCAAGGCGGCCGCAAGCACCCGCAGCAGGAATTCCTGCAGGTCGACACGACGAACATCCTGTTCATCTGCGGCGGCGCCTTCGCGG
>JBMOIB010000082.1:0-13145 GCA_049317545.1 Caulobacterales bacterium | reverse complement strand
CGCGCACCTGCGCGCCCTCGACGATTGCAGAGGGAATTTCGAGTGCGTCTTTGCCGTAACCGACAAGCAGCGCACTGCGCGCAACGCCCCTTCCGTCGACAAAGCGCAGCATCGGATAGGGCGCGCGGCGCAAAACGCCTGTGTAGGTGCGAACTTCGCCCTGGTCCCATGCGCCAGGACCGGGGGAGAGGCTGCGCGCCCCAAGACCCAGGCCAAGGGCCGCGGCGCCTGCCGTCAATCCAAGGCCCGCGCGCAACAGGAACCGTCGATCTGATCGCGGCGTCTTCGGGCTCCAGCCGATGAAGAACTCGTCGTCGCTCATGACGCGCCGCCGATGAGCGTCGGCGGGGTTTCAGCACCCAGTGGTTCGGGGCTAGCGGCGACAAACACGTCATCGCCTTCGATCCGCGTACGATAGGTCGCGACGCGTTCGCGATAGGGCGCCGGTGAGCAGCCGTCCTCTGGGCGGTACTGGAACCCGTGCCAGGGGCACGTCACGCACCCATCGATAATCCGGCCCTCGCCGAGCGGGCCGCCCTGGTGGCGGCAACGGTTCGAAATGGCGTGAATGCGCGCGCCATCGCGGAAAACCGCGATCGGCTCGCCGATCGGGGGCGTGATGATCCGTGCACGGCCATCAGGTATCGAACGCGCCGGACCGACGAGCAGCCAATCGTTGGCGGCAATGACGATAGCGCGATCTTTACGCCGTTCGCGGGCGCCGGCGATCAAGTGCAAGGCAGCGATTGCGGACGCACTGGCTGCGACGACGAATGCGTAGACGTAACCGCGTTCGCTTTGCACTGCGCCCAGAACGATATGCGCGGCGATGAGGGCGAAGGCGGGATAGACGCCCATATGGATCGCCTTCCACATGGACGGGCCAAGCAGCGCGTTCCAGAAGTCGTGGCTCGTCGCCGCCATGACGAACAGCCCGATCAGCGCCAGCGCGCCCAAGCTCTCGAAGGGAAATCCGCCAATCGACTGGTAGCGGGGATTTGACGTGAACAGCGACACGATCGGATTTGCGTGCGAAAACCCGTGGTACCAAACCAAGACCAGCGCCGCATGCGCGAGCGCGAGCGCAAAGCACGTCACACCGAGGTGGCGCCGGTTATAAAGCAGAGGCGTGAACCGGCGCGACAAACGGGCGGCGGGACCAATGGCGAGGATCAACGTCAATACGGCGAACGCGGCGGCGCCGAGCGCGCGCAGCGCAAGCTGAACCGGGCTTGTTGTTTCGCCAATCGGTGCAGCGATTGTCGCGGCTCCGATGAAGGCTGCGATGAAGCCGCCGAGCGCGACCGCGAGCACCGCGTCGAAGCGGGATTTGAACGGCGTCCACTGAACGACTTTGTAGGCGTGGCCCATCAGCGCTTCTCCGCCGCCTGGCGTGCAGCGGCGATGGCCTCGCCTGTCTGAACGCGCACGGCGAAGCCGCCGGCGACGATCACGACCAACACCACGGCGAGCGCGGGCCACAGCGCCGCATGGATGGCTCTTTGCTGGCGGGTCATCCGCGGTCCTCCGGCGGCGATCGCCCGGCGAGGCGGAGCGCGACGATTGGCCAAAGCCCGATCAACCCCGGCGCCCACATGAGCTTCACGCGCAACGGCGCCGCAGCGGCCTGTGGATCAAGCCGAGCGAGACCTCCAGACACGGCGCGCAGCGCGACCAGGGCGCCGATGGCGCAATAGGCGATGAGGCCGTAGCCGATAGCGGCGAAGGCAGACTCGATCATGCCGGCGCCCGTCGCCGCGCCAGGAAGACGACGATCCCGGCCGCCGCCGCTATCGCGAGCAGAATACCGACCGCCTGGCCATGAGCCTGCGCGATCATCGCCGCGCCGATCGCACGTGCGATCGCATAGGCAAGCAAGATATAGATGATGGCCGATGCGGCTACGAAAGCGGCGAACTTCGCAAACGGAGCGCGCGCATAGCCGGCCGCAATGTAGAGCGGAATTCGCGTCCCCGGGACGAACCGGGCGATGAGCAAGGCGACGCCCAAGCGACGCACGACTGTCGTTCGCGCGGCAGCGACTTGGGGCTTTGCGGCGAGACGCGCCAGCCTCGGGGAGCGATGCGCCAGAACGCCGAGCCAGTACTTCCACAGATCGCTCGCGATCAGGCCGACCGCGCAGGCGCAGAGCCATATCCAGGCACGCCCAGGATCGGCGGCCGCCGCTGCCGCCGCGCCGATCACGGCCGCGTCCTCCTGGACGAACGGCGCAGCCATCGCCAGAGCAATCGTCAGCGCGGTTGGCGCAACGAGGATGAGCCCAGGCTCCATTGCAGCTTCCCGTCCTTTTGCGGCATGCGTCCCGCTGCATGCGTCAGACGCAAGACGCAGCGCCGAGACCGACGGTTACACAGACCGACCAGAACGTGAAAGCCCTCGCGGCGGCAAGCATGGCGTCAGATATGTTTTGCGCAGGGTGGGCGGATCAACCTGGGGAGGATGCGCCGCGAGCAGGCCAGGCCGACGCCTTCGAAAGTCAAAGCCGCGGAGGAGCGCTTTCAGGCCGCGGCGACGGCTGGCGGAAAGGACCCTGCGCGGCTGACCATGGCGGGCAGGGGCCGTCCCATGAGGTCAGTGAGCCATTGGCCTGCCGCGATGGCGCCGTCGAGATCGAGGCCGGTTTCCACGCCCGAGCGCGAAAGCAGAAAGAGGAGATCCTCGGTCGGGATGTTGCCGGTGGCCTTGGGGGCGAACGGGCAGCCGCCGAGACCACCGAGGCTGGCGTCGAGAGTCGTTACGCCGGCCAGGTAGGCGGCCCAGGCATTGGCGAGCCCGGTATTGCGGGTGTTGTGGAAATGCGCGCGCAGTGGGATGTCGCCGATCACGGAGCGTACGCGGGCGACCAGCGCGGTGACCTGCGCGGGGACGCCGCAGCCTATGGTGTCCGCCAGTGCAATCTCGCGTGGACGGGCCTCGGCGACGCGCGCCGCCATGGCGACGATGCGGGCGGGATCGACCTCGCCCTCGAACGGACAACCGAACGCCGCCGACAGCGTCACTTGCGCCGAGCGACCCGCGGCCTTCGCCATCGCTACAATCTCGATCGCGACGGCGACGCTTTCGTCGCTCGACTGGCCCTGGTTGCGAATGGCGAACGTGTCGGTGGCCACCGCGACCGCACCGAGTTCCTCGACGTCGGTCGCGAGTGCGCGCTCGGCGCCGCGCTGGTTGAGCACGAGGCCGATCCGCGTCAGGCCCGGACGGGCAGGCGCGCCTGCGATCACGGCTTCGGCGTCGGCCATCTGCGGCACGCGCTTGGGATTAACGAAGCTCGCGACCTCGATCCGGCGCACCCCAAGCGCAATGGCGCGTTCGATCAACGCGATCTTGTCCCGCGTCTCGACCACGCCCGGTTCGTTCTGCAGCCCGTCGCGCGGGCCGACCTCGACGATCTCGACCCTGCCATTGGCCATGTCCGCTCCTTCAGACTATTCCGCCGCAACCGCCAGCGGCGTTTGGCCGCCAGGAGCGACCGGAGCAGGAAGTCCCGTTTCGGCTGTGCACGCGGCGCGCAATTGTTCGACCGAACCACCATGGTTGAACACGCTGGTCGGCGCCGGGCGCTGCGAACGGATTGAGGCGCGGAGCGCCTCGGTGGCGCCCGCGTCGACCTGGCCGGACGCCGAACTGACGACGCCGTAGCGTTTGGCGCCCTCGACGGTCACGAGTCCACGGCGCACGTCGAGACCAACGGCCGCGGCGTCGCGCTCGAGCGGGTCGCCCCAGCCGCCGCCGCCCCAAGTGTCGTAGTGAAGCAGATCGCCCGGCTGCACGGCGATGTCGTCGCATTTGGACGGCAGCACTTTCGTCGTGCCGTCGGCGCGGACCAGGATCTTGCGCGACCGCTCGCCCGGATCGCCGCCGTTGACGCCCCACGGCTTGATGAACCAGCGATCGTCGTGGATCGCGACAATGCCCGGCTCGAGGAAGCGGTAGGAGATGCGAATGCCATTGCCGCCGCGGTTCTTGCCGGCGCCGCCGCTGTCGGGGATCGACTCATAGCGCTCGATCCGCAGCGGGAAATAGGCTTCGAGGAATTCGTTCGGCACGTTGGTGAAGTTGGGCCACAGGGAATGGCCGTCAGCGCCGTCGCCGAACGGACGGCCTGGAATGCCGCCGAAGCCGATCTGGAACAGCTGGTAATACTTGCCGGTCTCACGGTAACGGCCAGAAAGCATCAAGTGCGGCGACGACGAGAAGCCGGCCGCATTGAGGAATTCCGGCTGCCGCTGGCCGAGCAACGCGCCGAGCACGTCGAAGATGCGGCCAAGCGCGTGCGTCCGGCACGACAGCGCTGCGGGGAATTTCGGCTTAAGGAGGGAACCGTCCGGAATCCGCACTTCGACGAGATCGTAGAAGCCGTCGTTGAACAAGATCTGCGGGTCGAAGACCATGATCATGTACACGCCGAAGAACATCTTCAGCATGTTTTCATTGAGGTAGAAGTTGATCGAGCTTTCTGACTGCGGATCAGTGCCGGTCCAGTCGAGGATGACCTTCTCGCCTTCGCGCCACATCGTCGCTTTGATCTTGTAGGGGCCAAAGCCGCGACCGTCGTCGCAGATGTAATCCTCGAACGTGAGCTTCTCGGTGGAGATCGACGTTTGGATGAGCTGCGCCATCGCGCGGCGGTTGCGGCCGAGGAGTTCGCGGCAGGTTGCGACGTAAACGTCGTCGCCGAAGCGGTCGCAGATCTCGTTGACGCGACGCGCCGCGATACGACACGACGCGACAATCGCGATCAGGTCGGCGCGGCACCATTCCGGCATCCGCGTATTCGACAACACGAGCTTTAAGAGATCGTCCTGGAACGCGCCCTTCCGGTAGAGCTTCACCGGCGGGATCCGCACGCCCTCCTGGTAGATGTTGGTGGCGTCGGTCGGCAGCGAACCCGGCACCTTGCCGCCAACGTCCGTCTGGTGCCCGAAATGCAGCGCCCAGCTGATCACCCGCCCGCTGCGGAAGATCGGCATGATCACGAGCCAGTCGTTCACGTGGCTGATCGCGCCTTCGCACGAATACGGATCCGAGAGCCAGATTACGTCGCCTTCCTCGATCTCGCCGTCGTAGCTGTTGAGGAAGCCCTGCAGGAAAGAGCCGAACTGGCCGACGATCATGCGGCCGTCGCGCTCGGCGATCAGCGGGAACGCGTCGCCTTGTTCGCGGATGCCCGGCGACATCGCTGTGCGGAACAACGTCGCATCCATTTCGGTGCGGGCGTTGCGAAGGGCGTTTTCGATGATGTCGATCGTGATCGGATCGACGGTCTTGGGCGCGAAGGCCGCTGCATTCGTTTCGACGATACGTGCGGGCATCGGACTGCTCCCGGAAAGAGGTTTAAACGGGGCGGATGAGGAGAAGACCGAACCGGTCCACTTCGGCGGCGTAACCGGGGAGGATCACTGTGGTGGAATCCATCTCCGACACGATCGCCGGGCCGGCCACTTTGTCGCCGGCGCGCAGTTTGGCGCGGTCATAAATCAGCGCGTCGTGTTCCTTGCCGTCGGCCCACATACGATGCTTTCGGATGATCGCGTCGGTCGGATCGCCGGACGCCTTCTTGCCGAACGGCCACATTCCACCCTTCGAGCGGGATTCCAGTTCGCCGTATTCCACCGCCGCTGCCTTGCCGAGCGCAGTGGCGCGCAATGTGACGAGTTCACGATCCACGTCGAGCTTGAACGTGAAGGCGCGCTCGTGCTCGGCGTCGAACGCCGCGGCGAGCGCAGCAAGGCCGCCTCCCTTCTGGAAGCTCTCCAGCGTCACCGGCAGGGTCACTTCGAAGGCCTGGCCGGAATAGCGCACGCCTGCTTCGAGAACGAGGTCCTGTTCGCCCGCCGGTACGCCTTCGGACACGAGTTCGGCGCGGACTTCGTCGGCGAGGTCGGAAAGGACTGTACGCAGCGTTTCATCGGTCAGGCCGGCGAAGGTGCGCGTCAGCGATCGCGCCCGCTCTGCGCGCAGGCGCGTTGTGGCGTCGCCAAAGGCGCACAAAACGCCCGGCGAGGGGGGGATGATCACCGGCCAGGACCCCAGGAGCTTGCCCAGCGCGTTGCCGTGCAACGGACCGGCGCCGCCAAACGCCACGAGAGCGAATTCGCGCGGATCATACCCCTGTTGCACGGAGATCAGGCGCAAAGCGCCCATCATGTTCTCGTTGACGATGTCGTAGATGCCTTTGGCGGCTTCTTGCAGCGATACGCCCAGTGCGTCAGCGATCGTTTGCACGGATTTGGCGGCGGCGGCGCGGTCGAGCTTCATGGCGCCGCCCAGCAATTCCTCGGGCAGATAGCCGAGCACGACGTTGGCGTCAGTGACGGTCGGTTTTTCGCCGCCCTTGGAATAGCAGACGGGGCCTGGCACGGCGCCGGCCGAATCTGGGCCGACGCGCAGCGCTCCGGTGAGAGGATTGACCGCCGCGATCGAGCCGCCGCCCGCCCCGACCGTGCGGATGTCGAGCGAGGTGGCGCGCACCTTGAGATCGCCGCACTCTGTATCGCGCGTGACTTTCGGCAGACCCTTTTCAATCAGCGCGACGTCCGTGGACGTGCCGCCGACGTCAACGGTCAAAAGGTTCCCGAAGCCCGATTGCTTGCACACCCAGGATGCGCCCGCGACGCCGCCAGCCGGGCCAGACATGAGCAGATTGACCGGCGATTCCTGCGCCTTCTCGAACGTCATCAATCCGGAATCGGACCGCAGCAGGTTCATGCGCGCGCGCATGCCGCTGTTTTCCAGCTCGGCCTTCAGATTGCGGACGTAATTGGCGACGCGCGGACGGACGTAGGAATTGGCGCAGGTCGTCAGAGCGCGCTCGTATTCGTACATTTCCGGAAGCACGCGGGCCGACAGCGACACCGGGATGTCCGGGAAGACTTCGCGGGCGATTTCGCCGGCGCGGCGTTCGTGCGCGTCGTTGAGGTAGGAGTTCACGAACGAAATGGTCAGCGCCTCGATGCCCTCCGATTTCAGGGCGGTGAGCTTGGCGCGGAGGTCGGCCTCGTCAAGCGGCGAGACGACCTTGCCATCCGCGCCGATCCGCTCACGCACCTCGACGGTGCATTCCAGCGGCGCGATCAATGCGGGCTTGTTCCAGATGATCCAGCCGGCGAGGCCGCCAGGAACGAAGGAGCGGGCCACTTGCAGGACCTGCCGGTAGCCGTCCGTGGTGACAAGGCCAACCCGCGCGCCCGAGCCAGTCAACACAGTGTTGGTCGCGACAGTGGTGCCATGCATGAACAACGCGACATCGCTCGGCGAGACCTGCGCCTTGCCGCAGATCGTTTTGGCGCCGGAGACAACCGCCACGGAAGGATCGTGCGGCGTCGACGGCACTTTTTCACGCCAAGCTTGGCCGGTCGCATCGTCGAGAAGGAGCAGGTCCGTGAACGTCCCGCCGACGTCTACACCTAGTCTGTACGGCATGGCCTCCCCTTCGGCAGCGTGACGCGGCGAACAAAAGTTTCGTTACGCTCGCATGATTTGTATACAGTTGCGGCTTGCCTGGGGTCTAGCGTGTAAGCGCGTCTTACGCCTTTGACGGAGAGAAAATGAGCACCAGCACGGACCCGCACGCCGCGCCAAGCGGCCCACAAACCGCGGCGGCCAACAAGGGCCCGCTCGCAGGATTGACGGTGATTGAGTTGGGCGTGCTTTTGGCGGGACCATTCTGCGGCCAGTTGCTTGCCGACTACGGCGCAGAAGTGATCAAGATCGAAGCGCCCGGCGTCGGCGATCCGCTGCGCGAGTGGGGGCAGGTCAAGGCGGACGGCCATCCGCTATGGTTTTCGCTGGTGGCGCGCAACAAGCGCTGCGCCACGCTGGATTTGCGCAAACCGGAAGGGCAGGCGGCGCTCAAAACGCTGGTCGCCAAGGCGGATATTCTGCTCGAGAACTTCCGCCCCGGCACGATGGAAAAATGGGGACTTGGGCCCGACGCGCTGCACGCCCTCAACCCTGGGCTGATCTATCTGCGCGTCTCCGGCTACGGCCAGACCGGACCCTATGCGCAAAAGGCAGGGTACGCTTCGGTCGGCGAAGCGTTTGGCGGGCTGCGCTACGTAATGGGCGAGCCGGACCGTGCGCCTTCGCGCGCTGGCATTTCGATCGGCGACACACTCGCCGCGAGTTACGCCTGCATGGGCGCGCTCGCCGCGCTCGAAGCGCGTCGCAAGACAGGCCGCGGCCAAGTGGTCGATTCCTCGATCTACGAATCGGTTCTGGCGATGATGGAAAGCCTCATCCCGGAGTATCAGCTCGCAGGCTATATCCGCGAACGCAGCGGCTCGGTGCTTGCAAATGTCGCGCCTTCAAACATCTACGCCGCGAGCGACGGCATGGTGATCATCGCGGCCAACCAGGACAACGTGTTCAAAAGGCTGTGCGCCATGATGGGCGCGCCCGAACTCGCCGACCTGCCCAAATACGCTGGCCATCACGGGCGTGGCGCGCATCAGGCCGAGCTCGACGGGATCGTCACGGAATGGACGAAGGTGCGCACGCGCGATGAGATCCAGGCGGCGTGCGACGAGGCGGGCGTGCCGTGCGGACCGATCTATCGGGCGCCGGAAATGCTCGAGGACCCGCATTTCGCCGCGCGCGAGTCGATCGTGGACGTGCCGCATCCGCATTTCGGCTCGATCAAGATGCAGAACGTTGCGCCGAAATTCTCCGATACGCCGTGCGAAATTCGCTGGAGCGGACGCGCGCTCGGCGAGGACAACGAGTATGTCTGGCGCGACCGCGCTGGACTTTCGCAAGACCAGTTCGAGACGCTGAAGGCGGCGAAGATCATCTGAAGCGCCTTGTCGTACCGGACAGCGCTGCGAGGCGATCCATGACCTCGCGCCGACGCTGAAACCCTGTCCCGGCTCTCGCGGCGCTCGACCGGAATGAGGACACGGCAAAAAAGAACGGGCGGCGCCGTACAGCGCCGCCCGTCTTTTTCGCTGATCCGAGCGGCTCAGCTCAGAACTTGTAGGCGACTTCAATGCCGATGGTGCGCGGCGTGCCCTTCGTCACGAAGTTGAACGTCGAGGACGGCGGCACGTTCAGCACGACCGCATCGACGTTGTACTTTTCATCGAGCAGGTTGCGTGACCAAAGCGTGGCGGTCCAATTCGTGCTGTCCAGGCCGATACGGGCGTTCACGAGAGAAAGCGCGTCGCGCGCAGTCCCGCGGGTGTTTTCCGTATCGAAGAACATCTCGCCGGTTTGCGTCCATTCCAGGCGGGCGAGGAAGTCCGTGCCAGTCGCGACTTCGGTTCGGTATTGGCCGCCGAGGGAGAACGAGCTCTCAGGCGTGAACGGGAACTTGTTGCCGATGGTCGCTGGCAATTCCTTGTTCTGCTGGATCTCTGAATTGATCACGCCGCCGCCGCCAAAGATGGAGAAGCTTTTCGTGATCTTGGCGTTGAAGTCGAATTCCGCGCCCTGGATCTCGTTTTCCTGCACAATCGAGATGACTCGGCTGAGCGAGAAGGGGAAGAACTGGAAGTATTGCGCGTTGTCGACTTTCGTCTGGAACGCGGCGGCGTTGAACGAAAGTCGGCCGTCGAGCGCCGAAAATTTCGCGCCAACCTCAAACGATTTTGACGTTTCCTTCGGGAAGGCGTCCTGAACCGTCGTGCCGGTGACGCCGTCGATCCCGATGATCGCAGCGCGCGAGCCGAGCGGGTTAAAGCCGCCTGAGCGGAACCCTTCGCCGTAGGTTGCATAGAGCGTAGCGTTGTCGGTCGCCTTGTAGCGCAAAGAGACGCGCGGCTGCGTCTGCTCGAACGTCGAAGACCGCTTGAACCCGATCGGCCGGACGCCCGGCACGGTATTGGCGTTTTCACGGTCCTCTTTGTCGAAGCGCAGCGCGGCTGAAGCTTCGAGCTTCGGCGTGATGTCGTAGGCGACTTGTCCGAACAGGGCCCAAGCGGTGTTGGAATTGTCTCCGCCCGTACCGCCGACGCCGGGCTGCCCGACAGCCAGACTCGGCGCAGGGTGGATATTCGAGCCGGTGCCGAAATCGCCTGTCAGAAGCAGGATGTCGCGCTGAAAGTCGATGTAATAGCCGCCGAGAATGTAGCGGAAACGCTCGCTTTCGTTGGATGTGAAGCGGACTTCGACCGACGTGTCGTCCTGGTTGCGCTCTTGGTACTGCGAGCCGTCGCGGTTTGTCGGGCCGTAGCCTTCAAACAGCGCCGGGTTAGTGAAGAACGCCGACGGAGCCGGGACCGTTGGGCTCGGCGGGCCGAGGAGGCCGAACAGCGCCAAGTCGGCTGCGCCTTCGCCGCCCATGGATTCTTCGAGCTTGTTGTAGGCGATGAACGCCGAGAGCGTGCCCGGATCGGTTTTCCAGGTCAGCTTGGCGGAGGCGCCGTAGCGCTTCTGGTCGTTGAAGCTCTTCAGATTGCCCGCGTATGGGATCGAGGTGTTCTGCGTGTCGACGCCGCCCGTGAATCCAGGCGTGCCGGAGAACTGATTATTGAAGTTGAAAGCGTAGCCTTCAACCTTGCCGTAATTGGCGTTGAAATCGACCTCGACGTTCGGGGCGACCTCCCAGACCGCGCGGCCGCGCACGACCAGTTCCTTGAAAGGATCTTCTTTTTCCTTGCGGGTGATGTTGTCGAAATAGCCGTCGCGGTCCGTGTAGTTCACGGTGAGGCGGGCGAACAGCTTTTCCGCGAGCGGCCCGGAGACGTAGCCGCCGATCTTCTTTTCCTTGCCCTCGAACTCATAGCCGACGTTGCCCAGGCCTTCGAATTCCGGCCCCGGCTTTTTCGTCGAAACGAGGATCGCGCCGCCGACGGCATTGCGACCGTAGATGGAGCCGATCGGGCCTTTGACGACTTCGATCTGCTGGATGTCGACGAGTTCCTGGTTGAAGGCGCTCGGGTTCGGGATCTGGACGCCGTCGACGACGTAGGCGAACGGCGGTTCGGTGTCGCGCGGCTGGATGACGCCGCGGATGTGGACCTGGCTTTCACCAACGTTCGTCGTCTGAATGAAAGTGACGTTCGGCGTCAGCGCGATGAAGTCCTGCGGCCGCGTGATGCCGGCTTCCTGGATCGTCTTCGCCGTGAAGGCGCTGACCGCGATCGGAACGTCTTTGATCGCCTCGGCCCGCTGACGCGCGGTGACGATGATCTGATCGGCGTTGGCGGCTACGGGCTGCGCGCCGGCGGTTCCAGACAGAAGCGCGAGGCCGGCGACGCCGCACAGACCCCAGGTCAAAAACGTAGAACTCTTCATTGACGCTCCCCTCGAACGGCGCGCGCGCGCGTGCAGGCGCGGCTCCCGACCGCGCATCTATGTATACAAAGCTGGGTTGATTCGGTTGTCAAAACGTTTACGTCGAAACGCCTGCATTTTAAGCGGTCAGCGCTCAGACGCGGATGCAATGGCGCGCCAGGCGGCCAAAACGTGGGCCTTCATGACGGTTCCGGCCCATTCAGGGTCCTTGTGGCCCACCGCCGCGACGATTTCAAAATGGTGGTTGAGGCTGCGCGCTAGGGCGTCGTCGTCGTAGCGGCTGATCGTGCGCAGGCTGAGGGGGATGTCCAATAGCTGACTGACCATCGACCGCAATCGTTCGCTTGCGGCGATGTCGATCAGTTTGACGTGGAATTGCGCATTATACATGCCGATCTCATCGCGATAGCCCGGTGACCGCCTGGCGGCCAACCCCGCCATGGCGTCGGCGAGACGCTTGAGGTCGTCGACGTCGGCTGTGGTCGCAAACCGCGCCGCTCGTTCCGACGCCCGCGATTCCAGCACAGCGCGCAGCGAGAAAATGTCCTCAATCTCGTCCAAGCCCCATTCGCGCACGACGGCGCCGAAGCGTGGCTCTACTCTCACCAGCCCCTCCGATCCGAGGCGGCGGATCGCCTCGCGGATCGGCGTGCGGCTCACACCGGCCCGCTCCGCCAGTTCGATCTCCCGCAGCCGCGATCCCGCCGGCAGCTCGCCCGTCAGGATGCCCGTGCGCAGGAAATCATAGGCCCGGTTGACGGCGGCGTTCATGCGCCGCGCCCGGCTCTTTTGATCGCTTCGATCGCATCCGCCGATGCGACGACGTCGGCATATTTCGCCTGGATGTCGATCAGATTGGCGGTGTGGATCGCTTCGGTGCGGTCGGCGACTGCGTTGCGTACGACGGCGGCGGGGAATCCGTGTTGGCACGCGTCGAGAGCGGTCGCCCGGACGCAACCTGAGGTCGATACGCCGCCAATGATCAGGCTGTCGCACCGCAAAGCCGTCAGCGTCGAGGCGAGAGACGTGCCGAAAAATGCCGAGGCGTACTGCTTGACGATAATGATCTCGCCGTCGCGCGGCAGCACATCGGGCGCGAACGCGCCGTAGATTGGATCGGCGTCGGCGGCGAACAGCGCTAGCGCCGGCACTTTGCGCATAAACACCCCGCCGTCGACGCCGCCGGCGCCGTAGCGAACGCAAGTGTGGACGACTGGGATCGCGGCCGCTCGCGCCGCATCGAGGAGGCGTGCGCATTCCGCGACGGCGGGTTCGATCGGTGCGCGCAGCGGCGAACCGTCGAGCAGATAGGCCTGGACGAGATCGATCAGGATGAGCGCCGGCGCGGCGCCAAAGCCCAACCGGCCAGCAAAGCCGGAGTCGCGGTAGGTCTCGACGTCATGAACCTCTTGCATGGGGCCGACCTCCAACGCCGCCTGCGCGCCATCCCCTCATAGGCCGCGCCCTTCCTGCGGCGCAACACATCGAGAGTCGCGGCGCAGAGGCTGACCGTGCCGGGGCGCGACCACAACGCGAAAACCCCCGCGACGGCAAGCGTCGCGGGGGTGAACGTACGTCAGTTGATCAAATCAGCCGCGCGGCGAGTTGTCGTCGACCGTGCCATTGCCGCGGAGCTTCACGCCGGCGGCGTTGAGGTCGTCATTGGCCTTGGCGACGCCGGGCTGGTTGTCATCGACGGTGCCGTTGCCGCGGAGCTTCACGCCGGCGGCGTTGAGGTCGTCGTTGGCCTTGGCGACGCCGGGCTGGTTGTCATCGACGGTGCCGTCGCCGCGGAGCTTCACGCCGGCGGCGTTGAGGTCGTCGTTGGCCTTGGCGACGCCGGGCTGGTTGTCATCGACGGTGCCGTCGCCGCGGAGCTTCACGCC